>NZ_JAFAUS010000194.1 GCF_019243155.1 Mycobacterium sp.
GGGGTAGCCCAGACGATCAGCGCGACGCCGACGAGCTCGACCAGCCGATGGCAGAGCACGGCGGCGACGATGTTCTCTCCCGTGAGCGCCGAGATCCCGCGTCCGATCCACAAAAACAGCGGGCCGTAGGGCGCCGGGGTCTCCCGCCACAGGGTGGGGACGGACAGCGTGAACACGTGCGACAGGCCGAGCCCGGAAGCCGGGCCCACTCGATAGGGATCGAGGCCCTCCAGCGAAATCTGGCTTTGCGCCAGGTAGGAGTAGACGTCTTTGCTGTACATGGGCGGTGCGATCAGCAGCGGCACGATCCAGAGCAGCAGCGTGCGGTCGAGGTCGCCGCGCGACATGCGCCTGTTGCCGAGTGCGAACCGGCCGAGCATCAGCCAGGCCAGCGCCATCATGACGGCCCCGGTCGACGTCATCGTCAGCGAAACCGTCTGGATCCGCGAGGGCAGGTTGAGCAACCGGACCCCGAACGTGGGGTCCTGCACGACGGGCCGGGCCCCGGCGCCCAGCGCCCCGATCGCCATCAGCACGGTGCCGGTGGCACCGAACAGGCGGGTGCGCTGCAGCGCGGTCAGCTCGGTATCGTTCAGCGGCGAACCCACCGCTTGCTCGTCGCCATGCAGGCTGGCGATCGACGAGCTGAGCGTGTGGTGGCGGGCTGCCATCACAGCAGCGTAACCGTCGCTATCGCACCGCCCGCGGTGTGAGCAGCGCAACGCGGACAGAGGGCACCCTTGCTAGACCGATCTCCGGAATTGCGTCACACTGGTGTTGTGAAAATCCGGACCAGCCCCGATGACGCCGCCGTCGACGCGGTGGGCGCCGCGGTGCCCGACGGGCACACCCGCCGCGCGATCGTGCGGTTGCTGGTGGAGTCCGGATCGATCACCGCCGGTGAGATCGGTGACCGGCTCGGCTTGTCGGCCGCCGGTGTGCGGCGTCACCTGGACGTTTTGATCGACGCGGGCGACGCCGAGTCCACCGCCGCCGCGGCCTGGCAGCAGATGGGGCGGGGACGCCCCGCCAAGCGTTACCGGCTGACCGCGGCCGGCCGGGCCAAGCTCGACCACGCCTACGACGACCTGGCGTCGGCGGCCATGCGCCAGCTGCGCGAGATCGGCGGCGAGGAGGCGGTCCAGCGGTTCGCCCGGCAGCGGATCGACAGCGTCCTGGCCGGGGTCGCCGCGGCCGACAGCGCGGATGACGCGGATGTCGAGGCTGCCGCCGAGCGGATCGCCGCGGCAATGTCGAAAGCCGGCTTCGTGGCCACCACCACGCGGGTGGGCGGCCCGATTCACGGGGTGCAGATCTGCCAGCACCACTGCCCGGTGTCGCACGTCGCCGAGGAATTCCCGGAACTGTGCGACGCCGAACAGCAGGCGATGGCGGAGGTGCTGGGTACCCACGTGCAGCGGTTGGCGACGATCGTCAACGGCGATTGCGCCTGCACCACCCACGTACCCCTGACACAGACGGCGACCACGGCGCCCAGCCCGCGCCGCGCCGGCGACGACGCAAAGCGAAGCGATGCGGAGGACCGGCGCTACATGACCGACAACACGAGCACCAAAGGAGCGTCGTTATGACCCTCACGCCAGAGGCCCAAAAGACTGTCGACACAGCCGCTGTCGAGCCGCTGACGCAGGAGCAGACAATCGACTCGCTGGGCCGGTACGGCTACGGCTGGGCGGACTCCGACGTCGCGGGCGCCAGCGCGCAGCGCGGGTTGTCGGAGGCGGTGGTCCGCGACATCTCGGGGAAGAAGAGCGAGCCCGAGTGGATGCTGCAGACCAGGCTCAAGGCGCTGCGCATCTTCGAGCGCAAGCCGATGCCGTCGTGGGGTTCGAACCTGGAGGGCATCGACTTCGACAACATCAAGTACTTCGTGCGGTCCACCGAAAAGCAGGCCGCCTCTTGGGATGATCTGCCCGAGGACATCCGCAACACCTACGACAGGCTCGGCATCCCCGAGGCCGAGAAGCAGCGGCTGGTCGCCGGTGTGGCGGCGCAGTACGAGTCCGAGGTGGTCTACCACCAGATCCGTGAGGACCTGGAGTCCCAGGGCGTCATCTTCATGGACACCGACACCGGGCTGCGCGAGCACCCGGAGCTGTTCCAGCAGTACTTCGGAACGGTGATTCCCGCGGGCGACAACAAGTTCTCCGCGCTGAACACCGCGGTGTGGAGCGGTGGTTCGTTCATCTACGTCCCGCCGGGTGTGCGCGTCGACATCCCGCTGCAGGCCTACTTCCGGATCAACACCGAGAACATGGGCCAGTTCGAGCGGACGCTGATCATCGTCGACGAAAACGCCTACGTGCACTACGTGGAGGGCTGTACCGCCCCGATCTACACGTCGGACTCGCTGCACTCCGCAGTCGTGGAAATTATCGTAAAGCCCGGTGGCCGTTGCCGTTACACGACCATTCAAAACTGGTCGAACAACGTCTACAACCTGGTCACGAAGCGGGCGCGCGCCGAAGCCGGTGCCACCATGGAGTGGGTCGACGGCAACATCGGGTCCAAGGTCACCATGAAGTACCCGGCCGTCTGGATGACCGGCGAGCACGCCAAGGGCGAGGTGCTGTCGGTCGCCTTCGCAGGCGAGGGGCAGCACCAGGACGCGGGCGCCAAAATGCTGCACCTGGCGCCGAACACGTCGAGCAACATCGTCTCGAAGTCGGTGGCGCGCGGCGGCGGCCGCACCTCCTACCGCGGGCTCGTCCAGGTCAACAAGGGCGCGCACGGTTCGCGCTCCAGCGTGAAATGCGATGCGCTGCTGGTCGATACGATCAGCCGCAGTGACACCTACCCGTACGTCGACATCCGCGAGGACGACGTCACGATGGGTCACGAGGCCACCGTGTCCAAGGTCAGCGAGAACCAGCTGTTCTACCTGATGAGCCGCGGGCTCACCGAGGACGAGGCGATGGCCATGGTGGTGCGCGGCTTCGTCGAGCCGATCGCCAAGGAACTGCCCATGGAGTACGCCCTGGAGCTCAACCGGCTGATCGAGCTGCAGATGGAAGGCTCGGTCGGCTAGTGACGAACATGACTGAGGCGGTTGAGGGTTCGGCGCTCACCGCTGCCAACAAGGGCGAGCTGTTCGCGTCGTTCGATGTCGACGCGTTCGAGGTGCCCAGCGGTCGTGACGAGATCTGGCGGTTCACCCCGCTGCGCCGGTTGCGTGGTCTGCACGACGGCTCGGCGCGCGCCAACGGGAAGGCGCAGATCACCGTCAGCGAGCAGCCCGGCGTGCAGGTCGAGACCGTGCACCGCGGCGACGAGCGGCTCGGGCAGGGCGGTACC
>NZ_JAFAUS010000286.1 GCF_019243155.1 Mycobacterium sp.
GGCCACCAACGGCTACGGCATCCAGCGCGGCGCCAAACTGCACGACACCTTTGTCGAACTGATCAAAGAGGGCGCCGCGCGCGGCGAGGTGACCGCGGGCCACGATCCGGAAACCCTGGCCGACATCATCGTCGGCGCGCTGTCCGGCGGCATCCTCAATTGGACGGTCGATGGAACCTATTCGCTCACAACCAATCTGCACAACCTCGGCGTCGCGCTGGCCGAGCTGCTCACGGCTCCGGCAGCTCCGCCCAGTCGGTCGAGACGCTCGCGCTGAACTCACCGCTTCCTGCGATCCGCGGCGGGCGCAGACCACGACTGAAGGCTAGGTGAGGACGCTGCCGCCATCGACCTTGACGAGCGCTCCGGTGGAGTAGGTCTGCTCCATGCAGTACAGGTAGGCGCGCGCCACCTCGTCGGCCTCGGCGATCCTGCGTAGCGGGATACGTTCTGCCGCATCGGCGAACATTGAGTCGCGGTCCTGCTTGCCCATGTAGTCCCACAGCGGCGAGTGCACCACGCCGGGGGCGACAGCATTTACCCGCACCGGAGCTAGTTCGACCGCCAGGGCAGCGGTCAGTGCGTTCATCGCGCCGCACAAGCTCACCGGCAACACACCGAATTCTGGCTGCTCGGCGGCCGATCCGCTGGTCAGCGTGATCGAACCGTCTCGCGGCAGCCGTGGACCGACCACCCGCACCGTGCTGCACGCCCCGACAAAGCGAGTCTGATAGAAGGCCGTGATCACGTCGGGGGTCAGTCCGGCCAGCGCCACCGTCTGCAGCGGCTCGCCCGCGGTGTAGACCAGATGGTCGACGTGACCGACCTGTTCGGCCAGGCGCTCGATGGACGCCGGATCGGCAAGGTCGACCGTGGCGCCGACCGCGCCCGCGGGCAGCGAGCCCAGCGCGCGGTCGACGCTGGACGGGCGGCGGGAAGCGACGACCGGCGTGCCGCCGCGCTCGGCGACGGCAGCGGCCACCGCCAGGCCGATGCCCGACGTCCCCCCGATGATCAGGACACGTTTGTTTCGCAAACTCATGCATCCAGGGTCGAGCGGCCTCCTCCGCCAGTCCAACACCCTTTCTGTCCGACGGCTATACCCTCTCGGTATGGCCACCGCGGATTTGGACATGCGGAAGCTGCGGTATTTCATCGCCGTTGCCGAGGAACTCAACTTCGGCCGCGCCGCGGCCCGCCTACACATCGCCCAGCCCGTACTTTCGCGTCAAATTCGTGCACTCGAGCGGGAGTTGGGTGTGACGCTGTTGAACCGGACCACCCGCGGCGCGACACTTACCGCGGCCGGATCACGGTTACTCGACGACGGCCGATTTCTGCTCACCGAAGTGCAGGCACTGCGGCAACGGCTCTCCCAGGCCGAAGTCCCAGCCGTCGTGGTCACGGTCGGGGTGCTCCCCGGCCTCTTCGCGACCGTCGCCGCGCGGGCATTCGAGGCAGGTGATCCGGCGCGGCGCGCCGTGATCGTGCAGGTGACTTGGAGCGAGCAGGCAGAGGTCATTCGCCGCGGCGACGCGCAGGTGGTCTACGCTCGCTCGCCGTTCGATCTGTCTGGGCTGGCCACCGCGCCGCTGCTAGAGGAACCCCGTGACGTCGTGCTGCCGGCTGACGACCCGCTGGCGGAGCGTCCCTCGGTGACATTGGCGGACCTTGCTTCGCGGCGGCTCCTGCAGAACCCGGCATCCGTGCCCGAGTGGTATGCGCTTGCCAGCCCGGAGCGGCGCCGGGAGGCGGTGCAGTCCTCGGTCACCGGCGTGGAGCAGAAGCTCGAGTTGGTGGCCGCCCGCGCTGGTTTCGCGGTGCTTCCCCGGTCGACGGCCATGGCCTACCGGCGGCCAGACCTACGAGTAGTGCCAGCCGACGGCCTCGCCCCCAGCCAAGTGGTGCTGGCATGGGACGCCACGGTCCCGGATGCGGCTCGCGACGAATTCATCACCACGGCGCTGAAGTGTGCCGAACAGACGACCGATCCGGCCACACTAGCGTAAGATACCGATAGTTATATTACAAAGGTTGTTGTCATGAGATACCCGGCAGACCAGAAGGCGAAGGCGCGCGCCACGTTACTGCGTGCCGGCACCCGATCGATGAAGGTGGCCGGCTTCAACGGGATAGGAGTGGACAAGCTGGCCGCCGCGGCGGACGCGACGTCGGGGGCGTTCTACTCGAATTTCGCAAACAAGGAAGCAATGCTCGAGGCGATCGTTGACGCCAACGTCGGTGAGCCGTTCGTTTCCGACACAGCGTCCGGCACGAAGGCCGAACGAAGGACGAAACTCAAAACCTTTGTAGCGGAATACCTTAGCAGCTACCATGTGGACAACCCGGGCGATGGATGCGTGATGCCCACCCTCAGCGCCGACGTGGCGCGGGCGGGAGCGCCCACGCGCGAGGCGTACGAACATAAGATTTCCGTACTCGCGGCCCGGATAGCGGAGCTATTGGACGGCGCCGACCGCGACCGCCGGGCGTGGAGCATCGTCGCGCTGATGGTTGGCGCGGTGTCGATCTCGCGCGCGATGGCCGATCCAGCCACGCAGGCCGAGGTGATCGACGCCGCGAGCGAGACAACAGACGGGCTCATTTCACCTGGCAAGCGACGACGATGACTGAGCCCGCCTTCGCGGTCGACGAATCCACCAGCGGGGGCCGGGCGGTGTCGGGCCGGTTGCACGCCGGCTCGTAACTTAAAGTCGCCCGGGCTGCGCCGCGCCACTGAGGAGCGCTTTCCTTAGACTCCGATGCGATCGAGGTTTATCTTAAACCGGTTCTGCGCAAACATGATTCGCGTGATGATATCGCGGATTCACTCCCAGGGCCAGCTTCAAGCGTGGCCTTTTGAGTGCCGTACCAAAGTTGCCTCAGCCCAGATTTCGAAGGTCGGCATCAATCGCATTGCGGGCGACGATATTTCGACGCGCCTATCGACGGGCTGCACCATCACGTGCGCGCGGCATCCTCTGCGCCGAGTGCGGAAGCAGCATGCCGAGTCCCGATCACTGCTCGAAATTTCCTGCGGCATCAGCTTTTCAGCCTTGCGGTCTAATACCGAATCGGTCGCCTCGCCATACCTTATGGGCATCACAAACGGCCTAGCCAGAGAAAACCGATCGTTATATAGTGGTCGTTATTCAATGGGGTTGACGAAAGGAACATTTATGACAGGCGAGCAGGCGTTCGAACTGTCCAAGTTCTTCGCAGAGCTTGGCAAGCGAACCTCGAAACCCCACTTCGAGCTGGAGACAATCCGCGATGTCGCCGAGAACATCCATCTGGCGACGAAGGAACCCGAGGGTGTCACCTACGCAGAGGTCGATGCCGGTGGCGTGGATGCCCTGTGGTGCATCCCTGTCGGGAGTGACCCCGACGCAGTGCTGTTGCATACCCATATGGGTGGCAGCGTCCTGATGTCGATGCATTCCGATCGAAAAGCGGCGGCGCACATCGCGAAGGCGGCCGGCATGCCCTCGTTGGTACTGAACTTTCGCCGTTCGCCGGAGCATAAGTACCCCGCGCAGGTCGACGACGTGGACAGCGCCTACCACTGGCTGCTCGACCAGGGGTACAGAGCCGGGAAGATCGCCAGCGTTGGCCACTCGATCGGCGGCTATCTCGCGGTCGAACTTGCGTTGCGGCTACGCGACCGTGGTGAGGCGACGCCGGGCGCCGTGTTATCCATTTCGCCGTGGACCGATGTCACTCTCTCGGGGAAATCCATCGAGACCAATGCCGAGCGAGACAAGTTGCTCACTCGAGGATTGCTCGAGCTGTTCCGGTCGTGCTGGCTCGACGGAACTGGCGTGGAATTCACCGACCCGCGGGTGCACCTGCTCGGGGCCGACCTGTCCGCGCTACCACCCACCGCGGTGTACTACGGCGAGTACGAACTACTGGCGTCGGACGCCATCGCTTTCGCGCAAAAGGCGAAGGAGGCAGGCAATAACATCGTCATCAGGCAGGTGGACAAGGAGCAACATTCCTTCATCATGGGGGCCGGCCATGTTGACGAGGTCGACCGCACCATCGTCGAAATGGGCGGCTGGCTGCGCTCCACGCTTGGGCTCAAAACGCTAGTGGCCTAGCAGTTTGCAGCGGTCCGATTTGGCCAAGGCCACCGCCGAATTTCAGTTACCAATCTCGTTGTGCCCTCGGACGACCCGGCTGCACTTACCGATGAGGCGATGGCATTCGACGTGGAGAGCCCGCAGCCGGAGGGGTACCGGATAGGCGTGACTCTGTATCCCGCGGAGCGTCGATGGACAGCATTGCGGGCGAAGAGGGTTAGTGCAGCCGCACGCTGGCATAGATCGATACGAGGTAATTCGCCGATGGCGAGGGCGCTCGCGACCCGTGCGGACTCCAAGCGTTATGGGGAGTCGGCATCAACCCGATCTAGTGAATACGGGTGGGGTTAAACAGATGCCGCGAAACTCCATGAAGACACGATAACCCTGACCAACCGCGCAGACCTGCACCGTCTCGATACCAATAGCCATATCCGAGGCGCCAAAAACGGGACGACGCAAGCGATCGTGGCGAAACTCGTTCTCGGCCAAATCCATCGGATTAGGTTGAACTACAAGCGATTTCCAAGCGTGGATATAGATATCGACCGATTTATCAAGCAAATGAGTCAGGAGAGCTTCGTGAATGATGTGTGGGAGCAACAGTACGATTTCATCGTGTGCGGTGCCGGTTCGTCAGGGTCGGTGATTGCCGGTCGGCTGGCTGAAAACACCGATATCAAAGTCTTACTTCTGGAGGCCGGCGGGAACGACGACGTCCCCAACGTGACTGACCCAATGCAATGGCCATCCAACATTGGCAGCGAACGTGATTGGGGATTCATCTCTGATCCGGACCCGCGGATTCAAGGGCGGGGGATCCCATTTTCAATGGGCAAAGTGCTCGGCGGCGGATCCAGCATCAACCTGATGATCTGGGCGCGAGGACACCGCGACGACTGGGATCACTACGCTTCCGAATCCGACGAGCCGGCATGGGGATACGAGCCAGTTCTCGAACTTTACCGTCGAATCGAGGATTGGCACGGTATCGGCGAACCGAATCATCGGGGCAGGGGCGGGCCGGTGTTCGTACAACCGGCGCCCGATGCGCATCCGCTCGCCGCGGCGACGTTGGAAGCTGCCAGGGCATTGGGGATTCCCACTTACCAGAGTCCAAACGGTCCCCTTATGGAGGAGACCCGCGGCGCTGCCATTGTCGACCTGCGCTGGCGCGACGCTAAACGCCTATCGGTATTCCGCACCTACACCGCCCCGCATCAGCACCAGCCGAACCTGACCGTGGTGCCGCACGCACTGGTCACCCGCCTGCTCTTCGACGGCGACCGGGCCACCGGTGTCGAGGTCGTCCATGACGGCGCCGTTCATCGGATTGCCGCCGACGCTGAGATCGTCCTTTCACTTGGTGCGATTCACACGCCCAAGGTGCTCATGCAATCCGGCATCGGCGAAGCCGATGAGTTGCATCGAGTTGGCGTCGACGTTCGCCAGAACCTGCCTGGCGTGGGACGCAACCTTCAGGACCACTTCGGGTTCGACTGCGTGTGGGAATTCCCCCAAACCCTTCAGGGCAGCACTCAGGTCGGGGCGGCATTATTCTGGGACTCCGGGGCTGCCACTGTCCACGGTCCCGACCTGTTCGCATGCGTAGGGCCATTTCCGAAAGCCACCGCGGAAAACGCTGCGAAATTTGGCCTGCCTCAGAGTGGTTGGACCCTCTTCGGTTCACCTACCCATCCTCGCAGCCGGGGTCGGGTTCGCTTGTCGGGCAACAACCCGACCGACCCAGTCCGCATCGAAGCTAACGCGCTGGCGGACCCTGAAGACCTCAAGACCGCGATCTCCTGCATCGAAACGTTGCGCGAGATCGGCAACTCGGCCGAGCTTCGGCCCTTCGTCGCAAACGAGGTGATGCCGGGCAAGCTCAACGGTGCCGAACTCGAGACATACTTACGCAACGCGGTCACCACCTACTGGCACGAATGCGGTACAGCGAAGATGGGCCGCGATCCCATGTCCGTGGTCGACGGACGCCTGAAGGTCTACGGCATCGGCGGTTTGCGCATCGCGGATGCCTCGATAATGCCGCGCATCACTACCGCCAACACCATGGCACCTTGCGTCGTCATCGGCGAGCGCGCCGCACAATTCATCAAAGCCGAATATCGAATTTGATAGGCCCGTGCGATAGCTAGCCAATCCGATGCCGGGCAAGCAAACCTCCGCCCGGACAATCGGTTCGACAAGTCAACGGCTACGGAAGGCCATGCTTGATGACGTACCCCAACCGCCTACTGGAAGTGATCGATAAGGGACAAGCCAGAAAACTTCATCGATACCCGCTGCTTTTCGTTCACGGGGCATGGCATGCCGGATGGTGTTGGAATGAACACTTTCTCGACTTCTTCGCCAGCCGGGGATTCCGCGCCCTGGCGTTGAGCCTGCGCGGGCACGGCTCCAGCCCGCTCGAGAAACCGCTTCACACCTGCTCAATTTCCGATTACGTGACCGACGTGGCATCGATCGCAGAGAATCTTCCTGCACCTCCGGTGTTGGTGGGCCACTCTATGGGCGGTTTTCTCGTCCAGAAATACTTGGAGACCCACCATCTTCCCGCCGCGGTGCTTATCGCCTCTGCGCCCCCGCGAGGACAGCTACACTCTTTGTTGCGGTCGATCCGCCAACATCCCTACCGCTGCACCAGATTTGCGCTTACAGGGAATCCTGCTCACCTGTACGGGTCTACCGCAGGAGCGCGGGAGCTGTTGTTCGGTGGGAAGGCTCCCGATCGTCTTGTCGAAGCGGTCACGACACGACTCCAGCCCGAGAGCGCACGCGCCATGTTTTTCGACATGGTTGCCACCAACTTGGTTGACACCAGCAAAATAACCACCCCCATCCTAGTCATTGGCGGACAAGAGGATCGAGTCTATGCCACCAGTGACGTATGCCGCACCGCCAAGGCCTACGACACCGAACCAGTGTTACTCGCCGAGATGGGACACGAGCTCATGCTAGAACCGGCGTGGGCCACGGTCGCCAACACCATGACGTCCTGGCTAGGCAAGCAACGGCTATGACCCGACAACCGATGCCTTCTCAACGGTTCGGGCCATGCCAAAGCCAATTCGGAGTCGCGCCCGACGGCCTGCGGCTGGTTCAGGAATTTCTCAACACTGTCCCCAGCCGGGACCGCGACACCGATGCACTGGCCGACGTCAAACTGGCAGGAGACTGGTGCGCCGCCGCGGTGTCGCAGTGGGCCGCGTTCCGAAATACCGACGCCGGACCGCCACCACTAAAGGCGGACGACCTGCCGAAACTGCGGGACTTGCGCCACGGGATCGCGAAAATGGTCAGTGGAGGATCGCTCGATAGAAAACAGTTGAGTTGTGTCAACTCCGTCTACGCGGCCTTCGCGTTCTCCCACTCCGGTAGTTTCCGAATAAAGCCCACGGGGAGCGGTTGGCGTTGGTTGGCTTCTGCCCTCTTCATCGAGATCCACCTCAGTCAGCAGGACGACAGTTGGAGACGGATCAAGCAATGCCGCGAGCCCTCATGTGAGACAACGTTTTACGACCGCTCGAAGAACAACAGCGGGGCCTGGTGCAATGCGAAGACTTGCGGAAACGCCGCAAACCTGCGAGCGTCTCGAGCGCGGCGTCGCGCTGGCCGAGCTGCTACGGCTCCGGAAGCGCCGCCCAGTCGGCCGACACGCTCGCGCTGAACCGCGGGGGCCGCTCGTCGAAGAAGGCGGCCACACCCTCGGCCGCATCCGCTGTGCCCATCACCCGGTGATGCAGCTGCGTCTCCAGCGAGGCGACCTCGCGTGGAGTGTAGCCACGAATTGCGCTGTCCCACAACAGCCTTTTGCACAACGCCGCCGACATCGGCGCTACGTTGACCGCGATGTCGCGGGCCATCTCGAGCGCGTGGTCGAGTACCCGATCGGCGGGCAGCGCCCGGTTCGCGATCCCGAGCGCGGCGGCCTCGCTGCCGGTGAACGTCCGCCCGGTCAACAACACCTCGGCCGCCACCCCGAGGTTGGTCAGATGCGTCAGCGACCAGTGCGACATGCAGTCGGGGATCACGCCCCGGCGCACCTGCACCACACCGTATTTCGCGTCCTCGGCGACGATGCGGATGTCGGCCTGCAGCGCGATGGTCAACCCGATGCCCACGGCGTGACCGTTGACGGCGGCGATCACGGGTTTGCGCAACTCGAAGGCGGCCGGGTCGATCGGCGACGCGGAGAACGTGCCGTCGCCGGAGGGAGCGTCGAAAGGCGCAGCGCCGCCGGAGAAATCGGCCCCCGCGCAAAACGCCCGGCCCGCACCGGTGAGCACGATCGCGCGGACGTCGTCGTTCTCGTCGCAGTCCCGGTAGGCGCGGCCCAGCAGCGCGCCCATCTCGGCGGTGTAGGCGTTGAGGTGCTCGGGTCGATTGAGGGTGAGCACCGCGACGCCGGCGCTCACCTCGACCAGCAGGTCGGCGCTCATCGCAGGGCCGGGACCCGGTGCAGCGCGCCGATCAGGTCGGCGACGTCGGCGCTGCGCGGCGTGTAACCCGGGAAGTAGCAACACACCTCGCCGGCGTGATCGCCGAACCGCTCGGCGATCTGCTGCGCGCATTGCTCGGGCGTCCCCATGATCCCGATGCGGGCCACCATCTCCTCGGTGATCAGCGCTCGCATCTCGGCGAAGCGGGCCTGCTTGGACAGCGCATTGAGCTCGGGCTGGACATCCGCCCATCGTTCGACCTCGAGGACGGGCAGATACGCCGGGGTCGAGCCGTAGAACCCGATCAGCGAGGCGACCCCGTTGACCGCGGCCGCCAGGTCGGCCTCGTCGCGCCCGACGGCGACCATGGCCTGCACGATGATCTGGAAGTCGCCGACCGTCCGCCCGGAACGGCGCAGGCCCTCGTCGACCGCCGGCAGCGTGCGTTCGGCGAAGTGGCGGGCGCTGTTGAACGGCATCACCAGCAGCCCGTCGGCGACCTCCGCGGCCGTGCGCGTCATGACCGGCCCGAGCGCGCCCAGCAGCAACGGCGGCGGCCCGAACGGGTTGGGGCCGGGGTTGAAGTTGGGCGCCATGATGGTGTGCGTGTAGAACTCGCCCCGAAAATCCAGGCGGGACTGTCCTTCCCAGGCCGCGAAGATCGCCTTGATCGCGGCGACGGTCTCGGCCATGCGCGCCGCGGGGCGTTCCCACTTGCTGCCGTAACGCTTTTCGATGTGCACCTTGATCTGTGAACCGAGCCCGAGGCGAAACCGGCCGCCGCTGTAGGCCTGCAGATCCCATGCGGTGTGTGCCAGGTGCAGCGGGCTGCGGGGCGGGGCGATCGCCACGTTCGTCATCAGGTCCGCGCCGGTGCTGCCGGCCGCGAGGATCAGCGGGAAGAACACGTCGTGCTGGCCCTCGAAGGTGAACACCCCGTCGGCACCCGTCGCGGCGATCTCGACCGCGCTGGCGGCGGCCGCGGTCGGCGAACCGTCAATCTGCAGATGTACTTTCACTTAGTCGTTCGGTCCTCTACTCGACAGCTGGAACTCGACCATCTCGGCAACCGCCACCACCGCCTCGTCGAGCGCGGCCAGTCGATCGGCAGCCGACGGCGCCGCCAGCACGCTGTACTTGTCGGCCGCGCCGAGCGGGATGCGCGACGCCAGCGTGAGCAGACGCTGCCCGGCTTCCTCGGCACCGGTATCGCCGTAGCCCAGCAGCACGTCGCGGTCCGGCAGCGCCGCGTCACGCGCCTCGGCGATCCGGGCGAACAGCGCGATCACCTTGTCCTCGACGTCGCGGACCTGGGCCGGCGTCACCGGCTCGCCGGGCTCGTCGGGCCACGGGCGCACCGAGGCGCGCGGGTAGGGATCGTCGGGCAGCCACTCGCACACCCGGATTCGCTCACCGGTCCGGCAGGCCAGCGAGTACCGGTTCGCGCCGAGGTCGACGCATTCGGTGATCCGCGACAAAACGCCGACGTCGCAACGGGAATCGCCGCCGCCGACCTCGCGGCCCCGCGAGATCAGCACCACGCCGAACGGCTCGGCGCGCTCGACGCAGCGCTGCGCCAGCGCGACATAGCGCGGTTCGAAGATCCGCAACGGCAGGTCCTGGTCCGGCAGCAGGGCCACCTCCAGCGGGAACATCGCCAGCTCGATGGGCTCGGGGTCGGCCATCAGATCTCGAGCTCCCCGACGAGCGCGTCCACCACCGCGC
>NZ_JAFAUS010000009.1 GCF_019243155.1 Mycobacterium sp.
TTCAAGGCGTCCAACAGCCTCGGCGATCATGTCTCGGGAACCGCGGTGGTCAGCCTGCTCGACGGGACGGCCGCATGAGTGGTTCGCTGCCCGGCAGCTGCGCCATCGTCGGCATCGGCCAGACGGAGTTCTCCAAGGAATCCGGCCGCAGTGAACTGCAATTGGCGTGCGAGGCCGTCAGCGCCGCGCTCGACGATGCCGGCCTGGCGCCGGGCGATGTGGACGGCATGGTCACCTTCACGATGGACTCCAGCGACGAGATTGACATCGCGCGCAACGTGGGGATCGGCGACCTCAGCTTCTTCTCCCGCGTCCATCACGGCGGCGGAGCGGCCGCCGGCACCGTGGTGCAGGCGGCGATGGCGGTCGCGACGGGCGTCGCCGACGTGGTGGTGTGCTGGCGCGCCTTCAACGAACGTTCGGGGTTCCGGTTCGGCGGCAGCGGGCGCACCAGCGCGGAAACCCCGCTGTTCATGGCGCACTACGCGCCGTTCGGATTGATCACTCCGGCGGCGTGGGTGGCGATGCACGCCCAGCGCTACATGTCGGCCTATGGCGTTACGAACGAGGACTTCGGGCGTATCGCGGTCGTCGACCGCACGCACGCGGCCACCAACCCCGACGCGTGGTTCTATGAGCGCCCGATCACCTTGGAAGACCACCAGAATTCGCGCTGGATCGTCGAACCCGTACTGCGGCTGCTGGACTGCTGCCAGGAAAGCGACGGCGGTGTCGCGCTGGTCGTCACCAGCGCCGAACGCGCCCGCGACCTCAAGCAACCGCCGGCGATCATCACCGCGGCCGCCCAGGGCGCGGCGGCCAACGGTGAGATGATGACCAGCTACTACCGCGAGGACATCACCGGGCTCCCCGAGATGGGAGTGGTCGGCGAGCGCCTGTGGCGTGATTCGGGCCTGAAACCTCAAGACATCCAAACCGCCTTCATCTACGACCATTTCACGCCGTTCGTCTTCACTCAGCTCGAGGAACTCGGTTTCTGTGGGCGCGGTGAAGCGAAAGATTTCGCGACCATCGAGCGGCTCTCGCTCGGTGGCGAATTCCCGATCAACACCAACGGCGGGCTGTTGGGCGAGGCATACATCCACGGCATGAACGGAATCACCGAGGGAGTGCGCCAAATTCGCGGGACGTCGCACAACCAGGTGGACAACGTCGAGCACGTGCTGGTCACCTCGGGCACCGGGGTTCCGACCAGCGGGCTGATTCTCGCACCGGCTGACTGAGGGGATTCATCATGCCGAGGCTCGCGCTCCTGACCGCTCACGGCGGGCCCATCGAGCTGGCCGAATTCCCGCTGTCCACCCCGGCACCGGGAACGGCGGCGCTCAAGCTGCGGATGGCCGGTATCTGCGGGTCCGACTTGCACATCTTCCGCGGCGAACTCCCGCTTCCCTGCCCGTTCGCCATGGGCCACGAAATGGTCGGCGAGATAGCCGAACTCGGCGACGGCCTGACCACCGACGCGACCGGCAAGCCGCTGGCCGTCGGTGATCGCGTGGTGACGCCCTACTTCTGGTTCTGCGGTCAGTGTCACGCGTGCGCGCGCGGGCGGTCGTACGCCTGCCAGAACCTGATGGCAGGCGAATACCGCACCCACGACCAGCCGCCGCACTTCGTCGCCGCCTACGGCGAGTACTACTACACCAGCCGGCGACAGCCGCTGTACAAGGTGCCAGAGGACCTCGCCGACGAGGCCGTCGCACCATTGAATTGCGCGCTCGCTCAGGTGCTTTTCGCGCTGCGCGATGTCCGGCTGGGCGACACAGTCGTCATCCAGGGCGCGGGCGGGCTGGGCATCAACGCCGCCGCCGTTGCCCGCACCGCGGGCGCCGCGGAGGTCATCGTCATCGACAAGATCGCCGAACGACTCGACCTCGCTTCCGATTTCGGCGCCACCCACTGCATCGACGCGAGTGACATCTCGGCCGCGGAGGTCACCGAGTGGGTCCACCGGCGCACCGACGGCATCGGCGCCGACTGGGTGCTCGAAGTCGTCGGCGTGCCGGGCGTGATACCCGAGGGCATCGGCTTCCTCAACAACGGCGGCACCCTGCTCGAAGTCGGCAACGTCGGCATGGGACGCACCTTCGAGCTCGATCCGAGCGCCCTGGTCTACGGCAACAAGTCCGTGCGCGGCGTGATGCTCTACGACCCGGTCACGCTGGCGATCGGCCTGACATTCCTAGAACACACCAGTTTTCCGTTCGACCGGCTGATGCCTGAGCCGTTCCATTTGGCCGACATCAACGCCGCATTCGCCTCGGCGGATGCCGGGTTGGTGCCCAGGGGGGCGCTAATCCCGTGACGACTCAGGCGACCTCGGCGACCGACACCCGCGATCTGATCGTGGAGTCCGCGTACGCCTGCTTCGGCAAACAGGGGCTGCAGAAGGCCACCATCGTGGACATCGCGAAGGCCGCCAACGTGTCCCGCAGCACGATCTATGAGTACTTCAGCGACAAGGCCGAGATCATCGAAGCCTGCGCCGAACACGCGTCCGAGCGCTTCTACCGGGAGATGTCCGCGGCGATCGACCGCGGCGGCTCGCTGGAGGAAAAGCTCAGCCAGGCAGCGGTATTCGTGACGCGGGCGCGGCACGCCATCGCGTCGGAGAAGTACTTCGATGAAGACGCGATCAGCCTGCTGCTGACCAAGGACGCCGCGGTGCTGTTGCGCGAGTGCGTCGACTTCTTCGCGCCCTACCTCTCGGCAGCCAAGCTCACCGGCGAGGTTCGCAAGGACCTCGATGTAGACGCCGCGGGCGAATGGTTTGCGCGGATACTCTTTTCGTTGTTCAGCACGCCGTCATCGACGCTGAACATGGACGATCCCGACGTCGTCGCCGAGTTCGTGCGCGCGCACGTGTTGCGCGGATTCGCGGGCGATCGCCCGCGGCCCCGTCGCGCTCAGTGACTCTTATGGCCCCCTGCGCCCGGCTGCGCCAGCGCCCGCAGGAAAAACTTCAGATTGGCGGGCCGTTCGGCGATCCGGCGCATGAAGTAGCCGTACCACTGCGTGCCGAACGGCACGTAGACCCGGACCTGCGCGCCGGAATCCGCCAGCCGCCGCTGCTCGTCGTCGCGAATGCCATACAGCATCTGGTACTCGAAACCCTCAACCCCGCGGCCGGTTTCACGAGCCAACCCGGGCACCGCATCGATGATCGACGGGTCGTGCGACGCCACCATCGGGTAGCCCGCCCCCGCCATCAAAAGGCGCAGACAGCGCAGGTACGACGCGGTAACCGCAGCGGGGTCGCGGTAGGCCACCGATGCGGGCTCGTCGTAGGCACCCTTGCACAACCGGATCCGCGCACCGGCGGCCGCGAACTCTTCGCAGTCGACCAGCGTGCGCCGCAGGTATGCCTGCAAAGCCAGTCCGAGCCAAGGAAAGTCGAGCCGCAGGTCACGCACGATCATCAGGGTCGAGTCCGTCGTCGTGTGGTCTTCGGCATCCACCGTCGCCCACACACCGGCCCGTTGCGCCGCCTCGCAGATCGCATAGGCGTTGTCCCTGGCGATCTTTTCGCCGTCACGGTCCAGCGATTGCCCCAGGGCGGACAGCTTCAGCGATATCTCCACCGGCCGGGCGCCGGCGCCGGTGTCATCGAATGAGCGCAGGCGCTCAATAAGATCCAGGTAAACGGCCACCGCCGCGTTGGCGTCATCGATGCCCGCAACGTCCTCGCCCAGATAGTCGATGCTGACGAAGCGGCCCGAACCACGAAGCACGGCAACGCTGTTCAGCACGGCATCGATGGTCTCGCCGGGCACGAACCGCCGTACCACCTTGCGGGTAACCGGCAACCGTTCGGCCGTGTGGCGCAACCCGTGCCCCTTGCTGGCCGCCAGGATCACCGGACGCAAAGTGCTGGCGAACAGGCCGGTCATCAGTCGGCGTCCATGTGCGGATACGCGTGGTGGGTGGGCGGGACGAACGTCTCCTTGATGGTCCGCGCCGACGTCCAGCGCATCATGTTCAGCACCGACCCTGCTTTGTCGTTGGTGCCCGAGCCCCGCGAACCCCCGAACGGCTGGCGCCCGACGACCGCGCCGGTCGGCTTGTCGTTGACGTAGAAGTTTCCGGCCGCGAAGCGGAGCCGGTCCTGCGCGGTCAGCACGGCCTCGCGATCGTCGGCGATGACCGCCCCGGTCAGCGCGTACCGCGACCCGGTGTCGATGACGTCGAGGATGCGTTCGTACTGATCGTCGGGATACACGTGCAGCGACAGCAGCGGCCCGAAGTACTCGGTCGCGAAAGCTTCGTCGGTCGGGTCGTCCGACAGCAACACCGTGGGCCGCACGAAATAGCCGACGCTGTCGTCGTATTCGCCACCCACTGCGATGGTGACATGCGCCGCGCCCTTCGCCCGCTCGATCGCCTTGACGTTCTTGCTGAAGGCGCGCTGGTCGATCAGGGCACCGCCGTAGTTGGTCAGGTCGGTGACGTCGCCGTAGCGCAGCGCGGCCGTCTCGCCCAGGAAGCTGTCGCCCATCCGCCGCCACACCGATTGCGGGACGAAGGCCCGGGACGCCGCCGAGCACTTCTGCCCCTGGTAATCGAACGCGCCGCGAATCAGGGCGGTGCGCAGCACATCCGGCTGCGCCGAGGCGTGCGCGACGATGAAGTCCTTGCCGCCGGTCTCGCCGACCAACCGTGGATAACTGTGGTAGCGGCCGATATTGGCGCCGACCTGTCGCCACAGGTGCTGGAAGGTGGCCGTCGACCCGGTGAAGTGGATGCCCGCCAACCGCGGGTCGGCCAGCGCCACGTCGGAAACGGCGATGCCGTCACCGGTCAGCAGGTTGATCACACCCGGCGGCAGCCCCGCGGCTTCGAGCAACTGCATGGTCACATAGGCCGACAGCGTCTGGGTGATCGACGGCTTCCAGATCACGGTGTTGCCCATCAGGGCCGGTGCGGTCGGCAGATTGCCGGCGATGGAGGTGAAATTGAACGGCGTGATGGCGTAGACGAAGCCGTCCAGCGGGCGGTACTCGCTGCGATTCCATTCACCGGGGCCGCTGATGGGCTGCTGCGCGAGGATCTGGCGCGCGAAGGCGACGTTGAACCGCCAGAAGTCGATCTGCTCGCACGGCGAGTCGATCTCGGCCTGATAGACCGACTTTGATTGGCCGAGCATCGTTGCGGCGGCCATCTTCTCCCGCCATGGACCGGCGAGTAGGTCGGCCGCCCGCAGGAAAACCGCCGCCCGCTCGTCGAAAGGCATTGCCGCCCAAGACTTCTTGGCGGCCATCGCCGCCTCGATGGCGGCCGCCGCGTCGGCGGGCACCGCGTTACTCAGGCTGCCCAGCTGAGCGCCATGGTTATGCGGCTGAACGACATCGATGCGCTTGCCGTTGCCGGTCCGGTGCATGCCGCCGATGACATGCGGAAGATCGATCGGATGATCGGCCAGCGCGGCCAATTCGGCGCGCAGCCGAGCGCGCTCGGGAGATTGCGGGGCATAGTTGCGGACCGGCTCATTGGCCGGCATCGGCACCTGGGTGATCGCGTCCATCTTGTCAGGATCCTCGCCGCAAGGTTGGAATTGTTTAGCTGATCGGACAAGACAGAGACCGCTTAGTAGTAGAATCGGACAATGGCGGGTGTCGGGTTGGGCCAGCTGTTGCTGGCGCTGGACGCGACCCTGGTCAGCCTGGCCAACGCCCCTCGAGGCCTGGACCTTTCGGTGCAGTCGGCTGCCCTGATCGACTCCGATGATGTGCGACTGGGGCTGGCGGCCGCGGCGGGCTCCGCCGACGTCTTCTTCCTTTTGGGAGTCAGCGACGACGAGGCGCTCGGATGGATGGACAGACAGGCGCGCGACCGGGTGCCGGTGGCGATCTTCGTCAAGGAGCCGCCGGATGCATTGGTCGCCGCGGCGGTGGCAGCCGGGTCGGCGGTGGTGGCCGTCGAGCCGCGGGCCCGCTGGGAACGGCTCTACCAGTTGGTCAATCACGTCCTGGAGCATCACGGGGACAGCGCCGACGCGATGGACGACTCGGGCACCGACCTGTTCGGGTTGGCGCAGTCGCTGGCCGAGCGCATCCATGGCATGGTCAGCATCGAGAACGCGCAGTCGCACGTCCTGGCCTATTCAGCCTCCAACGACGAAGCCGACGACCTGCGCCGCCTTTCCATCCTGGGCAGGGCGGGCCCGCCGGAGCACCTCGAGTGGATCGGCCAGTGGGGCATCTTCGACGCGCTGCAGTCGGGCGGCGAGGTGGTGCGGGTCGCCGAGCGCCCCGAGCTGGGGTTGCGTCCCCGGCTGGCCATCGGAATCCACCAGCCCGCCGCCGACGCGCGGCGACCACCGGTGTTCGCCGGCACCATCTGGGTGCAACACGGCTCGCAACCGCTGGCCGACGACGCCGACGAGATGTTGCGGGGCGCGGCGGTGCTGGCTGCCCGCATCATGACCCGCCTGGCAGCCCGCCCCTGGACACATGCGCGATGGATCCAGCAGTTGCTCGGGCTGGCCGCACCGGAGCTCACCGCACCCGCCGACGTGGCCACCGCCGCCCGCGAGCTCGGCCTGACCGACGACGGCGCCGCGGCATTGATTGGTTGGGACGCCGCCGGCACCGCGGCCCGCCACGCACGGCTTGCCGAGGTAATCGCCCTGAGCGCCAGCGCTTTTCGCAGTGATGCCCAAGTCGCCTCGCGTGGCTCACGGATCTATGTGCTGCTGCCGCAGACAACGCCGACCCGGTCGGTCACCTCGTGGGTCCGCGGCACCATCGGCGCGATGCGCACCGAGCTCGGGGTGCAGCTGCGGGCCGCCATCGCGGCGCCGGTCGGCGGTCTGGCCGGGGTCGCCGCGGCGCGCACCGAGCTGGACCGCGTGCTGGATAGCGCTGAGCGCCATCCCATTTCGATTCCGCAGGTGACATCGCTGGCCGAGGCGCGCACCACCGTACTGCTCGATGAGATCGTCACCATGGTGGGCAGCGAAGAGCGGCTGGTCGATCCGCGGATCACGGGCCTGCGCGCACAGGATCCGGTGCTGGCCGAGACCCTGCGGGTCTACCTGGACAGCTTCGGCGACGTCGCCGCGGCCGCGGACTCGTTGCGGGTGCACCCCAACACCGTCCGCTACCGGGTGCGGCGGATCGAGACACTGTTGGCGACCTCGCTGGCCGATCCCGAGGTGCGACTGCTGTTTTCACTGGGGCTGCGGGTTTTGGAGAGGGCATAACGAGTGGCCTGGGGGCCTCCGCATCATTTCACGGCCGACATGCGCCAGACAGCGCAACCGGTAACCTGACCCGCATGCAGACCTCGTCGGCTGTCTCCGTGCTGCGCGAACGTGCCGGCCTGCAGCCCGACGATCTGGCATTCCGGTACACCGACTACGAGCAGGACACCGCGGGCGTCGCCGAGACGCTGACCTGGGCGCAGCTGTATCGACGAACCCTCAACGTCGCGAACGAGGTCAAACGGCACGGCGGCGTCGGGGAACGCGCAGTAATCCTCGCTCCTCAAGGCCTCGACTACATCGCCGCATTCCTGGGCGCGATGCAGGCCGGACTGATCGCGGTCCCCCTATCGGTTCCGCAGGCCGGCTCGCACGACGAGCGCGTCGCCGCCGTCCTGGCAGACACCAGGCCCGCTGTCGTCCTCACCACGTCCGCAGCCGCCGAAGCCGTCGGCGAACATGTGCGGCAAACGGACTCGGCGACCATCATCGAGACCGACTCGCCGGACCGCGACGGCCCCGGTTCATCGAGCATCAAGATCCGCGACGCTCCGAGCACCGCGTACTTGCAGTACACATCGGGCTCCACTCGCACGCCGACCGGCGTCATGGTCTCGCACCGCAACTTGGGAGTGAACTTTCGGCAACTGATGGCCGACTACTTCGCAGACCATGACGGCGTCGCCCCCCAGGACACCACGATCGTCTCGTGGCTGCCCTTCTATCACGACATGGGGCTGGTTTTGGGCGTCATTGCACCGATTTTGGGCGGCTACCCCGGTGAACTGACCAGTCCCGTCGCGTTCCTGCAGCGCCCGGCGCGGTGGATCCATTCGATGGCCCGGCAACGCCCCGTCTTCTCCGCCGCGCCGAACTTCGCCTTCGAATTGACGGTCCGTAAAACGTCTGACGCGGATCTCGAGGGGATCGACCTCGGCAACGTCATCAGCATCATCGGCGGCGCCGAGCGGATCCATCCCGCAACATTGGACCGATTCTGTAAGCGGTTCGCACCGTACAACTTTCGCGAGCAGGCGATGCGTCCCTCCTACGGTCTGGCCGAGGCGACCGTCTACGTCGCCTGCCGCAGCGCGCCCGGCGCCAAAGTCGTCCACTTCGAGCCGGAGAAACTGTCGGAAGGCAGAGCCCAACGGTGTTCGCCGGAGACGGGCTCGCCGCTGCTGAGCTACGGCATGCCGAAATCGCCGACCCTGCGGATCGTGGACCCCGACACCAACATCGAGTGCCCAGCCGGTACGGTCGGTGAGATCTGGGTCAGCGGCGAGAACGTGGCCGAGGGCTACTGGGAGAAGCCTGAGGAAACCCGGCGCACCTTCGGCGCCGTGCTCGACGGCCCTTCGCTCGATAGTCCCGAAGGGCCTTGGCTGCGAACCGGTGACCTCGGATTCATCTCCGAGGGGGAGATGTTCATCGTCGGGCGGATGAAGGATTTGCTGATTGTTTACGGGCGCAACCACTATCCCGAAGACATCGAGTCAACGATCCAGGAAATCACCGGGGGCCGGGTTGCGGCGATCTCCGTTCCGGTGGACGAGACGGAGAAATTGGTGACCATCATCGAACTGAAACAGCGCGGCGACTCCGAGGCGGAAGCGCTGGACCGGCTCGACATCGTCAAGAACGACGTCACCGCGGCCGTGTCAAACTCGCACGGCCTCACCGTCGCCGACCTCGTGCTGGTACCGCCCGGGTCGATTCCCACCACCACGAGCGGCAAGATCCGGCGGGCCGCCTGTGTCGAGCAGTACCGCGGCCGGCAGTTCACCCGGTTGGACGCCTGAGCGAACCCACACGGCTGCAATCGAATCCGCAATGTTGTTCACCATCCTGGTGATGGCCGTCGCCATGAGCCTCGAGCCGTTCCGCGTCGGCATGACCGTGTTACTACTGAACCGACCCCGACCGATCCTGCAGCTGCTGGCGTTCTTGTCCGGCGGGTTCGCGATGGGGCTGAGCGTCGGGCTGGTGGTCCTGCTCGCCTTCCGGCATCTGCTGCTGGGCTCCGGGTACGTCACATTGCCGCGGATGCAGGTCCTGACCGGCACGGTGGCGTTGCTGTTCGCCACGTTGCTGGCGGCGAAGATCTTCGCGGACCGGATCAGCGAAAGCGGCTCGCCGGGATCGGAGGACGGCCCCGGCAGGCTGGAATCGTGGACCCGCCGACTGCTGGACGGGCGCTCGCTGTGGGTCGCGGGGGTTGCCGGACTCGGGATCGCGCTGCCGTCGGTGGACTATCTGGGGGCGCTGGCAATCATCCTGGCGTCCGGCGCGGCGGTCACGAAGCAGGTGGGCGCGCTGCTGATGTTCCACGTCGTCGCGTTCGCACTGGTGGAGATTCCGGTGTTCGCTTATCTGTTGGCACCGCAGCCCACGCTGGCGGTGATGAACGCGCTGCAGGACTGGATCCGGTCGCGACGTCGTGTCGAGGTTGTCGCGCTGTTCGCCGGGGTCGGTTCCGTCCTGCTCGCCTTCGGCTTGACCGGTCTCTAGCGGTGCACTTCCGCGAGGAAGCGGTCCACCACGTCGGGACCGGTGGAATGCAGCGCGATCGACAGCTCCAGCAGCCTGTCCTTGGCGTTCTTGGGGAGCAGCTCAATGGACTTGGTGGTTGCGGAATCGTACTTTGCCCCCGGGAAGCGTTGCAGGACAATGTCCTTCTGCTCTTCGGTGGTGTAGATCTCCAGGAGCTTCATGCCGGCGAAGGCTTCCTTCGCCGAACCGGCCATCCCGGCGTTGTGCAGCGCCTCGAGCCGTTCCTCGTTGATCCACACGTTGACCTTGATTTTCGCCTCGTTGCCGCTCACGATTTTGTTCCCTGTAACTGATTCAGAGTGAAGACCGGCAGCCTGTCCTCCAGATATTCCTCGGTGACGAACGGCGAGCCCTGGCCGTACTTGATCGCGGATTCCATCACCACTTCGAACACCTCGTGGCGCATGACCTTCTGGGTGGGCTTGACCTCGTCCGTCAGGATGCTTCTGATCAGGCTGCCGCTGAAACTCTGCGCCTGCGATTCGTGGCCGCACAGGGCGGAGTTGGTCACCTCCTGGCATTGCGGGCAATACCAATTCTCGCGGAGGAACACCGGTTTGATGTCCAGCTCCGACCTGTGCTCCTGCAGCAGATTCTGCGAGTCGTACGGGTGGTAGAAATCGCCTACGCCGGCGTGGTCGCGCCCGAACATGTGGTGGGTGCATCCGAGGTTGGTTCTCAGGATCGCGTGGAAGATCGCCTCGCGCGGGCCCGCGTATCGCATGTCCCACAGCGTGAAGGTCACCTTGTGGACGTCCTCCCGGAAGTACCCACTGGTGCGTAGCGCGTCCTGGGTCAGGAGTATCGCCTCGTCGATGTAGTCCCCCACCCGCTTCTGGCCGATAATGGCGTTGACGAGCACACCGGTGTTCAGGTTGTCCACGGGTGCGTCTTCGTTCGCGGCCAGCCACGCCTGCTTCATCAGCGCCTCATGGCCGGTGTGCGGCACGTTGCGGGTCTGATGGGCGACGACGTGATTCCAGTTCTTCTCCGCCAGCGCGTCCAGGTGCTGCTTCGGAGTGAGCCAGAAGCTTTTGAACGGCTCGTTGAAGACCGGCTCGTTGATCAGCGTGATGTCCCCGCCGATGAACCGGTTCTTATACGCCAGCGTCTTTTTCACCCCCGGGTGCCGGGGATCGGTTGTGCCATAGGTCTTTTCGGCGAGGCGCTGCAGGTCGTACTCGTAGATCTCGGTCACGTCGAAGGTGGCTATGGGGGCGTCGAGGTATTCGAGCACGGCGCTGGCGCCTTCTTCGATCCCCAGCTTCTCGATGTCGTCCGCGGCCAGGTCGAAGACGATCGGGATACTCCACAGCGTTCCATCCGGCAGCGCCAGCTTGTCCAGGGTGCCGTCGACCTCTTGGCGTCCCATGAATCCCGTCAGCGGCGTGAAGAACCCGTACGACAGGCTGATCACCTCGTGCGCGGTGGCCTTCGAAATGGGAATCCGCGGCAGGCCCTTGATCCGGGCGGCGGCGTTCTCCGTGGACACGCGCTCCACGATCGGTTTCCCGTTGTGCCCCGTATAGCTCATGTCATGACCTCATTTGTTCTCGCCGTTGGCATTTGACAGCTGTTGATGTCGAGCGGCGGCCGGGATGACGCCGGACTTCTCGAGGTGCGAAACCACCTCCGCGGCCAGCGTTTCGGCATCCTTTTGTCCGCCCTCGAGCCGTAGTTCCGGCCGCAGCGGCGCTTCGTAGGGATCGTCGATCCCGGTGAAACCCTTGATCTCTCCGGCCCGGGCTTTCTTGTAGAGGCCCTTGGGGTCGCGCTGTTCGCATATCTCGATCGGAGTATCGATGAAGATCTCCAGGAAATCGCCGTTGTCGAGCGTGGCCCGGATCGCGTCGCGGTCGCGACGGTACGGGCTGATGAAGGCCGTCAGCGCGATGAGCCCGGCCTCGGCGAATAACTTCGACACCGCGCCGATACGCCGGATGTTCTCCTCGCGGTCCGCCGCGGAGAATCCCAGCCCGAACCGCGCTGCAAACTCGGACCCGTGCCGCTCCTGCAGGATGTCGGGACTCGCGTTGAGCCCATAGCGGACGTTGTCGCCGTCGAGGAGATAACTTCTTACGCCGCGGTCGAACAGCTTCTGTTCGACCGCATTGGCCACCGTGCTCTTGCCGCTACCGCTGAGGCCGGTGAACCAGATAACGCAGCCTTTGTGGCCGTTGAGACTCTCGCGTTCACCACGACTGATCTGGTGGTCGTGCCAGGTGATGTTGTTCGACACTGCTAGCTCCTAGGGGGACTCCACGCACAACGCGAGACGACGTGCGGCTGCACTCAATTCGTACCCACTCCTTCGCAGGTGATGGCCGCGAGACAGGACGGTCGAGGGGCGCGGTCGAGTCGCTCGTCGCCGACCGGGCCGGGCAACGCGCGACGATCTTGCAGGTCACCGGCGCAAACGGCACCGTCGCAGCCCACCGTTATCAGATCGAGGACAAGAAGTGCACCTTTAGGACCTGCCAGATCGAATGGCAGTGCGCA
The DNA here is from genome assembly GCF_019243155.1 of Mycobacterium sp. Taxonomy (GTDB): domain Bacteria; phylum Actinomycetota; class Actinomycetes; order Mycobacteriales; family Mycobacteriaceae; genus Mycobacterium. The sequence goes on from NZ_JAFAUS010000009.1 coordinate 12,275, forward strand.
GTGACCGATCGGCCGCGTTGGCGAAATCCCAATGGCCACTGACATCCTCCGCGTCACGCCTCGCCGCGCGCTCAGCCGGCGAGAAACCGCAGTTGCGTTGTCCCAGTCAAACCCGATCTCAACCACTCTACAAGCTAAGATGGTCAACTTACGATACTTTTTTGACCTGCAGTTGTGCTGCGATGCCGTTGGCACGGCCGCCGGTCGCGCGAAAGCGCAGCGGGAGACTAGCTTTTGCTCGATTCCTGGGAGTCCCCGGACTCACCGTCGCTCGCGGGATCCTCGACGACCTGATAGTCGGGGTCGACCATCGTGATGGCCCGGGTGCCGGACTGGCGGGCCTTCCCGGTGATCCGCAGTAGCTGGCCGGGCTGGACCTCGGCGCCGCCGTGGCCGGGGCGAAAGCTGATGGTCATCTCCCCGCTGTTGTCTCCGACGACGATCTGCCGCAGCGTGCGCCCGCGGTTGTTGACGTCTTCGACTTCGCTGACCCGACCCTCGATGGTGGCGCGCTGCCCGGAGATCAGACCGGCCACCATGATCACCGACCGCGGCCGCTCGGGGTGTTCGTAGGCGTCCACACTCTTGTCCTCGTCCTGGGACACCCACATCTGGATCTTGTCGACCTCGTTCGCGATACGTTGCTCGACGGTGTCGGGGTAGGCCAGCTTCACGCGCGACTCGACGTCGTAGGGAACGATCGTGGCGGCTGCGTCGGGGATGAGGCTTACCGCGCGGGAAATCTTGTCCGCGGTGCGGTCGTGCAGCAGTCGACCCAACAGCCGCGCGAATGTCCGACGCGGCAGGAGCACGGTCACGTTGGTACGCGGATGTGCGTTGCGCGCTTTCGCCACCAGCAGCTGCGAGGCCCGACTGAGCCGCCGGTCCGGGCAGTCCACGATCCGCAACGGCGTATCGAGTTCGAAGTGGTCCCAACGGTTTCGCAGTTGCGCGGCATGGGCCGGGTCAATCATGAAGTGCACCGCGGTCAGCTCGTCGGCCCGCAGTCCCCTGCCGTAGCGCAACGCTTCGATCACCGCGAGGTCGACGGAGTCGACGAACACGAACACCTGGTGCCGCGAATACTTCACCAATTCCGGACGGTCGGTGCGGAACATCTCGAGAATCGCTGCCTCCGCGCGATATTCGCGGTTGAGCCGCATCAGCATGAACACCAGCAGCGGGAAGACGACGACGACCAGCCAGGCGCCCTCGGTGAACTTCGCCACCGCGAAGATGCCGACCACGATCGTCGACAGGATCGCCGCGGACAGGTTGATCGCCAGCCGGCGCCGCCAGCCGGGTTCGCGATGGGTGAGATGGTGTTTGGTCATCCCGTAGCCGGCCATCGAGAAGCCGGTGAACACGCCGATCGCATAAAACGGGACCAGCGCGTTGACCGAGCCGCCGGTCACCACCAGCAACAGCAACGACAACGCCGCGAGCGTGATGATGCCGTTCGAAAACACCAGGCGATGCCCACGTTTCATAAGCTGACGTGGCAGGAAGCGGTCTTCAGCAACGAAACTGGCCAGGGCCGGGAATCCGTTGAAACTGGTATTCGCGCCGGTGAACAGAATGGCGGCGGTCGCCGCCTGCACCAGAACATAGAAGACGTCGCCGACTGCGCCCTTGCCGAAGACGGCCCGGCCGACCTGCGACAGCACCGACGGATATTCGGTCAGATACGGCGTGGCGTGCGTGACGTGGGCCAGATAGGCGACACCGGCAAGCAGAAGGCCGAGGATGGTGGCCATCGCGGTAAGCACTCGACGCGCATTGCGGCCCTGTGGCTTTCGGAAATAGTCCACCGTGTTGGAGATCGCCTCGACCCCGGTCAACGACGAGCCCCCGTTCGCGAACGAGCGCAGCAGCACCAGAATCGTCGCGCCCATCACAAGCCCGTTGCCCTGGTGAACCGGCACGGTCCCGGGCATGTGCGCGGGATCGTATACCGGCAGGTTCCCGGATATCGCGCGCACGACGCCCACCACGATGGTCAGGCCGACCATGACGACGAAGGAGTAGGTAGCCACCGCGAACGGCCGTCCCGCCTCCTTCAAGCCACGCAGGTTCGCGTAGCAGATCAGCAGGACCACGCCGACCGTGAGTTCGAGGCTGTACGGGCCCAGCACCGGAATCGCCGACACCACAGCCACCGTTCCGGCCGCCGACTGCACCGCAACCGTCACCACGTAGTCGATCAACAGCGCCGCGGCCGCGACCTGCGCCACCCGGGGGCCGAAGTTGTCGCGCGCGACGATGTAGGAGCCGCCCGCCCGGGTGTAGGCCATGACCACCTGCCGATACGAGGCGGTCACCAACACCAGGATCAACAGGATGACACCGGTGATGGGAAGCAACAGGGCGAAGGCGAGAAGCCCCGCATGGGGTAGCAGCTCGATCAGGATCTGTTCGGGGCCATACGCGACCGACGAGACCGCGTCCGGTGAAAGCGCGCCGAGCGCAACCCCATTCGAGAGCTTCTCGGAACTGATGTCCTCCGTGATCAGCGGCTTGCCCAGGAACACTCGCCTGGCCACGTCCCCGACCGACAGTGGAATGCGCAGCTTGCTGGCCGAAGTCGTCACGCCCACCATCCTTAACCCAGTGTTGTGCACGCAAAAGTGCGCGCGAACGCCTGAAGAAGCATTCTGCATCTCCACTCGCCACCGCAAGCGAGGTCGTGCCAAATTAGGCGAGGCGCTGCACTGCCGTGTCGATCCGCTCATCGGTGGCCGTCAGCGCGACCCGCACATGCTGCGATCCGCGTGGGCCGTAGAAATCGCCGGGCGCCACCAAAATTCCACGCCGCGCGAGCCAGCTGACGCTGTCGTGGCATGACTCGTTGCGGGTGGCCCATAGATAAAGGCCCGCCTCGGAATGGTCGACCGTGAAGCCGGCCGCGCGCAGCGCGGGCAGCAGCGCGGCCCGCCGGCGCTCGTAACGCTGCCGCTGCGCCAACTCGTGGGCATCGTCATCCAGGGCCGCAACCATGGCCGCCTGTACCGGTGCCGGCACCATCATCCCGGCGTGTTTGCGCACGGCCAGCAGCTCAGCGACCAGGTCGGCGTCACCCGCGACGAAGCCGGCCCGGTAGCCGGCCAGCGACGAGCTCTTCGACAGCGAGTGAATCGCGAGCAGTCCGGTGTGGTCACCCTCGCAGACCGAGGGATGCAGGACCGACAGCGGCTGGGAATCCCACCCCAGGCCGAGATAGCACTCATCGGAAGCCACCACGGCTCCGCGGTCGCGTGCCCACCCGACGACCTTGCGCAGGTGATCGACACCCAGCACGCGCCCGGTCGGGTTGCTCGGCGAGTTCAGGTAGAACAGCGCCGGTGATTGCGGGCCGAGCTGGGTCAGCGAGTCCGCCCGCAGCACTTGCGCTCCGGCGAGCCTGGCCCCGACGTCGTAGGTCGGATACGCCAGCTCGGGCACCACGATCACGTCCGCCTGCCCCAGACCCAGCAGCGTCGGCAACCAGGCGATGAGTTCCTTGCTGCCGATCACTGGCAGCACCGCGGCCTCGGTCAGCCCGGTAATCCCGAAGCGGCGGGCCAGGGCGCCGACCGCCGCTTCACGCAGCGTGGGGGTGCCCGCGGTGGCGGGATAGCCGGACGCCGCGGCCGCGGCCGCCAGCGCGTCCTGGATCAACGGCGCGACGGGGTCGACCGGGGTGCCGACCGACAGGTCGACGATTCCATCCAGGTGGGCGTTGGCCAACGCCTTCGCGTCCGCCAACGTGTCCCAGGGGAACTCCGGCAGGGACGCCGAAACGGGCGGGCGGCCGGACTTCTGCAGCACCGGCCCGCTCAGGCGTCCTCACCCTGCGGTGGCAGATCCTTGACCACCTGCGGGTCGTTCTCGGTCATGCCGACCTTGGCCGCCCCGCCCGGCGATCCGAGCTCGGCGAAGAAGTCGGCGTTGATCTGCGTGTACTGGCTCCACTGTTCGGGCACGTCGTCTTCGTAATAGATGGCTTCCACGGGGCACACCGGCTCGCAAGCCCCGCAGTCGACGCACTCGTCGGGGTGGATGTACAGCATCCGCGCGCCCTCGTAGATGCAGTCGACCGGGCACTCTTCAATGCACGCTTTGTCTTTGATGTCGACGCATGGTTCTGCGATGGTGTACGTCACAGACGTCTCCTCCATGTACTGCTCGATGTGGGCTGCTGTTGGGTCGCCGCGGCGTTTCGGGGCCGCTTCAGGCTAGAGCTCTCGGTTACTGATACTAGACGTTGCATATACACGTCAACCACTCGGCACGCCCGGGTCATTGCAGATTTAAGACTGCCAGTCTCGGTCGGTGCAAGCCGGCCCCCTTTCGCCGAGGGCGAACAGTATCGGCAGGGTTCTGACCTGCGCATAGTTACATCGTGTCGCTGCGGCCCGATATCCTTTGCGATGAAGACAGGTTCTCCGAGCCTGGTAGCCTCAACGAAGACGGCAACCGCTGGGCAGAGGTCGAAGCTGATGTCGAAGCCGTTACTAGCGGTGCATTAACTGGGGAAGGTGTCCACACATGAGGCTGTCGTTGACCAAACTGGCCGTTGCGGCTGGCGGAGCGGTCATAGCGCTGACCGCCGCCGGCGGTGTCGCGTCTGCGGACGACTGGAGTCCGGCCGTTAACACGACCTGCAACTACGGGCAGGTGATGGCGGCGCTCAATGCGAGCGATCCGGCCGCCGCCGCGCAGTTCAATCAATCGCCGATGGCGCAGAGCTTCTTGCGCAACTTCCTGGCCGCCCCGCCGCCGAAGCGTCAGCAGATGGCTGACCAAGCGGCAGCCATGCCGGGGGCAGCGAAGTACTTCGGGACCGTCAACGCGGTCATGACCAGCTGTAACAACTACTGAGTCAAGCGCACGATCAATAGCCGCTGAGCAGGCGGCGCACTTGGCCTAGGGCTTCCGGCCCGACGCGGCTACAGATCCGCGTCGGGTCGCCTGGTCTGCGCCCCCATAACAGCAGCACCCGCGCCGCGTCATCGGTTTCCAATGTGGCCGGGCCTTCGGGATCGGTGAGTCCGATAGTGGTGCTGTCCACGTCGGCGCTGACCAAGACGTCGTCGCCGTGGGCCACCCGGAGCCGTGCCTCGATCCGCTCACCCGGCTGAAGTTGCTTGGCCCCCTTGGCGAGCAGTGGCCGGCCGACCGCGACGACGCTGTGCGTCGTCATCCACGGCTCGGCCAGCGCCGTCTGGAAAGCGGTTGGCGTATCGCGGTCTCCGGTGATGTCCCAGCCGTGCAGGACGAGCTCCTCACGCATGTGCTCGGCGAACCAGGGCACCTTCATGGTGCGGCCCGTCCATGCGACGTCGGTGTCGGCCGGCACCTCTTCGGCCGCGGCGGCGACCCGGTTCAGGTTGGCCATCCGGTCTGCCAGCGCGTCCCACAGATCCGCGTCGCCGAGGGCGCGCAGCGGCGCCTCGCGTTCCTCGAAACTGCGGGTGCCGACGGGTTCGCCCGCCAGGTGAGCGCCCAGCACACGCGCGAGTTCCTCGGCGTTTCCGGCCTGATGGATGACGATGTCGCGCACTGTCCAGGCTTCACACCAGGTGCCGGTGTCGGGCCGGCGCTCCTGAACCGCCTCGACGAACGGCCGCCATTCGGGAAATCGATCGTCTTCGATGTGTTGCTTCACGGTCTCGGGTATACCCGAGGCCTACGACAGCAACGCGCAACAACGGGTGACTAGGCCGCCAACGGTGTGTAGTCGGTGCTGCGCTGGCGGGCGGGCCGGCCGATGCCTTCGGCGATCGCGGTCAGCTCGGCGACGCTCTTGGCCGACCCGTATTCCGAGCCCGCCATCCGCGAGATGGTCTCCTCCATCAGGGTGCCGCCCAGGTCGTTGGCGCCGCCGTTGAGCATCACCTGCGTGCGCTCGACACCGAGCTTGACCCAGCTGGTCTGAATCTGGGAAATGCGGCCGTGCAACATGATTCGCGCCAGCGCATGCACCGCGCGATTGTCGCGGTGGGTCGGACCGGGACGCGCCGCGCCGGCCAGATACAACGGTGAACTCTGGTGCACGAAGGGCAGGGGCACGAACTCGGTGAAACCGCCGGTGCGGTCCTGGATGTCGCGCAAGACGTTCAGGTGGCCAACCCAGTGCCGTGGGCTGTCGACGTGCCCGTACATCATCGTCGACGACGACCGCAGACCCACCTCGTGTGCGGTGGTCACGATGTCGATCCACATCGAGGTCGGCAGCTTGCCCTTGGTCAGCACCCAGCGCACCTCGTCGTCGAGGATCTCGGCGGCCGTGCCGGGGATCGTGTCCAGCCCGGCCTCGCGCAATCCGATCAGCCACTCGCGCGGGCTCAACCCACTCTTGGTGACGCCGTTGGCGATCTCCATCGGCGAGAACGCGTGCACGTGCATCGACGGCACCCGCGCCTTGACCGCCCGGACCAGGTCGGCGTAACCGGTGACCGGCAGCTCGGGGTCGATCCCGCCCTGCATGCACACCTCGGTGGCGCCCTCGACGTGCGCCTCCCACGCCCGGTCGGCGACCTCGTCGGTGGACAGCGAATACGCGTCCGCGTCGCCCTTGCGCTGCGCGAACGCGCAGAACCGGCAGCCGGTGTAGCAGATGTTGGTGAAGTTGATGTTGCGGTTCACCACGAAGGTCACGTCGTCGCCGACCGTGTCGCGGCGCAGCGAATCCGCCAGTGCGGCAACGGCTTCCAGCGCAGGCCCGTCGGCCGTGGCCAGCGACAGGTATTCGCCGTCGGTGCAGCCCGCCGGATCGCGCTCCGCGGAACGCAGCGCGGCGAGCACATCGGTGTCTAGGCGTTCTGGAGCTTTGGCGCCTTGGGCGGCCAACTCGTGCACGTGCGCGCGGATCGACTCCCAGTCGCCGAAGGCGCTCTCGATGTCGCTGCGGGTCTCGGTGTTGCGGCCCTCGGAGTCGATCGCCGCGTTGAGGTCGATGCGACCCGAGGACCCGACGTCGTCGGGCTCCTGCCAGGGCAGCCCCGCCGGGATGACGTCGGCGGCCAGACCCGTCGCCGGATCGGCCAGTGCCATAACGTGTCCGGACACGCGCGGATCGATCCACGCCGCGCCCGCCTGGACGTATTTGGGCTGGGCGGTCAACCGCTGCACCAGTTCGTAGCCGGCCTCGGCGGTGACCGTCGCCAGCTCGTCCAGCGCGGGCCAGGGCCGTTCCGGGTTGACATGGTCGGGCGTCAACGGAGACACCCCGCCCCAGTCGTCGACCCCGGCGCCGACCAGCGCCAGGCACTCCTCGCGAGACACCAGGTTCGGCGGCGCCTGGATGCGCATGCCGGGGCCCAGCACCAAGCGCGCGACGGCCACCGTCGCCAGGTAGTCCTCGATACCGGCGTCGGGCACCGTCGCCATGGCGGTGTGTTCCTTGGCCCGGAAGTTCTGCACGATCACCTCTTGGACGTGACCGAACTCCTTGTGCGACTTGCGGATCGCGTGCAGGGTATCGGCGCGTTCGTCCAGCGTCTCGCCAATGCCGACCAGCAGGCCGGTGGTGAACGGGATGGACAGCCGGCCGGCGTCGGTCAGAGTGCGCAGCCGCACCGCCGGGTCCTTGTCCGGACTACCGTAGTGCGCAAGGCCTTTGGTCTCGAACAACCGGCGCGATGTCGTCTCGAGCATCATGCCCATCGACGGTGCCACGGGCTTGAGCTGCGCCATCTCCGACCAACTCATGACCCCGGGGTTCAGATGCGGCAGCAGCCCGGTCTCCTCGAGCACCCGGATGGCCATCGCCCGCACGTAGGACAACGTGGAGTCATAGCCCCGCTCTTCAAGCCATTCGCGCGCTTGGGGCCAACGGTCCTCGGGCCGGTCGCCGAGGGTGAATAGTGCTTCCTTGCAACCGAGTTCACCCCCGCGGCGGGCGATGTCGAGAATCTCGTCGGGTTCCAGGTACATGCCGGCCCCCTGCGCGCGCAGCTTGCCCGGCACGGTGACGAAAGTGCAGTAATGGCAGCTGTCGCGGCACAGATGGGTGACCGGGATGAAGACCTTGCGCGAATACGTGATCGGCAGGCCGCCGCCGGGGCCACGCCGTCCGGCCGACTCCAGCCCGGCATCGCGCACCCGCGCTGCGCTGGCGCACAGATCCGCGAGGTCGTCACCGCGCGCGGTCATCGCGATCGCTGCCTCATCGACATTGAGCGCAACGCCGTCTCGAGCCCGTCGCAGGACCCGTCGCAACGCCGAAGCAGACGCCTTCGACGCGTTGCCCCCAGTCGGGGCGCGAGGCGGAACAACAAGATTAGGAAGAGCGGTAGGCTCCTCGCCCGGAGTCAGCGGCACCTTCGTGTAACTTCCCCACGATCGAATTTCATCCGTGCGTCCCAACATGTGAACCCTGACGCAGATGGCAGGTCCCACATGCGCAACAGTCAACAGTAGCGGCAGGCCCATCCCGGCGGGCGGCGGCGTCCCGGCCCGGCGCCGAGGAGAGTACCGCCCAGTACTGAGAACATCAGCCGCTCCGGTTGTGCCGCCATAACACCCAGACCGGCGGCGTGACACCGAGCACGATCAACAGCAGAGCCCCGTAGGCCAGCACGCCGCGACCGCCCAGGATGACGTCGTCAGCGGGGCCTCCCATGCTGATCACCGCCACCGTGAGCAGCCACGTCCACAGGGGCAGCGCGGCCAGCCGCGGTGACCGGGTCCATCTGCCTGCGGCCCACACCAATGCGGCGTTGACCAGCCCGCTGATCAATCCGCTGATGGGAAAGGGAATCGAGCCGATGTACAACGGCAGCAGCATTGCCCCGGCTAGTGCGGAGAGGACCCCGTCGACGGCCAACAGGGCCAAGACAACGAAACGAATGGCGGGGTCTGACGCGCCGGCGTCTTCGACCGATGCGGCGCGCGGCTTGGTTTCGGTCAGGTCGGAACGCTGTCGACGTTGGAGAGAATCGAGCCGATCACCCACTGCAAGCTGTCGAGTCGGTCCTGCCAGTGCTGCAAGTTAGGGTCCAGGTCGGGGTCCATGCGAAATCCTTACGTGGCTGCCTGATTGGCAGCCTACCGCGTCGGGACCGCGGTGAAATCAAGCCCCGCAAGCAGATCAGTTTCCCAACCGCGCTCGTCGCGCTCCCCCGCGGCGCCGGCAGCCAGGACATAGTGTTCCTGCCCGACGATCGGCAGCGCGAGGTTGTTCGACAGTGCGCAGGCGCGACCGGTCGGTCCGACGACCACCTGGGTGGCGTGCGCGGCGAGTGCCGCCGCCTTGGCGGCGTGGGCGGCGGAATCCGCCTCGACGACGGCGTCGATATCGCCGTCCGCGAACCCGAAGGTGAACTCCTCTTCGGGCGCTCTCGACCAGTCGGGCAGCACATCCTGCGCGGTGAGCGCGTTGATGGCCGCCATGAATGCGCTCGTCGAAAAGACCGACCAATAGAACTTCGGCACGGTCCAGGGTTCGCCGGGGTAGCCGGCACCGCTCGAGCCGGCCGCGCTGACCGCGGCCGTGGTGACAACGTGGGTGTGGACGTGATCGGGATGGCCGTAGCCGCCCCCGGGGTCGTAGGTGACGACGACGTGCGGGCGCTGTTCGCGGATGATGGCGACCAGCGCGCCGACGGCCTCGCGCTCGTCGGCGTCGATGAACCGGCGGCGACGCCGGCTCTCGGTGCCTTCCATCCCGGAGTCGCGCCAGCGTCCCGCGCCGCCCAGATACTCGGGGCCGTCGACACCCAGTGCTCTCAGCGCCGCGGTCAGCTCACCGATGCGGTAGCCGCCGAGTTGGTCCGCGCGGTCCACGGCCAGCTCGGCCCACCGATCCCCGATGACCTCGCCCTCCTCCCCGAGCGTGCAGGTGACGACCTTCACCTGAGCACCCCGGGCGGCGTAATGGGCGATGGTGGCGCCGGTGCTGAGGCTCTCGTCGTCGGGATGCGCATGGACGAACAACAGCCGCGGCGTCTCAGGCATGGACGGCACCCTACCTGCAACGCTTGCCGGCCTTGCGGCTGTTCCACAAGAGTGCAGCAAATAGGAACGCGCACGGCTACTATCGAGAAATGCCGCAACTCACCGAATCAGCCACAACTGTCAGCCGGAGCCGCCGGCGCGGTGAGGTTCTCGAACGCGCCCTGTACGAGGCCACCCTGGCCGAACTCGCGGAAGTGGGATACAGCGGGCTGACGATGGAAGGGATTGCGGCGCGCGCACATACGGGCAAGGCCGCGCTGTACCGGCGCTGGGACACCAAGTGCGAGCTGGTGCACGCCGCTCTGGTTTTCGCGTTGCCGCCACTGCCCGAGGCGCGCTCCGGCCGGTCGGCCCGGGAGAAGTTGCTGGCTGTGTTCGTCGCTCACCGCGACGTGCTGGCAGGCAAGACCGCTTTTCCCGGCCTGCACGTCATCCAGCAACTCCTGCACGAGCCGGAGATGCGGGCCATCTTCGCCGACGCGGTGGTGCGTCCGCGGCTGAGCATCGTCGATACGATCCTGCAGACCGCCGTCGACGACGGCGACCTGGATCCAGAGGCGATCACCCCGTTCACCCGGAGTATCGGGCCGGCGTTGATCAATCACCATTTCCTGATCAACGGGGACCCGCCGAGCCGGCGGGAACTGGCG
>NZ_JAFAUS010000103.1 GCF_019243155.1 Mycobacterium sp.
CCCGCCCGCGGGGACCCGCGCAACCGCCCATTACGGCATGCTCGACCAGCAGGACGCCTTGCCCTACGTCCAGCCGCAGTCGTCGGCCCGGCACGCGAGCGCCGAACCCGCCGAGATCGACGGCGACGAACACCACGGCAAGTTGCAGGACGTCGGCCGGCGCGGAACACAGCACCTCGGTTTGCTGGTTCTGCGGGTCGGGCTGGGAGTGGTGCTCGCCGCCCACGGCTTGCAGAAGCTGTTCGGCTGGTGGGGCGGCACGGGAGTGACGGCATTCAGGAACTCACTGTCCGACGTCGGCTACCAGCATGCCGACATCCTCGCCTACGTCAGCGCCGGCGGCGAGGTCGTGGCGGGTGTGCTGTTGGTGCTCGGGCTGTTCACCCCGGTGGCCGCGGCCGGTGCGCTGGCATTCCTGATCAACGGCATGCTGGCGACCCTGTCGGCCAAGCCGCATTCGCACTCCTTCTCGTACTTCCTGCCGGACGGGCACGAGTACCAGATCACGCTCATCGTCATGGCCGTGGCGGTCATCCTGGCCGGGCCGGGTCGGTACGGCCTCGACGCGAGGCGGGGTTGGGCGCATCGTCCGTTCATCGGCTCGTTCGTCGCCCTGGTGGTCGGCATCGCCGCCGGTGTCGGGGTGTGGGTGCTGCTCAACGGCGTGAACCCGATCGGCTGAGGCCTGCTGGCCCTTCATCGGTAGGGGTTGGGCACCCGTCCCGAGCTCACCTCGGTCAGCTGCGGCAGCGTCGCGAACGTCACGGCCGGCAATCGCAGGTCCTCACCGCTCTCGAGGTGGGCGCGCGCCCAGGAGCCCCGGTGAAAGCGCAGCCCCTCGATGTCGCCCCAGCCCACCGACTTGCTTCCGACCAGCGTGCGAACGGTCACGCCCTGCTCGTCGGCCACGGTGCGTAACCGGAAGATCAGGGCCGACAAGACGACCGGGATGGCGAGCAGCGGCGCGGACGGCGGCCACGCCGTCACCGGAATCAATAGACCCAGCGCCAGGAATCCGACGGCGAAATGCGCCATCGGCGACACCTTGATCACGAGGGGTGTTTGCGAGGGTGTTCGGGACGACGAACCGGTGGCCACCCGACCATCATTTCACCCGGTGCATCGGGCGGGTCGCGGCGACAGAGCGGACGGCGACGGATTTGACGGTTGAGCTGTGCGAAGGCTACCGTCGAACATTATGGATACCGCCGGAAAGCCCGGAATGCTCGTAGTAATTAGTCGGCGCGTTGGTGCCTGACTAATACGTCAGCATTTGAGCGATCCAGCACCAACGCGCAACCCTCGTGCAGCAGCTGAGCTGTCGGGGGTTTTTTGTTGCCCATAGCGAAGACTCCCAGACTGAATAAGGACCAAAGGACAGTGAGCGCACCCACCAGGCAGCAGGCCACCCAGACGTCGAGTGCGGCCGACATCGCCTCGGACGCGGTCAAACCCGAGGCGAAGCCCCCGGCCCAACCGAAACACGTTGCGCCCGAGCAGGTTACCGGCGCGCAGTCGGTGATCCGGTCGCTCGAGGAACTCGACGTCGACGTCATCTTCGGTATCCCCGGTGGGGCGGTGCTGCCGGTATACGACCCGCTGTTCGACTCGAAGAAGCTGCGCCACGTGCTGGTGCGCCACGAGCAGGGCGCCGGCCATGCCGCCAGCGGCTATGCGCACGCCACCGGCAAAGTCGGTGTGTGCATGGCGACGTCCGGCCCGGGTGCGACGAACCTGGTCACGCCGCTGGCGGACGCGCAGATGGACTCGATCCCCGTGGTCGCCATCACCGGTCAGGTCGGCCGCGCGCTGATCGGCACCGACGCCTTCCAGGAAGCCGACATCTCGGGCATCACGATGCCGATCACCAAGCACAACTTCCTGGTCCGCTCCGGCGACGAGATACCGCAGGTGATCGCCGAAGCGTTCCACATCGCCTCGTCCGGCCGCCCGGGCGCGGTCCTGGTCGACATCCCGAAGGACGTCCTGCAGGGCCAGTGCACCTTCAGCTGGCCGCCGCGCATGGACCTGCCCGGCTACAAGCCCAACACCAAGCCGCACAACCGGCAGATCCGGGAGGCCGCGAAGCTGATCGCGGAGGCCCGCAAGCCGGTTTTGTACGTGGGCGGCGGCGTCATCCGCGGTGACGCGACCGAGCAGTTGGCCGAACTGGCCGAGCTGATCGGCATCCCCGTCGTCACCACCCTGATGGCGCGCGGGGCCTTCCCGGACAGCAATCGTCAGCACATGGGCATGCCCGGGATGCACGGCACCGTCGCCGCGGTGGCGGCGCTGCAGCGCAGCGACCTGCTGATCGCGCTGGGCACCCGCTTTGACGACCGGGTGACCGGAAAGCTCGACACGTTTGCGCCCGAAGCCAAGGTCATTCACGCCGACATCGACCCCGCCGAGATCGGCAAGAACCGGCATGCGGACGTGCCGATCGTCGGTGAGATCAAGGCGGTCATCACCGCGCTGATCGAGATGCTGCGTCACCATGAGGTGCCGGGCAATATCGACATGACCGAGTGGTGGGCCTATCTGGATGATGTGAAGTCCACCTACCCGCTGAGCTACGGTCCGCAAAGCGACGGCAGCCTCAGCCCGGAGTACGTGATCGAGAAGCTGGGCGAGATCGCCGGCCCCGACGCGGTG
>NZ_JAFAUS010000110.1 GCF_019243155.1 Mycobacterium sp.
TAAGCGCCGCCTGGAAAACCGAACCGCCCCAAAGCAGTGCCCGGCTGCAAGTTTGCGTCGGGGATAACCGTACCTGGCACCGCATACGGTTTAGTTGGAAGCGAATCGTCGGGGTAAAACAGGCTGCCATCAGCCTTGGTGAACTCCGGGCCCGGGTCAACTGGGTGGTATCCGTGGAACAGCGGATGATCCTGAGGCAGCGGTTGCGGTGGCTCAAGAGGCACCGGCTGCGGGCCGTCGGGCAGCACGGGCGCATGCGGGCCGGCGGGCACATGCTCGCCGGGAAGGTCGGCTGGCCCCGTCGGCGGGACATGCTCGACCGCAGGCGGCAAGGGGGAGTGGGTGCCTGGGACGGGTTCTCCGCCGATACCGGGTTGACCGGGTGGCGGGAGGTGCGATTCGGCCATTGCCGCACGCAGCTCGGCCCCACTCACCGCGCGAGGCAGCACGTTGTCAGCCGTCAACCCCTCCAACGCCTCACGACTCATGAGCGTCTTGAACCCCTGCCACGCCGCGACGCCGCCCGCCTTGAGCGCAGGACCACCGGCAGCCAGGCTGACGGCAGTCCACAGCGGTTCGGAGGTGGCTTCGACCTTCCCAGGATCCGGTGTGCGCATGCCGGTCAACTTGCCGCCGCTGAAGTTGTAGTACGTGCCGGTGGCCTGGTCGAAGAATTGGCCCGCGCCGTCTTTCAACTGCCCGACGACCTGCACAGGTTGGCCGTCGACGTTGTAGGTGAACATGAAATGCCCGTCGGGCGTGGTACTCACCGATGCGGGGTCGATGCCGTGGTAGTCGGGAATCTTTCCTAGATCGTCGAGGGCGTGGGCGAGATCGGCCTTGAGTTGCGGAAGCTTGGCGCTGTCGGCCTCGCCTTCCGGGGAGCCGGGGCCGTGGGTGTAGAGGTCGGCCATGGCCTTATTCAGAGCCTGCTGCGCGGCGCGCACCTTGCCCATCTGGTCCACGACCGCTTGGTCGGTGATCTGCTGGATTCGACCGAGCGCATCACGTTGGGCCGCAGTCGGTTCCGGCACGCCGTCGGCGTCGACCCCGTGTAGCGGGGCGCCGTCGTAGCCTTCGGTGTGCAGATTGTTCATTGATTTCTGCAGGCCGTCGGCGTAGCCGTTGCGGATTCCCTGCAGCGCGACCAAGGCCTCCTTGGTGTCGCGGAGCGCGTCGTCCTCACACGTGTCGATGAAGGCGTGCAACGCTTGCTGGTCCGCCGCGCTAAGGCTTTTATCGGTGTTCAACATGTTCACGGCCTGGACGACGAAGTCCGAGACCTGCTTCAGTTGGGCATCCAGCGTGGCGATCCGTGCGGCCCCGGCCTTCTGCGCCTCGGCCAATGCGGCGGCGATGTTCTCCAGATCGACGCCAATCTTGGGCAATTGCAACGTCTGCGTGCCCAGGTGGTCGGTCACCTTCTGCACTTCTGCGGAGTCGTTGATCGGGTGGTCGCCGTTCTGGTGGTTCCACGCCGCCTCGAAGCGTTTGCGAGCCTGCTCGAATTCGCTGCTGGCCTCCGCGGTGCACCTGCCTGCGGCATGAAACGCCTCGGCCAGTCGAGAGATCTGCGATGGGCTGCCAGCCTGCAGGCTCTGGTTGATCGCCCAGGGATCACCGCCCGCTTCGGCGATCAGCGCCGGTTCATCTATATAGGGGAGCCCCACCGCGCCGCCCTTGACTACCCATCCTCAAGCATCCGTCCCCGAACTTCCAACCCCTCCCGAGCTGGTCATTAGGGTACTGATACGGACGCGTGCGTCAATTCACCTCGCTAAAAGCCGCCGAAGATCATGGGGACGCTCAGCGGCCCCCGGATGGCCGGGGTGTCGCGCCACTGTGCCGGGCCCGTCAGAACCGGTTGTCGGGCAAGAATCTTGGGCAGCGCGATGCTCAGTTCGAGTTGCGCGAGGGCGGCGCCGAGGCAGTAGTGCGCCCCATAACCGAAAGACAGGGGAGCCGGCCCAGGCCGGTCGAGCCGGAACTTGCTGGGATCATCGAACACTGCGGGGTCGCGGTTGGCGGCAGCGATCACAACCAAAACGCTTTGGCCAGAATTAATTTCCACGCCGCAGACCACTTGGTCGACGGTCGCCGTGCGCGCGGTGCACTGCACCGGGCCGTCGAATCTGATCAACTCGCTAACCAGCGCGGGGTCGCAGACATCAACGCGATCGGCGATGCGGACTCCGTCCTCGTCCGGCGTGAGAAGCGTAATGAGCCCGGCGCCAAGGAGATTAGCGGTTGTCTCGTGCCCCGCGACGGCGATGAGGATGGCCGTCATGACCACTTCCTCGAGCAGCAGCTCCGGATCGGCGGCGATGAAGCTGAGCAGGTCGTCTTTTGGGTGTGCCCGGCGATCGGCCGCCATGGGCAGGAACTCGGCCGTGAGTCCGGCCGCCGCGGCGGCGCCCGCGGCGATGTCGTCGGGGTCGGCGAGTGTCCCCAGCATCCGGATGATCGTCGGCGAAAGCTCGCGCAGAAGCCGCGCGCTCGCCGGCTCAAGGTCCAGCCATGCCCCGATCACCGCGATCGGCAGCGGCAGGGCTATATCGGCCATGAAGTCGAAGGGGCTGTCCGCCGGCCGGTGATCGATCAGCTCGGTGGCGATCGACTCCACGCCTGCCGTCAGGTTGCTGATGAACGATCTTGTGAACACGTCCCGCACCGCTGCGCGCAACCGTTGATGATCGGCGCCGTCGGCGAAAAGCATTGATCGCGAGATGAAGTCACGGCTGACCAGGTCTACGGATGCGCGGGCAATCGGGTTGGCGAGCGGATTGCTGGTCCATCCGGTTCCACCCAGGACTTGCCGGGCGGCCTCGTAGCTCAGGACCAGCCAGGCTTGCGCCGTGTCATCCCACACCACCGCACCTTCACTACGGCGCTCCTCGTAGAACGGGAAGGGGTCCGTCGCGCCCCAAGGCAGCCGGGCGGTGTCAGTGGTCTTCACGGTAGTCCATTCCAAAAGGCAAGCTACGCTTACGAACCCACGCCACGTGTTGGCGGCCCAGTTCTGTAACAGGTGCCGCGACACCGTCCATGTCGTCGACCATTGCCCGTCCGTACATGACGGCACGCAGTGCAGTGAAAATCGCGTTCATCGAGAGATTCAGCCGCGAAAAGAACACGAAGTCGGCGGGCACCGACATTCTGCG
>NZ_JAFAUS010000199.1 GCF_019243155.1 Mycobacterium sp.
AGCGAGGCGGATAGATTGCGCGCCGGCAGGGTCACCGGCGCGGCCCCGCGGGCGCGTTCTGCTTCGATCACCACGGCGATGTGATCGACCCACTTCTGCATGAACCGCGACCACAGGTCGCGCAGGTCCTTGTTGGTGCGGGCGGCATCGGCGGCCAGCGATACCGCGCGGTGCGCCCCGAATGTCTCGACGAACACGTTGATTCCGATGCGCCAGAGCGCCTTCACGTCGGCGGGCGGGTTGGCGACCAAGTTCTCGAGTGCGGAGTCGGCCTCGAAGATCACGCGCTCGAACAAGGTGAGCAGCACCGCGTCCTTGGACGGGAAATAGAAATAGAACGTCGGCCTCGACAGGCCCGCCCCCTTGGCCAGGTCGTCGACCGAGATATCGGCCAGCGGACGTTCCTCGAGCAGTCGCTCGGCGGTGGACAGAATGGCCAGTTCGCGATCGTCGCCCGACGGCCGGGTCGAACGCCGACCTCGGGGTGCGCGGGTGGAGCTGGCGGCAGTCACGGCGCCTACTCTACACCGCGTTGAGTTTTTCGACAGGGTGTTGACTAGTTCAACGCCGCGTTGATAGCGTGGCGGCATGACTGAGCACCTTGACGTCGTAATCGTCGGCGCTGGCATCTCGGGCGTCAGCGCCGCGTGGCACCTGCAGGAACGCTGCCCCACCAAGAGCTACGCGATCCTGGAACGTCGCGACGACCTGGGCGGCACGTGGGACCTGTTCAAATACCCGGGCATCCGCTCGGACTCGGACATGTTCACCCTCGGGTTCCGGTTCAAGCCGTGGGGCTCGGCGAAGTCGATCGCCGACGGCGCCTCGATCAAGGCCTACATCAGGGAGACCGCGGTCGAGAGCCGGATCGACAAGCACATCCGCTACCGCAGTCGGGTGGTGGCAGCGGACTGGTCCGACGCCGAGAACATCTGGACCCTGACCGTCGAGAGTGACGGTCAACTGAGCGAGATCACCTGCTCCTTCCTGTTCGCCTGCACCGGTTACTACAACTACGACGAGGGATACTCGCCGACCTTCGCCGGCTCTGAGGACTTCGACGGCACGATCATCCATCCTCAGCACTGGCCGGAGGACCTCGACTACGCGGGCAAGAAGGTCGTCGTCATCGGATCCGGCGCTACAGCGATCACCCTGATCCCGGCGCTGGTGAACTCGGGCGCCGGAAAGGTGACGATGCTGCAGCGCTCGCCGAGCTACATCGGTTCGCTGCCCGGCACCGATCCCTTCGCGGTGCGGGCCAACCAAATGCTGCCGGAGCGCCTGGCGCACATGGCGAACCGCTGGAAAGCCATCGCGTTCAGCACTTTCCAGTATCAGCTGGCGCGCAAGGCCCCCGCCTACATGCGCAAGACGCTGATGACGATGGCGCAGCGACGGCTGCCCGAAGGCTACGACGTGGAAAAGCACTTCGGCCCGCGCTACAACGTGTGGGACCAGCGTCTGTGCCTGGCGCCCGACGGCGATTTCTTCCGGACCATCCGGCATGGCAAGGCCGACGTCGTCACGGACACGATCGACCGGTTCACCAAGACCGGGATCAGGCTCAGCTCCGGTGAGGAGTTGCAGGCCGACATCATCGTCACCGCAACGGGATTGAACATGCAGTTGCTGGGCGGGGTGCAGCCGACCAGGAACGGCGAGTCCCTGGACCTGACGTCGTTGATGACGTACAAGGGCTTGATGTTTTCGGGGGTTCCCAACTTCGCGATCACCTTCGGATACACGAACGCGTCATGGACGCTGAAGGCCGACCTGGTCTCCGAGTTCGTCTGCCGGTTGCTGAACTACATGGACGCCAAGGGCTTTGACTTCGTCGAGCCGCAGCATCCGGGCGATTCCGTCGACGAGCTGCCGTTCATGGACTTCAGCCCCGGCTACTTCCAGCGGTCGATGCACCTGCTCCCCAAGTCAGGATCGCGGGCGCCGTGGCGGCTCAAGCAGAACTATTTCTTCGACATGCGCACGATCCGGCGCGGCAAGATCGCCGATGAGGGTCTGCGATTCGCGAAAAAGACTGCGCCGGTAGCCGTTTAGGGGCTGACGACGACGATGCCGTCGTCGTCGCTGTAGGCGGTCTCGCCGGGCGTGAATGTCACTCCGCCCAGGGTGATTTCGACGTCGCGTTCTCCGTCGCCGGTCTTTGTGCTCTTGCGAGGGTTGGTGCCCAAGGCCTTGATGCCGATGTCGATGCCGCGCAAAGCGGCCGCGTCGCGCACCGCGCCGTTGATGACGAGCCCGGCCCAACCGTTCGCGCGGGCCAACTCGGCGATGACGTCTCCGACCAGTGCGCTGTGCAGTGAGCCACCGCCGTCGATGACGAGGACACCGCCCTTGCCGGGCTGCGACAGCACCGATTTCAGCAGCGCGTTGTCTTCGAAGCAGCGCACAGTGCTGATGGGGCCGGCGAATTCGGCGCGGCCGCCGAACTGGCGGAATTGGACGTCGCAGCTGCGTACGTCGGGGCCGATGCTGTCTACGAGGTCGGCCGTCGGCCGGAATGACACGGTCACGTCTGACACGTTAGACGTCCCGCGCTCAGCGGCGGCGCAGTTGCCGGATGAGCAGGATGGCCAGCAGGCTGACCGCCAGCGCCACGATCAACGGCACCGGGGACTGACTGACCGACGGTACCGAAACAGCTTGGGAAACCGGGTTGTTGGCGTCGTCTACGGTGGACTTCGCTTGTGCGGCGGCGTCTTTGGCGGCGGCCGCCAGGTCGCCGTTGGTCTCGATCCGCTGCTGAACGTCAACGGGTTGCTCGGCCGACGGCTCGGGGGGCTTCGGGGGTGCGGGTTCGACCTTTTTGGCCGGCGCCTTTTTCGCGAGGGCCTTCTTAGCCGGGGCTTTCTTGGCGGCGGCCTTCTTTGCCGGCGCTTTTTTCGCGGGCGCTTTGGCCGTCTTCTTGACCGCTTTGGCAGGCGGCGTCTTTTCCGGCGGCGTCGACGCGCCGTCGGATTCGCTGTTGGGTTGATCCTGCGGGTCTGCCATGCGGCCGCTCCTTGAGCTTTCTTTCGTCGTATTCCTAGCTCACCGGGTTCTCGGTCCCATCATGCCAGGACGCGTCGGGGCGCCTTGGCCGCCGGTCACGGCTTGCGCCGCAGCGCCCACAGGACGCCACCGGCGACGAGCACCACCGCCGCGGCCACGAACGGCCACGCCGGAACGTTGCGGGTATCGGCGCCGGCGGCCCGCGGTCCCGGCGTACCCGTGCCGGGCGTTGTCAGCCGAAACGACCAGGACCCGGACACCACGTGGCCATCCGCGGACGTCACCCGGTAGTTCACCGTGTACGTGCCAACCGGCCCCAGCGGCCGCAGCGCGATGCTGACCACCGCGCCCTGCACCGCAGGGTCGCCGGCCGACCACACGTTGCCATCGGGCCCGATGACCGTCATCGCGACGAATGTGGTCTGCAGGGCTTCGTTGAAGGTCGCGCTCACCCGATCGGGACCGAGCGCGAGGACCGCTTTGTCAGCGGGCTCGGTGGAGAGCCGCGCGGCGTGCGCGGATGCGACCGGTGTCGCGGTCAAGAGCGTCGCGATCCAGAGCGTGGCGCCGACGCACGCGGCGGCGGCCAGCCGCCTCATGTCCGTCGGCGGATCAACGCGATTGCGATGCCCAGCGCAGCGACCACGAGGGCCGCGCCGCCCAGGATCCGGGCGGTGTTGTCGGACGCCTTCGGCGGCGCGGCCTCCTGGCCGGCCGGTGCGGCGGAAGACGGATGGCGGTGCTCGTGGGGCGCCCCCGCCGGTGCGGCGGTCAGTGTCAGCGTGGGAGCCGGATGCTCCGGCTCGTCGGCCCCGGGCGGCGACGGCTGGTCCCACTTCACGACGGTGCCGTCGGAATAGGTCTGCGTGGCCGGGAAGCTGACGGTATCGGTGTCGGGCAACTGCACCGATATCCGGAACAGCGCGAACTGGTCGGGTGCGATCCCGCCGTTCGGAGCGGCCGTCCACGTCACCGAGCGGACGGTGCCGGCCGCCGCGTCACGGTCGAGCTTGGCCGTCCACCCGGGCATGCTCTCGGTGTCCGCGGACGTCACGTTGGGAAGCGCGACGGTCAGCGCGGTGGTCGCGGCCCCGTTGTTCGACTCGTTGGGCACCTGGAAGGTGACGATCGCCGTCCCGCCGCGCACCGCGTTGTCGCTGCTGGCATGGACGTGTGCCGATGCCGAGGGAGCGTGCGCCGTCGACCCGAGATACAGCCCGACCGCGGCGGCAATCGCAATCAGGAACCGCGACGTCCAGCCGGTTTGCAGCGACATGGCGGTCAGGTCAACCCGAGCCGGGCCATCAGGTCGGCCTCAATGCCGTCGAGCTGCTTTGAGATCGCGGCGTGGGCCGACCGGCGCCGCGCGGCCGGCATGTTCTCCGCCGCCGTGATGGCCGCCGACAGATCGCTGAGCCGTTCGCTGATGGCGGCCGCGAACTGCTTGGTCTCGGCGTCCTTGGGCTTCTTGTCTTGGACCGCCCGCAGCGATTTCTCCGCCCCGGCGATCCGAGCCGACAGCTGGGCGCCGTGGCCGGAGAAGCGGCCGATCTGAGCCAACGGTACCCCCAGCTGATCCGCGCGACGCTGATCGATCAGCGCGCGCGCCGAGATGGCGGCCCGGTAGATCACCGGCGTGAGGATCGGCGCGAGTAACCGAGATACGGTGAGCACCCGGCGGATTCGTGTCGGTGACAAGACCTTGCCTTCCCGCACGGCTTTGAGCTCGGCCTCGGCGACCTTCAGCGCATTCCGGTCGGTGTCGCGCTGCGCTTTGATCTGAGCTCGAAGGGCTTTCGTCTCCGAGCGCTGCGCGGCCTTGAAGCGGCGGGCCTCGTGCTTGGCGGACAGCTTGGCCTCGAGCTTCGCGCGGGCCTTGATCGCACGGGCTTCGGCGCGTCGCGTCGCGCGACTCTTTCGCTTGCGGAACAGGCCCATTCCCGGCCGCCTCCCGGTATCTAGTGGACTATCGCTCTCGCGTTTGCGCGATCCGTGAGCCAACCCTAGTGGGAATGGGCAAGCCGCAGCCCGCCAGGTCGGGCCGGGCGGGCGGTAACGGACTCAGGCGCCCTGTGGGTGCCGGCTATGCGTCGAGGTGCTCCGAGCGGCGCAACTCGTTGATCCGCTCCATGACGTCGAGCTGCCCCTCGGGTGACAGCTCGGAGACGCGCATCGCGATGCGGCGCACTCCGTCGTCGCGCAACGTGGACACAAACGCCAATTCCTTGTCGAGCTTCTCGTAGTACTCGTCGTCGGTGAAGTAGGACGACTTGATGCGGAAGAAGTTGGCCAGTGCGGCCATGGTTGCCGACGAGGGGTTGGTGCGGTTGCCCGAGCGCAGTTGAGACAGGTAGGGAGCCGACATCGTGATGCCTTCAGCCTTTAGCGCCGCGATCACTTCGGCGGAGGTGTGCGGCCCGCGTCCAGGCGGATACACCGTGTCGAACAGGCGGTTGAGGCGAGCAGAGAACGTCGTGCTCATGTCAAATGACCTCCACTTGGCTGTAGAAGTGAACTATTTCCCAGGTATATTTGCTGATCATGCTATTCAGAGTTTGTGGACCTAACCAGGTGCAAACCTCGGTGGTTTCGTTTCGGGCATAGCTGACACCTGCCAAATGTACACTTGACGAGCGTCTAACTAATTCGCTGGGGTGTCCACAGGATCGCCGAAACTCACAGGTTATCCGCAGAAATGAGGGGCGCGTCGAGCGTGGCGGATGGTTGGCCGGGTCGCCCGTAAATAAATCGTAAAGATCGTGCTGAGCGCTCGCTCCGCAACCAGCCGGCAACCTACTCACGTTCGGCGTGTCCTTTGCTGTGGAACGCCGAACTTAGCCAGGAAACGAACCGGCGGGCTCGCGGGACCGCCTTCATGACGGCCCATCGGGTGGCTGTCCAGTGACAGACGCGACCCTTGCGCGCCTCCGCAGGATATGGCCCGTCGTCATCGCCGCGGCGGCGACTGTCACCACCGCAGTGGCAACGACGGCCACCCAAAGCCAGCCCAGAGCCATGTCGAAAAGCATCCACAATCCGAAGATCAGGAAGAGCAGGCTTGCCAGGACGTGCAGCGGCTTTTGCGGGAGACGTTGATGCAGCAGCGTGCCGACGCCGATGGCCACGCCGTCGGCCAGCACCATGCCCAAAGTGGAGCCGAGCCAGACACCCCGCCAGTCGTGGTGGCTGGCCAGCGTCACGGTTGCCAATGAGGTCTTGTCGCTCATTTCTGCCAATGCGAACGACGACACCACAGTCAGTAATGCGAACCGGGTTTCCGGCGTCGTCGAAACCGTCTTGTCCGTGCCGGTGCCCTCCCGCCAGGCCCACACGGCAAAAGCCAGGAACGCGATCGCCGACGCGAGGGCCATCGGGCGCGCCGGCAGTGTGGCGCCCAGAAAGTGGCCGACCGTCACCGCGACCCCGTGCGCCAGGAATGCGGCGATCGCCACTCCGGTCAGCACGACCCACCATCGGTAGCGCAGCGCGTAGGTCATGGTGATGAGTTGGGACCTGTCGCCGAGTTCGGCGAGGAAGACCACCCCGAGACTCAGCAAGGTGGCGGCGAGCATGCGGAGCGACCTTTCGACACGTTGTCGACGACCACGCGGTCATCGAACTCCGGTCGAAGGTCTCGCCCACCGGTTTCTCAAACCGGTTCGCCAGCCGGGCTGTGCGCCAGTATGTCGACTAGACGATTCGGGGCTACTCCCCTTCGCTAACTGTTTCAGGCTAATGCGCGAGTCACGGGTTAGCCAGGGAGGCAGTCAAGTTCGGGTGTCCGTATTTAGCGATTCGCCGAACCGGGTTTGACGTGTTAATTCGTTATGCCGCAAGCAGCATCGCAAGAATGGCGGTATCGGGATGGCTGATCGGATCGACGCCGACGCGACTGACCATGGAGGTGATGGTGCCGTCGGCTTCGGCTTCCACCCATGCGGCCCGGTGCTCTAATCCCAGATACGGCAAGCCAGGCAGCAGTACGCATCCCGAGGCCGCCCCGGTGCACTCCGGCAGTGACGGTGTCGTTTCCGACGGCGGGTGCAGCATCAGTAACGCGGGCGGCTGATGCTCCGCGAAATAGCCTGGCTGAATGGCGGATTCACCGAAAACGGTGCCCTCGGCCAGGACGAGGCCGACGGTGCCTGGCTCGGGCTCGTCCGGCAGTTCCTCACGGGCGCCGAACACCGTTGTGGTGGAGAGCAATCCGGGCAGTGACGCGACCCGCACCGCGACCATGAGCAGTTGGGCCCATTCTTTTGTCGAATTAGGCCAACGGCCAGAGATGACAAAACCTTTGAGGGCGCCACGGGCATGGAAAGGAGAAACCCCTATCGGCCGTTCCGATCCAGTCTCCATTTCGACCTCCGCGCGCCGCCCGGCTTCGAAATAACCACACTGGTAGCTCGAATGACTAAGCATGCCTGCGGGTTAGGCGCCTTGCAACCCGACACGGCCACGGGCGCACATCTTCTCAAGATGCCCCGATTTTGTGACTCCGAAACGACAAGGGCGCCGCGCATAAAGCGCGACGCCCCTGATCGATCGAGATGATGTCAGCCGAAGATCAACCCCTGTGATTTCGAGGTTGCGGCGGCGTAACGCTTCTGAACATCTTCCCAGTTCACGACGTTCCAAAACGCCTTGACGTAGTCGGCTTTGACGTTCTTGTACTGCAGATAGAAGGCGTGCTCCCACATGTCCACCTGCAGCAGCGGGATGATGCCGAGCGGGACGTTGGCTTGCTGGTCGTAGAGCTGGAATGTCAGCAGCCGGTCACCGAGCGCGTCGTAGCCGAGGACCGCCCAGCCCGACCCCTGCAGGCCGTTGGCGGCCGCGCTGAACTGAGCCTGGAACTTGTCGAAGGATCCGAACTGCTCGTCGATCGCGGTGCCGAGGTCACCGGTGGGCTTGTCGCCACCGTTCGGCGACAGGTTCTTCCACCAGATCGAGTGGTTGACGTGGCCGCCGAGGTGAAAGGCGAGATTCTTTTCGTTCAGGAAGATCGCAGAGTGGTCGCCATTGGCGCGAGCTTCGTCAAGCTTGGCCACTGCGTCATTGAGGCCTTTGACATAGGTGGCGTGGTGCTTGGTGTGGTGGATCTCGTTGATCTGACCGGAGATGTGCGGTTCCAGCGCTCCGTAATCCCAGTCCAAGTCGGGCAGGGTGTATTCAGCCACGGCGTTCCTTTCTTCGATTATCGTCTTGACGCTCGTTGACGCGGGGCTGCCACGTGACGGCCAGCCATAATCAACCCTGCTGCATCACTGCGCGCACCGCAAGAATGAGCGTTACGAACCGAGGGGGCGCATACCCGTTCGGGAAGATTTCAAGACAGAACGATGAGCGCGAGAACCGCGAGTAGGGCCAGCGCTATCAGCCCGGCGCGCAAAGCGGCGATGCTGTAGCTGTGATTCCAGGCGGGCGAGCCCGAATACGATTTCGACGCTGCCGGTGAACCCGGACCGAACGAATGTGCGGCCATCAATCGCCTTTCACCCCCGCCATCACCTCGCGTTAGTGAGGTGAGTCACAACAGTTTTCGCGAACGCGATCATAACCCTTTGTAGCGAGCTTGAGAAATGGTGCGTTGAACTGCCGGTTGATGGGTGAAAAGGGCCGAGGGCCCGACGAGCGCCCCGCCGGCGTCGGGCGCCCGGCGACAGGTGCCACGAGGCTGTTCCACGTGCTTAGTAGTGCGATTCATTTCGCTCACCGCCCGTGTCAGGGCTGTCAATGGAGCATCGTCATTACCGCGGTGTTTATCCACAGTTACACCACGGTTTGCCGCCAGAGGCTGTAGCAATAGCTTTCTGTACCCACTACCGATGTGTGGATAAACCTGTGGAAACTGTGGATAGTCAGTGACGGCCGAGCGCGTTGCCGACCCGCCCGAGTGGGCGCCCCTCGCCCGCCCGCAACCCCTCGGGCGGCTAGTTCCCGTGGCCGGGATGAGCGCGAGGTTAGGCTTGTCCGGTGATCCAGGTGTGCTCCCAGTGCGGCACTCGGTGGAACGTGCGCGAACGGCGCCGCGAATGGTGCCCCCGCTGCCAGGGCGCGCTGATGGCACCGCTGGCGGATGCTCCGACGGTCGACCCACGTTGGAGTGCGCAGGGCGCTTCACCTCCGGCGACGTCCCCCGGTCCACCCCGCTGGCAGCGCACACCCCCGCGGTTGCCGGCCGGCTACCGCTGGATTGCGGTGCGCCCCGGTGCGGCCCCGCCCGCCCGCCGCGGCCGCCGTCCCCTCGGGCCGACCCCCCGCTACGCCGTCATCCCGCGATGGGGTTTGGTCGACCGTCTCGAAGAAGCGCCCTCGCCGGGCCAAGCACCGGCGCGCACCGGGCCGTCGGCGGAGCTGGTCCGCACCACGCAGTTCGTGAGTGTGCTGGTGCTCAGCATCGCCGCGCTGGTCTATGTCGTGCGCTACGTGCTGCTGGTAATCAACCGGAACACATTGCTGAACTCCTGGGTGGCGATCGGCGCCGACTGGCTCGGGATTGTGGCCAGCGTGGCCGCGATCGGGGCGGTCATCGCCTACGGGTGGGTCCTCATCCGCTGGCTGATCGGGCGGCGCGCGGCCGTGCTCGCCCATCTGGGCTTGCCGGAGCAACGTTCGGTCCGAGCGTTGTGGGCCGGCTGCGTCGTGCCGTTTGCCAATTTGCTGTGGGCTCCGGTCTACGTGATCGAGCTGGCAATTCTGGAAGACCACTACAGCAAGCAGCGCCGACCCATCGTGGAGTGGTGGATCGTCTGGATGGTCAGCTACCTGGTCTCCATCTTCGCCATCATCTCCAGCTTCGCGAGGGACGCCCAAGGCATCGCCAACAACACCGTCCTGATGGTGTTCGCCTACCTGTTTGCGGCGGCCACGGCGGCCGCCGTGGGCCGGGTCTTCGAAGGCTTCGAGCGAAAGCCGGTCGAACGGCCCGCGCATCGCTGGGTGGTGGTCGCCGACGACCAAGACCAACAACATGTGGCGCAGGCGTCGGCCGGTCCGGTTGAGTTGGAGGGGCAGGAACCGGCAGCATTAGGGGTATGACGTGGGCCGAGGAGGTGCTCGCCGGGCACCCCTTTGTGGTGGCTCATCGCGGCGCCTCGGCCGCACGACCCGAACACACTTTGGCCGCCTACGACCTCGCCCTCAAAGAGGGCGCCGACGGCGTCGAATGCGATGTCCGACTGACGCGCGACGGCCACCTCGTGTGCGTGCACGACCGGCGGCTGGACCGGACCTCGACCGGAGCCGGCCTGGTCAGCACGATGACCCTCGCCCAGCTGCGTGAGCTCGAGTACGGCGCCTGGCACGACAGCTGGCGTGACGACGGGACGCACGGTGACACCAGTCTGCTGACGTTCGACGACCTGGTATCGCTGGTCCTCGACTGGCACCGGCCGGTGAAGATCTTCGTCGAGACCAAGCACCCGGTCCGATACGGCTCGCTGGTGGAAACCAAGCTCCTCGCGCTGTTGCACCGCTACGGCATCGCCTCACCCGCCTCCGCCGACCGGTCCCGCGCAGTGGTGATGTCGTTCTCGGCGGCCGCGGTCTGGCGGGTCCGTCGGGCCGCGCCGATGCTGCCGACGGTCCTGCTCGGCAGGACGGCCCGCTACCTGACCAGCGGCGCGGCCACGGCCGTCGGCGCCACCGCCGTCGGGCCGTCGCTGGCGGCGCTGAAGGAATACCCGCAACTGGCGGACCGCGCCATCGCCCAGGGCCGGGCCGTCTACTGCTGGAACGTCGACGAATACGAGGACCTCGACTTCTGCCGTGACATCGGGGTGGCCTGGCTCGCCACTCACCACCCGGGTCGCACGAAGGCGTATCTGCAGAATGGCGGCGCCGGCGAGAGCAGCGGCTAGTTCGGCGAGGTCGACGACGTCGTGGGCGCGGGCGCGTCGGAGGCCAGCGCATCGAACAACCGGCGGGCCTCGTCGTGGTTCCACACCACCACCGCCCCGGAGTCGCCGTCGGTGAACTCACCGATCGGGACGGTCATGGCCGTGGTGGACCCGTGTAGCGACCAGCCGAGCCGGGCCAAGTCCCACACGTGGTCATCGCGGTCGACCGTCAGCGCGTCCGCGAGTGCGCGCGGCACCGCGTACCAACGCCACGGGTTGAGCCACACCGCCGGGCTGGCCGCGCGGTGCAGCAGCGACGACACGAACTGACGCTGGTTGACCATCCGGTCCAAGTCCGCTCGCGGCGTGTCACGCGTCCTGACGAAGCCGAGCGCGTTGGGGCCGTTGAGTTCTTGGCAGCCGGCCGGAAGATGGATGCCGGCCAGCGGGTCGTCGATCGGCGCCGTCGGGCACACGGTCACCCCGCCGAGGGCGTCGACCAACGCGGCGAACCCGCCGAATCCGATTTCGGCGTAGTGGTCGAGGTGCAGGCCGGTGGCCTGCTCCACCGTCTGCGTGAGCAACTGCGCCCCGCCGATCGCGAACGCGGCGTTGATCTTGTCCTTGCCGTGCCCAGCGATCGGCACGTAGGAGTCGCGCGGTATCGACACGATCGTGGTCGGGGTGTCCGACCATAGGGCAGGCACGTGCACCAGCAGGATCGTGTCGGTGCGACCGTTTCCGATGTCGCCACCAGTGGCCAGGTCCTGTTGCTGCTCGGCGGTGAGATTTTGGCGGCTGTCCGAGCCGACCAGCAGCCAGTTGGTCCCCCGGCCGGGGGACGGCCGTCCGTCGTAGTCGGCCAGCGCCTGCTCGCGGTGCAATTTGGTGTCGAACCAGATCGCCCCGCCGACGATGCCCGCACCCATCAGCAGCGCGGCGACCAGCACAACCGAGGCGATGATCCGTGCCCAGCGGCGTTTGCGGCGTGTGCGCGGCGCCGCCGGCCGCGGCGGAGGCGCCTGTTGCACCGGAGGGCTCGGGCGGGGTCGCGGCGGTGCGGGTGGGGGCGGGGGTGGCCGGCGCAGCGGTCGGGTCTGCGCGTTCGCGTCTGGCGGGGGTCCGGGTCCGCGGCGGATGACCTGCGACGGCTCGGGGCGCGCCGGCGGCGGCCCGGGCGGTCTCGGTGCCCATCGCGGGCGCGGTGATCGATCGCCGTCCACGAGGTAAACGTACGCGGCCGGACGCCGAGAATACGGTTACCGGCGTGCGCGCAACCCGTTGATGAACGGGCAGCCCATCAGCACCCGGATGGCCTGGCTCAGCCCCGTCATGTCGTCGACCGGCTTGTGGAAGGGCAGCCGGATGTCGTGGTCGCGGTCCGCGCCCTCGACGCGAAACCGCACGCCATAGCGGTCGAGTCCCAAGGGCCGGACCTGTCCACGCCGCAGCGGTGCGGGCAGCCGGGACACCAGCCGCGCGACCACGTCGCTGTGCGCGGTGTCCAGATGCCACAACAGGCTCGACTCGACCCCACAGAAGGGATCGGGCCGGGCGGCGAGCAGGTCCTGCACACCGACCGGCTCGGCGCCGGTGGCGTCGGTGACGACCACGGATTCGATTTCGAGCCGCAGCAGCGTGTATCGGGCCTCCCGGCCGTCGGAGGGCGCGCACTTCGGCGTATCGATCTGCAGCAAAGCCGGATTCGGGCACTCCGAGGCGATCAGGTCGAGCGTCGCGGCGATCGCGCCCGCCGGCACCTCCTGCAGGGTGCCGCGCACCCACACCAGTGAACGGACCGGCTCCCGCAAGGGCAGCGGGGCGTAGTCGGTCAACTCGAGGAGTGCCTGGGATCCCGAGATCGCGCGGGCGGCCGCGGCTTCTTGGTCGGCGGGCAGCGCCAGCGCGAAGGATCCGTCGGCCATCAGGTGATGCACGGGCGTCACGACCGGGTCCTGGCGCTCGATCGCCAGAAGCGCGCCGCCGGCGCGGACACAGGCACTGCGGATCCGTTCGGCAGTGGTCGGGGCGGGGCAGATCAGCGATAACACGATTCTCCTTCGAATTAGGTAAGCCTAAGTTAACTTAGGACCCATTGCGGCGCAAGAGTCGATTGGCGGTGCGCACGGCTAGGGTTGGAGCGTGGCCCGCATCGCTTATCTCGGTCCTGAGGGGACCTTCACCGAGGCAGCGCTACTGCAGATCACGGGCGCCGGACTGGTCCCCGCGCGGGGGTCGGCCGGCCTGCAACCGTTGCCGATCGAGAGCACTCCCGCGGCGCTGGACGCGGTCCGTGATGGCGAGGCCGACTACGCGTGCGTCCCCATCGAGAACTCGATCGACGGCTCCGTGACGCCCACGCTGGACAGCCTGTCCATGGGATCGCCACTGCAGGTGTTCGCCGAGACGACGCTGGACATCACGTTCAGCATCGTCGTCAAAGGCGGCCGCAGTGCCGCCGACGTGCGCACCTTGGCTGCTTTCTCGGTGGCGTCGGCCCAGGTGCGCCGCTGGGTGGCCGCCAACCTGGCCGGCGCCGAACTGCGGCCGGCTTACTCCAACGGCGACGCGGCCCGCCAGGTGGCCGAAGGGCAGGCCGACGCCGCGGTCACCTCGCCGCTGGCCGCCACGCACTGGGGGCTGGACGTCCTGGCCGACGGCGTCGTCGACGAAGCCAACGCCCGCACCCGGTTCGTCCTGGTCGGCCTGCCGGGGCCGCCCCCGGCCCGCACGGGAGCCGACCGGACGTCGGTGGTGCTGCGGATCGACAACGCGCCCGGGGCGCTGCTGGCGGCGCTGGCCGAATTCGGCATCCGGGGCATCGACCTCACCCGGATCGAATCCCGGCCGACCAGAACGGGACTCGGCACCTACATGTTCTTCACCGACTGCGTGGGCCACATCGACGACGACGCGGTGGCCGAGGCGCTCAAGGCGTTGCACCGTCGTTGTCTCGATCTGCGATACCTGGGGTCTTGGCCGATGGGCTCGCCCGCCGGGGTGATCCCGCCACCCGCGGACGAGGCGTCGCGCTGGCTGGCGGGGCTGCGGCAGGGCGAGTCCGAACAGGCCAACGCACAGACCAGAGCCGGGGGGTTTGCGTGAGCGGGCGTTTGGTGTTGGTGCGACACGGCCAGTCGTACGGCAACGTCGATCGCCGGCTGGACACCCGGCCACCGGGGGCCGAGCTGACGCCGCTGGGCCGCGACCAGGCCCGGGCGTTCGCGCGCGGTTCCGGGCGGCCGTCGATGCTGGCGCACTCGGTGGCCACCCGGGCGACGCAGACTGCCGCGGTGATCGGCGTCGAGTTGGAACTGCCCACCCTCGCGGTGCCCGGCATTCACGAGGTGCAGGTCGGGGCGCTGGAAAACCGGAACGATGACGACGCGGTCGCGGAGTTCAACGCGATCTACGACCGCTGGCATCACGGCGAACTCGACGTGCCCCTACCCGGTGGCGAGACCGGGAACGACGTCCTGGATCGCTACGTCCCCGTGCTCACCGACCTGCGCATGCGCCACCTCGACGACCATGACTGGAACGGCGACATCGTCGTCGTCAGCCACGGCGCGGCGATCCGGCTGGCCGCTGCGGTGCTGGCCGGAGTGGATCCCGACTTCGCGTTGGACAACCACCTGAACAACGCCGAATCGGTGGTGCTGGCCCCGATCACCGACGGACGGTGGAGCTGTCTGCGCTGGGGAACCCTGACGCCACCGTTCTTCCCGGAGACCGAGGCCACCCCGGTGGCGGACGCTGTGCACTCGAGCACCGACCCGATGGGCTGACGCCTAGGTCAAACGGCGAGCGCGATCGACTCGCTGCATTCGCAGCCGATGGCATCGCAATCGACGACGAAGGCGTGCGGCAGCAACTCGGGGCTGTCGCAATCCGGCTCCGTGCATTCCGCACGGCCCCAGAAGCGGCCCTGCGAATGGCGAATGATGGTGCCGTGACAGTGATCCAAGCCTGCCCGGCAGTCGCGGCAATCGGCACTCATAAGCCGTTCATAGCACCGGTCGCCCCCAAATCCGGGGACGGCGCGCCCACGAAGGACGGTGAGTTTCCCGACTCGTCAGGACCAGCCCAACTCGTGCAGCCGGTCATCGTCGATGCCGAAGTGGTGGGCGATTTCGTGAATCACCGTGATCGCCACCTCCTCGACGACGTCCTCGTCGGAGTCACACACGTCGAGCAGCGCCTCGCGGTAGATCGTGATGGCGTCCGGCAGCGACCCGGCGTAATCGGAGTCGCGTTCGGTCAGCGCCACGCCCTCGTACAACCCGAGCAATTCGGAATCCTCGGGGTGACGGTCCTCGACAAGGACGACGACGTTGTCCATCGCCGCGGCCAGCTCGGCCGGGATCAGGTCGAGCGCCTCGGACACCAACTCGTCGAAGCGCTGCGGATCCATCCGCACGGACAACCGGCTAGCCCCCCGGCGGAGGCTCGGCGGGCGGCGCCTCCGGCGGTGGCGGGGCGGCTGGAGGTGGGGCTGCCGGTGGCGGGGCTCCGCCATCGGCCGGCGGCGGTGGTGCCCCGCCGTCCGGTGGCGCCTGCGGCGCCGGAGCCTGCGGCTGCTGGGCCCGCGGCGGCGTCACGACCGGCTGCTGGGGCTGTTGCCCGGGCAAGTGCTGGTTGTTGGGCGGCACCTCCGGGGTCGGGCTGGACTGGCCGGCGGAAGACTGTTGCGGAGCCGGAGCCTGCGTTTGCAGCGGTATCGGCGGCGTCGTGAGTCGCTCTTCGGGAATGTCCGGTGGCGGCACGGGCGGCTGGCCGTTGATCAGCAACTGGCCCTTGGCGCCGTTCACCAGCGTGGCCCAGCCGCCGTTGCCCAGCGTCGCGCCGATGCTGCACGCGATCTCGCGGCTACCCGCCGTCCAACTGGACAGCGACACCGTCGGGTAGATCAGGGTCAGGGTGGTGGTGCGCAGTTTGACGGGCGCCAGGTAGGCGTCGGTCATCTTGGTGCAGGAGTCTTTGACGAACGAGTCCTGGTCGGCCTCCGAGGGCAGCCCGCCGGGGAACTTCTCGGCCAGATTGACCGTGCCGGTGACCTCCATCGCGTGCGGCGCCCCGCAGTCGACGGGCACATCGACCGGCTGGTTGGTCGCGGGGTCGACGCCCAGACAGGTGCCGGCCGGCCAGACCTTGGACTGGTCGACGTCGGCGACCTTGCCCTTGAAGGCATCCTGCTGGTTGTTGATGCCGGGCAGTTGCAGGCCGCACAGCATGCGGCGGTCACCGGACTGGCGCCACGCCCGGTCCCCGGGCCACAGCAGGCTGACGATGAACTTGCTGTTGGGGTCGAACTTGGGCCCGAGGTAGTTGCGGACGGCGGACTCGCACTGCTCCTGAGTGATCTGCTGGATGCGGGCGGGCGACGGGGGAGCCGCGTTCGGCCCGTACTCGGCGCCCGGGAAGGTGCGCATGTCGAGGGATTCGGCGACTTCGAACTTGTGGTCGTCCGCGCAGTTGACGATGCTCGCCGATTCCGGGGTGGTGGCGGGCCACATCAGGCACTCACCACTGCTGGCCCGGTTGAACGCCGCGCTGCTCTTGCCGCCGGTGCTGGGCACCGGATCGCTGTCCAGGTAGCCGGCCAACCGCCCCTGCCCGGGGCCACCGACCGGAATGGCGGTCACCACTCCGGCGATCAGCAGGCCGCCGAGCGCCGTCAGCAGCAGCGCCCGCCTGGTCGCCGTCGCCTGCAGGCTGCGCGGCCACTGAAAGCCGGCCGACCGTCGATCCGCCTTGGCGACGGTGGACGTATCGGCCTCGGAAGCGTCAGGGGCTTCCGCGGCTTCCTTCTCGGGCGCTTGCGACATCCGCTCCATTCTGACAGGACCAGGTAGGTTGCGTGACAAAAGTGGTAGATGCGACACCTGGGGTCCGCGCGACGGGATGCTGTTCTGCCGCAGCGGAGTCCGAAAAGTAGTCTCAGGGCCGTGATCGACCTGAAGCTGCTCCGGGAAGACCCCGACGCCGTGCGCCGCTCCCAAGTCAGCCGCGGTGAAGACCCGGCGCTGGTAGACGCCCTACTGAACGCCGACTCCGCGCGGCGGGCCGCCATTTCGTCGGCCGACGGGCTGCGCGCGGAACAGAAGGCGGCCAGCAAGAGGGTGGGTGCCGCATCGGCCGAGGAGCGCCCGGCGCTGCTGACGCGCGCCAAGGAACTCGCCGAAGAGGTGAAAGCCGCCGAGACCGCTCAGGCCGAAGCGGAGTCGGCATTCACCGCGGCACACATGGCGATCTCGAACGTCGTCATCGACGGGGTTCCGGCCGGCGGGGAGGACAACTTCGAAGTCCTCGACGTGGTCGGCGAGCCCCCCGCGATCGACGACCCCCAAGACCACCTGGAGCTCGGCGAATCGCTAGGCCTGATCGACATGCAGCGTGGCGCGAAGGTGTCCGGCTCGCGGTTCTACTTCCTGACCGGGCAAGGCGCGCTGTTGCAGCTGGGCCTGCTGCAGCTGGCTCTTCGCCTCGCGGTCGACAACGGCTTCATTCCGATGATCCCGCCGGTGCTGGTGCGCCCGGAAGTCATGGCGGGCACCGGATTCCTGGGCGCGCACGCCGACGAGATCTATCGCGTCGAGGCCGACGACATGTATCTGGTCGGCACGTCGGAGGTGCCGCTGGCCGGCTATCACGCCGACGAGATCCTGGACCTGTCCGGCGGACCGCTGCGCTACGCGGGCTGGTCGTCGTGTTTCCGGCGGGAGGCCGGCAGCTACGGCAAAGACACTCGCGGCATCATCCGCGTGCACCAGTTCGACAAGGTCGAGGGGTTCGTCTACTGCATGCCCGAGGAGGCCGAGGCCGAACACGAACGGCTGCTGGGCTGGCAGCGCGAGATGCTGGCCCGCATCGAGGTGCCCTACCGGGTGATCGACGTTGCCGCGGGCGATCTCGGCTCGTCGGCCGCCCGCAAATTCGACTGCGAAGCTTGGGTTCCCACCCAGGGCGCCTACCGCGAGCTCACGTCGACCTCCAACTGCACCACCTTCCAGGCGCGCCGGCTGTCGACGCGCTACCGGGACGGCGGAGGCAAGCCGCAGATCGCGGCGACCCTGAACGGCACGTTGGGCACCACACGGTGGTTGGTCGCGATCCTGGAGAACCATCAGCAACCCGACGGCAGCGTCCGGGTTCCCGCCGCGCTGGTGCCGTTCGTCGGCGCCGAGGTGATCGAGCCCCGCAAGCGCTGAGGCAGTAAACCGCCGCTGCGACCGCCGCTGGATTATCATCTAGCAAACCGGTCCGGCATGTGGCGGTGGGAAGCCCGGGCCACGGGGGAGGGTGAGCGTGGTGGGCTTGCTGCGCGTGTGGTGGCGACAATCCGATCACTACGACCAGCTGAACTCCCACTTGTTGGCCCGGCAGATGGCCACCATCACCCGCCTCACGATCGCGGTCATCGCGGCCTCCTTGTCCATCACCGTGTTCGCGACGATCTGGAGCACGCTGGGACCGCGCAACACTTTTCAGCTCGCCTGCGCGGTGCTGGGCAGTCTGGGTGCGGCGATCGCGGCCGCGTTCTGGGCGTGGCGCTGGCCCACTCGCGCCCAGGCGATCCGGCTGACCGTGCTGTGCAACGCCGGCATCGCGCTGTCCGCACTATCGCAGAGCGGCCCCGTCGCCGCCCTGCTCGCCTGCACGACCTTCGCCACCATGGCCAGCTACATCGCGCTGTTCCACACCGCGCCGCTGATGCTCTACAACTTCCTGATCGCGGCGCTGGTCGGCGCCTTCGAGACCGTTCGCCTCGCGGCCGGGTACGGCGTCGTGTCCGCCCTGTGTGGATACGAGGTGCTGCTGATCCTGAACCTGGCGGTGCCGTTCGGCATCCAGGCGGTCGTGCACGTGCTGCGCACCGACGCCATCCGGTCCGAGCGCGACCAACTCACCGGGCTACTGAACCGGCGCGCATTCCACCGGCGCGCCAGGGCGCTGCTGGAGAGCTTGCGCGACGAGTTCGGTCATCTCGTCATCACCGTGATCGATCTGGACCGCTTCAAACAGCTGAACGATTTCTACGGGCACAGCCGCGGCGACGAGGCGCTCGTCGAGGTGGCCCGCGCGCTGCGGGACAGCACCGACGGCACCGCGGTCATCGGCCGCTCGGGCGGCGAAGAGTTCGTGATCGCCGGCGGCTGGCACCCGGACGAAGTGAGCGAGCGGGCCCAACAACTGTGCGACGCCATCGCGGCGCTACCTTTTGACATCACCGCCAGCATCGGGACGGCCGGTGCACATCCTGATCACCGCGTGTACAAATCCGACGACCTGATTGCGGCGCTGATCGTGGCGGCCGACGATGCCATGTACGTGGCCAAGCGTCGCGGCGGCAATCAGACCGGGCATCACAAGGCGCCGATCCCGCCGCGCAACTTGTCATAGCCGACTAGGCGTCCACAGTCGTTGGGGCGGAAGCGGATTGGGCGTGGCGACGCTGGCGCTCCATCGTCGCGAAGTAGAACGCGAACGGGAACGCGAAGCTGGTGAAGAAGCTGGACAGGAAGAACAACCATGGGCGCCGAATGCCGCGCCGCAGACCGTCGACGATGGTAAAGACCGGCATCAGAATGACATTGGCGATCATGTAGTCCTGATTGCCCGAGCCGCAAGCGGGCGTGGCGAACTGTCCCTTGATGAATTCCGGATAGCTGGCCGGGCCGGAGATCAGGTTTCCCTGTCCATGTGCGGCCATCACGAAGTGGATGTTGAACCAATAGCCCAGTGCGATCGAAGCAATGCCCGCGGCGTAGTACACGCATTCCAGCGGTGACAACCACGGCCCACCTTCGGGTTTGGCGTAGATCTTCTTGTTCGACACGATGAGCCCGGCGATGCAAGCCAGCCCGAGCGAAAAGTGAATGATGATCGAGGACATTGGCGAAGTCTCGCCCTGATGCTGAAGTTTTGTCAATAATGACATAACAACTTCTTGGGGTACTTTACTGACATGGTCCGGCCCGCACAGACCGCGCGAAGCGAACGCACACGCGAAGCGTTGCGCCAGGCTGCGGTCGTGCGATTCCTGGCCCAAGGCGTGGAAGACACCTCGGCCGAGCAGATTGCCGCCGATGCCGGGGTGTCACTGCGGACGTTCTATCGCCACTTCAGCTCCAAGCACGACCTCCTGTTCGCCGACTACACCGGGCTGCACTGGTTTCGTGCCGCCCTCGATGCAAGGCCGGCCGAGGAACCGATCATCGATTCGGTGCAGTCGGCAATCTTCTCGTTCCCGTATGACGTTGACGCCGTGGCCAAGATCGCCGCGTTGCGCCAAGACGAGCTCGACCCCGGCCGCATCGTCCGCCACATCCGGGAAGTCCAAGCCGACTTCGCCGACGCCATTGCGGTGCAACTGCAACGGCGTAGCCGCGGGTCCAATGGCGCCAAGGATCCGACGGCGGACCAACGGGTGCGCACCGCCGTGACCGCGCGATGCATCGCCGCCGCGGTGTTCGGCGCGATGGAGGTCTGGATGGTGGGCGACGACCGGTCGCTCGGCGAACTCGCACGGTTGTGTCATGCGGCCCTGGAGTCGCTGCGTGCGGGGATCACCGATTCCTGGATCACGGCGAGCGCTCACCAAGTTTCGTCATAATTGACAAAACTTGGTGGCCGTGCGAGCCTCCTTTCCGGAGGGCTGGACATGACTGGTTATGACGCGATCGTTATCGGTGCCGGGCACAACGGGCTGGCCGCCGCGGTGCTGCTGCAGAAGGCGGGACTGCGCACCGTCTGTCTGGATCCCAAGCTCTACGCCGGCGGAATGGCTTCCACCGTCGAGCTTTTCGACGGCTACCAGTTCGAGATCGCGGGCTCGGTGCAGTTCCCGACGTCGTCCGTGGTGATCAACGAGCTCGGCCTGGACACCCTGCCGACGATCGACCTGGACGTGATGTCGGTGGCCCTGCGCGGCGTCGGTGACGACCCGCTGGTCCAGTACAGCGACCCGATCAAATTGTTCACCCACCTCAACGAGGTGCACGGGGCCGACGCCGTCAACGGCATGGCGGGGCTGATGGCCTGGAGTCAGGCGCCGACCCGGGCGCTGGGCCGGTTCGAAGCGGGAACATCGCCTAAGACCTTCGACGAGATGTATGCCTGTGCGACAAACGAATTCGAGCGCTCGGCGATCGACGACATGCTGTTCGGCTCGGTCACCGATGTGCTCGACCGGTACCTGCCGGACCGCGAGAAGCATGCCGCGCTGCGCGGCTCGATGACGGTGTTGGCCGTCAACACTCTCTACCGCGGGCCGGCCACACCCGGCAGCGCGGCGGCGCTCGCGTTCGGCCTGGGTGTTCCCGAGGGTGATTTCATGCAGATGAAGAAGCTGCGCGGCGGCATCGGCGCGTTGACCTCGCACCTGAGCGAGCTGTTCGAGAGTCACGGTGGCGAGGTCAGGCTGCGGACCAAAGTTACCGAAATCCTGGTCGCCGACGGCCGGGTGACCGGGGTGCGCACCGAGGCAGGGGAGACGCTTCAGGCGCCGATCGTCGTCTCCGGCATCGCCCCCGACATCACGCTCAACGAGTTGATCGACCCGGCGGTGCTGCCCGCTGACATCCGGGAGCGGTACGCCCGGATCGACCACCGCGGCAGCTACCTGCAGATGCACTTCGCGCTCAACGAAGCCCCCGCCTTCGCGCCACCGTACGAGGCGCTCAACGAACCCGCGATGCAGGCCTCGATAGGCCTGTTCTGCACGCCCGAGGAAGTCCAGCAGCAATGGGAGGATTGCCGCCGCGGCATCGTGCCCGCCGACCCGACCGTCGTCTTGCAGATTCCGTCGCAGAACGATCCGGACCTGGCGCCCGAGGGCAAGCACGCTGCGTCAGCCTTCGCGCTGTGGTTCCCGATCGAGGGCGGCGCCGACTACGGGCAGGCGAAGGTCGAAATGGGACAACGGGTGATCGACAAGGTCACCCGGTTGGCCCCGAACTTCGAGGCCAGCATCATCCGGCACACCACGTTCACGCCCAGGCACATGGGAGTGATGTTCGGCGCGCCGTCCGGTGA
This sequence comes from Mycobacterium sp., assembly GCF_019243155.1. Lineage (GTDB taxonomy): Bacteria > Actinomycetota > Actinomycetes > Mycobacteriales > Mycobacteriaceae > Mycobacterium. The sequence goes on from NZ_JAFAUS010000199.1 coordinate 21,891, forward strand.
CTACTGCCACGGGTTGCTGAACGCGAATCAGGTCGGTCCCAACCGGCCCGGCCCCAAAGGCTTTATCGGCCAGCCGATTCCGATCGACGGTCTCTACCTGGGCAGTGCCGGATGCCACGGCGGGCCGGGGATCACGTTCACTCCGGGCTACAACGCTGCGACCCAAGCGCTCGCCGAGCGTGCGGTCTAGCGACCGTTAACCGCGTTGCGCCAGCAGTTCGTCCAGCAGGGCGATGAACTCCTCGGGATGTTCCGGGGTGCATGCGGGGCTGGGCCAGGTCCCCGGCACGTCCAGGGTGATCAGGGTCGACTTGAACGGCCGACTCACGTCGAGCGGCAGCCAGCGGCGGAAGTCCGAGGAGCCCCACACCCGGAACCGGTGTGTGAAAGTGCCCAGTCCTTCGGCTTTGTAGCCACGGATCGTGCTCAAAGCAATGACCTTCGACGTGTCCGAGGGAAAGTGGTAGCGGCGCAGCGTGATTGCGGCGCGGTCCAGTTGAACCAGGCCGTCGTCGTAGGTCCCGTTCACGCTCGGGAGCTCCGGAGCTGGTGGCCACGCGCTGTCAGGCAGCGCCCGTCGTCCAGTCGCCATTGCCAGCCGTGCAGGTTACAGGTCAGCGTATTGCCCTCGACCACACCGAATTTCGACAGGTCGGCTTTGAGGTGCGGGCAACGGCGCTGAATCTGCCAGCCGTCCAGGGTGACCGATGCCGAGTCGTCGTGGGTCTCGGCGAACCAGCCGTCGGCGTAGGCGATCCGCTCGTCGGTCAGGCACTTGAAGAATGTGTACAGGTATTCGTTGTAGCCGCCGACCCGCCACGCCCGGAAACGGGTGGACAAGAAAATGGTGTTGACCCAGTCCGGCTCGTGATCGCGCAACACGGTGCGCACCAGCTCGGGTGGGATGGCGAAGCCATACCGTACTCGTTCATCGGGAATCCGTTCTCGTACGGCACGTTTCGGAAAGTCGAGAACGACGGTCTCCGGACCGATCACCAGCTCTACGGGGTAACCGATCCCGTCGCAGATCTCATCGCTTTGCGACATGATCGGCTCGAACAGCGCGCGCAGCGGTTCCAGCAGCGGCTCTGAGGTAGCCGGGGCCCAGCTCGCCCGCTCCGCGGCCAGGACGGGCTCCATCCGTTGCGCGTAGGCCGCGATGTAGGCGGCCTTGCCGGTGGTGAGAATCTCCTCGACCGACCCACATTCGGGCGGTGCCCCCAGATCGGCGGGCAGCGGGTGGCACAGCGAATTCAACGTCGTGCCAGAGAAATCCGCGGTCGACCCGGGGACCATCAACAAGCCGCCGTCGTGGCCGTGGGTGCGCATCTGGTCCAGGAACACCATCTGGTCCGGAAAGATGTTGGCGGGATCGCCGCTGTCGTCGTTGAGGCTGCGCAACTCGGGATCTAGGAAACATGGCGGGCCGGCGGACGGGACCACCCACGTCGCGCCCACCTGGGTGATGTACTGGCGAGCGCGATCCATCTGCCGCTGGCGCTTCTGGACGCCGAACGATTCCTTGGCACGCTCGGGCATGTCGTAGACCATCGGGTACCAGATCGCCCCCGAGTACTGCAGCAGGTGCGCGTCGATGTGACCGAATTCCGATGTCAACACATCCAGATCCACCGGTCTGGCGTCGTTCATGTTGAAAACCGTTGTGGTGCCGTCGGAAACGATAAGCGCGGAATCACCGATCGGTCCGTCGGCGGGCGCCCGCAACGCGATGATCATGATGTCGAGGTCACCCTTGGCGCCGGTGATCCGATGCTTGACCGAATTGCTGGTCTCGAAGAACCGGTGAAATCCCAGCAGCTGCAACTCATTTCGTAGGTCGGGTACCGGGAATTCGGGTAGCAGCACCACCGCGTCTTTGTTGACGTGCTCGGTCAGGTTCTTGGCGTCGAAGTGATCCTTGTGCAGGTGCGACACGTACAGGTAGTCGCAGTCACCCAGGCGGTCCCAGTCCAGCCCGCTGTTGTCGGGGAACGGGAACCAGGACGCGAAGTAGGCCGGATTGACCCACGGGTCGCAAAGGATGCTGCCCGCGTGGGTCTCGATCAGAAATCCGGCGTGACCTACGCTGGTGACCTGCACAAACACCTTCCTGGGGGCCGCCGAAACGCCTTGGGTGCCCCAGGCGCGGTAACGGTTTTTCAGCCCCCGAGCTTAGCGCGCGGCGTCACTGTCGGTATCGCACAACTACAGGTAGTAGTCGATGCGACCCGGATCCGGCTCAGTCGCCGATGCCAGGTTGGTCCACCGATCGGCCACACATCAGTCGGCTCACAGCCGGGAGCATTAGGCTGACTAGCTGTGGAACCGGTATACGGGACTGTCATTCAGCTTGCCCGCATGATCTGGCGCGTCCAGGGTCTGAAGATCACCGTCACGGGCGTCGAGAATTTGCCGAAGAGCGGTGGAGCGGTCATCGCGATCAATCACACCGGCTACCTCGACTTCACCTTCGCGGGTCTGCCCGCCTACCGGCAGGCCCTGGGGCGCAAGGTGCGGTTCATGGCCAAGCAGGAGGTGTTCGACCACAAGATCACCGGGCCGATCATGCGCAGCCTGCGGCACATCTCGGTCGACCGGCAAGACGGAGCGGCGTCGTATGAGGCCGCGGTCAGGATGCTCAAGGACGGAGAGCTCGTCGGCGTCTACCCGGAAGCCACGATCAGCCGCAGCTTCGAGATCAAGGAGTTCAAGAGCGGCGCCGCGCGGATGGCGGTCGAGGCGGGCGTGCCGATCGTCCCAATCATCGTCTGGGGTGCCCAGCGGGTCTGGACCAAGGACCATCCCAAGAAGCTCTTCCGCCCCAAGGTGCCCATCACGGTGCTCGTCGGCGAACCGATCGCACCGACGCTGGAGACGGCCGAGCTGAGCGGGTTGCTGCACTCGCGGATGCAGCACCTGCTGGAGCGGGCCCAGGAAATGTACGGCTCTCATCCCGCCGGCGAGTACTGGGTGCCACACCGGCTGGGCGGTGGCGCTCCCTCGCTGGCCGAGGCGGCCCGGATGGATGCCGAGGAGAAGGCCGCCCGGGCGGCCCGTAAGGCGCGATCGGCAGGGGCGCCGGAGTAGCGATTTATGGTGGAACCGACCTTCCGCAGCCTCGAGATCCTGGCCCAGCTGGTGGTTCGGGCCACCGGCACCAGGATCACGTACTGCGGTGAGGAGAAGATCCCCGACCGGGGCGGTGCCGTGATCGCGATCAACCACACCAGTTACGTGGATTTTCTGCCTGCTGCGCTGGCCGTGCATCGCAGGCGGCGTCGACTCAGGTTCATGATCAAAGCCGAGATGCAGCGGGTGAAGGTGGTCAATTTCCTGATCAAGCACACCCGCACCATCCCGGTGGACCGGGGCGCCGGCTCGGGTGCCTACGCGGTGGCCGTGCAGCGACTCCGCGAGGGCGAGCTGGTCGGGGTCTATCCGGAGGCGACGATCAGCCGCAGCTTCGAACTCAAGGAATTCAAAACGGGAGCTGCCCGGATGGCCGTCGAGGCGGACGTGCCGATCGTCCCGGTGATCGTCTGGGGGGCGCACCGGATCTGGACCAAGGACCACCCAAGGCAAATCGGCCGCGCCAAGCTGCCGATCACCGTTGCGGTGGGCGACCCGGTGTGGGCGGGGGAAGATATTCTGCAGACAGATGCCGCGTTGCACGCGTCGATGACGACGCTCTTGCACCGCGTGCAACAGTGCTATTCAAACGTGCCAGGGGCCTATTGGGTGCCGCACCGGCTGGGCGGCGGGGCACCCACCCTGGCACAGGCTGCCCGAATGGAAGCCGACGAGGCTGCGGCCCGGTCAGCTAAAAGGGCTCCCGGCCGTGCCGAACGCCGGTCGGGGTAGTCGAAGGAGAGAACATTGGCTGAGCCCTTCTACCGGTTGGGGGAGTGGATCGTCCCTCCGATGGTCGCGATGCAGGGGACGAAGTTCCGGTTTCACGGCCTGGAGAACATCCCCGAGCGGGGCGGTGCCCTGCTCGCCCAGAACCACACCAGCTACCTGGACTGGCTCCCGTCGTTGCTCGCCGTGCGGGAGCGTCGGCGACGCATGTACTTCATGATCAAGGCGGAGATGGCCGACGTGAAGGCGGTCAACTACGTCATCAAGCACGCCAGGTTGATTCCGGTGGACCGCCGGACGGGACACGACGCTTTGGACTTGGCCGTGCAGCGGCTGCGGGAGGGCCAGCTCATCGGGATGCACCCCGAGGCCACCATCAGCCGCAGTTACGAACTCAGGGAATTCAAGACCGGGGCGGCGCGGATGGCGCTCGAGGCCCGGGTGCCGTTGATCCCGGTGATCGTGTGGGGCGCCCACCGGATCTGGCCCAAGGATCACAAGAAGAAGGTGTGGCGCAACAAGGTCCCGATCACGGTGGCCGTCGGGCGCCCGCTGGCGCCGCAGGGCACGCCCGAGCAGCTCAACGTGGCGCTGCGTGAGGCGATGAACGGGTTGCTGTACCGGGTGCAGGAGGAGTACCCGCACCCGGAGGGCGAGTTCTGGGTGCCGCGGCGCCTCGGTGGCAGCGCGCCCAACCGCGAGGACTCCCAGGCGATGCGCCTCTCGGAGTTGCAGGCGCGGATGGAGAAATACGGAACCGACGGTGTGACCAAGCAGGGCCGAGAACAAAGCGGATTGCATTGAGCCGCTTGGTTAACCGCGAAAGCGGGCGGTCTCGTTGACCTTGCCATCCCTGATCGCGTGCGATGTCGACGGCACGTTGTTCAACGACGCCGAGACGATCACGCCGCGCACCCGCGACGCCATCCGCAACGCCGTGGCCGCCGGCGCGCGCTTCGTCGTGGCGACCGGGCGTCCGCCGCGCTGGATCCGACCGGTCGTCGACGCGCTGGGTTTCGCGCCGATGGCGGTGTGCGCCAACGGTGCCGTCATCTACGACTCGTCGACCGACCGCGTGGTGTCGACGCGCACGCTGGCCGTCGACACCCTGGGCGAGCTGGCCGAGCTGGCGACCCGCGTCATCCCGGGTGCCGGGCTGGCCGTCGAGCGGATCGGCGAACGAGCCCACGACACGGCGACCCCGCAATTCATCAGCTCGCCGGGCTACGAGCACGCGTGGCTGAACCCCGACAACACCGAGGTGTCGATCCAGGACCTGCTCAGTGCGCCGGCCATCAAGCTGCTCATCCGCCGCGCCGGGGCCCGCAGTGCCGACATGGCCGCCGAACTCGCCAAACACGTCGGCATCGAGGGCGACATCACCTACTCCACCAACAACGGCCTGATCGAGATCGTGCCGCTGGGGACCAGCAAGGCCACCGGCGTGGACGAGATCGCGAGGCCGCTGGAGATCGTCAACGGGGACGTGGTGGCCTTCGGCGACATGCCCAACGACTTGCCGATGCTGCGGTGGGCGGGTCACGGCGTCGCGATGGGCAACGCCCATCCCGACGTGCTGGCCGTCGCCGACGAGGTCACGTCGCCCAACAATGACGACGGGGTGGGCCGGGTGCTGGAACGCTGGTGGCTCTGAGCTAGACCGGGTGCGCCGGCAGCGAAAAGTGCTCGGCGGGAACCGTTGGGCCGCTTGGAGATTGCGTTTCCAACGGTGTCGTTATCCCGTCCACGACTTCGGTGATGTTTCCGGTCAGCCGGTCGTAGTTCAGCGTTCCGTGCTGGAAGTTCTGCGTAATCTGCAGCGGCTCTTGGAGTTCCGCGCTGGTCGGCAACCCGAGCGGACCCCGCTCGTAACTCAGCGAGCCCCAGGCGTCGTAGATGGCGCCGGTGACCGGTTGGGCACCGGTCTCCGGTGACCAGTACATGGCGCCCTTGGCGAACGTGACGAAGCGGGCGTCGTCGGCCGCGTTGTCTTCCGGTGAGGTCGGCGACCCCAACACGCTGCTCATCCCGCCGATCTCCTGCCAGTGGTCGTAGATCACGCCACCTTGCAGTGCCTTGATCAGTTCCTCCGGCGGGTCATTGAAATGGGATGCGATGTCCCGCATTTCGTCCATCAAGGCGTAGGCGGCGTTGCCCGGGCAGTCAGTGTTCCCGACGTCGCGGTGGGTGAAGATGGTCGGCAACGTCGCGATCGAGCCGGCCGGGTAGGTGGTGTAGTGGCTGCCGGCGGATTCCAGTTGCACGATGCCTTTGGGGTCGACGCCGTCCAGGCCCAACCGCCA
>NZ_JAFAUS010000220.1 GCF_019243155.1 Mycobacterium sp.
GCCGTTCTTATCGGTGGTCATTCGTACTCTCGTTTTCTCTGCGGTACGGGTCGAGGCCGTAGCCGAGTGGTCGGCATCGGCGGTGCGGGCAGCCGGGTGGATGCACCCCGATAACCCTGGACGGCACCGAAGCGGTCATCGGCGTCCTCCCACAGTCGCCGGTAGTTGACGATGTCGTCGTGGCTTCGTCCGACAAAGTTCCACCACATCACCAACTCTTCGGTGAACGGCGCGCCTCCGAGCAGGAGTGCCCGCCCAGGCCGCTCCCCCACATTCTCCAAGTGCAGCGCGGCGCGGCCGGGGGCTCGGTACGCGAGATCGGCGACGGCCAGGGCCGTGCCGTCCACGTTCACTGGGCCCGAATCACACAGCACGCCATGCTCGAATGCGGGATCGACGCCGAGGTCAAGCACGGCACCGGCGTCGAGATCAATCTGGGCGCCCAGCAACGGAGTAAACGTATTCACCGGGGACCGACTGCCTACAAGCTCGCCGAGAAATACTCGCGCTACCGCACCGGGCAGCGACACCGGTGCCGGCGCGTAATGAGCGAAGTCTCGGCCGGTGTCGCGATCGGAGCCGGGCAGCGCCACCCAGAGCTGCACGCCGTGCAGAACGGCCTGCGGATCGACCGACACCTCGGAATGACAAATGCCAGCACCGGCGGTCATCAGGTTCAGCTCGCCGGGCCGCACAACCGCCTCTACGCCCGCGCTGTCGCGGCGCTCCACTTCCCCACTGAACAACCAACTTGCCGTCTGTAGTCCCGTGTGTGGGTGCGGAGGGACATCCATGCGCGCGGAAGCCGGGCCGTAATGGTCGATGAAACACCACGCACCGACCAGCGAGCGTTGTCGTTGCGGAAGGGTACGTTGCACCCGAATCGCCCTGGGGCCGCCGAGCGGAACTTCCCGCGGATGCAGCACTTCCAGCGTCGAAACCCCGCCGTCACGTGGCGAGGCACCACAGGCGACTTCGGCCGGCGCGGCTTCCAGATTGCTCATCGTGCACTCTCCGTCGCGAACTGTATGCACCCAGATCACCCGCGACGCTACGCCGCGTGCCCTACTTGCGAGGGGGCTGCAGCACCTTCATCGCCAGTCGCATGACGGGTTCGGGCACCCGGTCCTGCATCGACAGTGCGGTTTCCGCGGCACGGGAACGCAGTGGGGTACCGCGACCGAAAACCCGGTTCAGCGGTCCGCCCGACGGTTCGAGCACCACATGCAGCGGCGGTGTGCCGACAGCCGCGCCGAGCGCGTTCGCGATCACCATCCGTTGTATCTCGCTGGTTCCCTCAAAGATGGTGTACAGCTTGGCATCCCGATACCACTTCTCCACCGGGTGATCGGTGATGTAGCCCCAGCCGCCCATGGTCTGGATGGCGCGTTCGGTGGCCCTGACGGCCACCTCGCTGGCCGCCATCTTCGACATCGATCCCTCGCCTCGCTCGAAGGGCACGTTGTTGGCCGCCATCCACGAGGCGCGCCAGGTTAGCAGCCGGGCCGCGTCGACCTGCGTGGCGATTTCCGCCAGCGGGAACGCGATGCCCTGGTTGTCAATGATGGGCCCGCCGAACGCCTCACGTTCGGTGGCATAGGCCGTCGCGTACTCCAATGCGGCGCGTGCGATCCCGATGGCCTGTGCGGCAACCATGGGCCGGGTCTGCTCGAAGGTGCCCAACGTCGCTGAGCCGGAACGCTTTCCTCCGGCCACCACCTCTCGCGCCTTTGCGAGTTTGTGTTCCAGCTTCTCTTGTCCGCCAAGTAAATTGGCGCCGGGAACGCGGACGCCTTCGAATTTCAACTCGGCGGTGTGGGATGCGCGGCAACCCAGCTTGTCGAGCTTGCGCACCAACTTCAATCCAGGGGTGCCACCGGGCACGACGAACAACGCCTGGCCGCGGTGGCCGAGCTCCTCGTCGACGACGGCGTTAACGACGTGCACGTTGGCGATACCGCCGTTGCCGATCCACATCTTGTGGCCGTCGATGATCCAATCGTCGCCGTCACGGCGCGCATGGGTGCGCAGGTTCCGTACGTCGCTGCCGCCCTCGGGCTCCGAGATGGCCAATGCCGCGAGCTTGAGATCGCCTGGGCTGCCGAAGCATTCGGGCGCCCATTCCAGCATCTGCTCAGGAGACGCAGCCTGACCTATCGCCGAAAGCGCCAAGGCCGGCATGACGATCGCCAAACCGATTCCCGCACAACCCCAGAAGAGTTCCTCCATGAACATCGGCAACGAGAGCCCACTCGGATCACCGATCAAATCGCGATAGAACAGCGGGCTGTAGAAGCCGCGCTGCGCCGCCTCCTCCAGCACCGGCCACGGGAACTCCTGGCGCTGGTCGTAATCGAGCGCCACCGGGCGGATCACCTCTTCGGCGAACTCGTGGGTTCGCCGGGCCAGGTCGTGCTGCGCTCCCGTCGGGGTCAGGTCGAATGTCATGGATCCGCCTTTGGGTCGACAGACTCGGTCGTGCCAAGCCCGACTACCCCGTGGACCTGGTCAACAAACGGTCGACAAGGGAGAACTCACGCGGCCGAGCGGGGACCCACTTGCGCGAGGGGTAGATGCAACACGACGGCGGCGGCCGCAACCGGCTGATGCTCGTGGCGTGTCAGCAGCGCGGCGTTTTCGGGCAGCTGACGGGAGCTGATCTCGCCCGATGCGATTTGCCGCAGGATGTCGTGGGCGCGGGCGAGTTGTTCCCGCTTGCGGTACTGGCCGCCGGGCAGTTTCACGCCGGCCCAGACGCCGTACTCCTCGCGGTGCGTGATGGCGTGCTGGGCACACTGACGCTGCTGCGCCAGCGGGCAGCGGCGCAGGCACTGGATCCGCGCCTCGGTGGCTGAGCGCTCGTATGCGCGCGCTTTTGCCGCACCGTCCCCACCGTCGTCGTCCGGGTAGCCGAACCATAGCTCCGGGTTGGCAGCGCAGGGATGTCCCATGTCGATCTCCTTGTTGAGCCTGAAACGTAGACGAAAGCGTATACGGATTATGGCCGCCGACGCAAGAGAAACGTGACAGAAACGTATATAGGGAGATTGGGCCTGGTCGCTGTGTAATATCCGGCCTATGGCCGGAGCGTGTGGTGAGCCGTGAATCGGCCGGTGCGGCCATCCGCTCGTTGCGTGAGTCGCGCGACTGGTCTCTAGCAGACCTCGCTGCCGCCACCGGCGTAAGCATCATGGGGCTGAGCTTTCTGGAGCGCGGCGCTCGAAGGCCCCACAAAAGCACAGTTCAAAAGGTGGAAAATGGGCTCGGGCTGCCGCCGGGCACCTACTCACGCCTGCTAGTAGCCGCCGATCCGGACGCTGAATTGGCTCGGCTGATGGCCGCTCAGCCCCCGGCTCCGATGCCCGCGCGGCGCACCGGGCCGGTGGTGGTCGACCGTCACAGCGACACCGAAGTCCTCGAGGGCTACGCCGAAGCACAGCTGGACGCGCTCAAGTCCTTCATCGATCGATTGCCTGCGCACACATCAAACGAATACGAGACGTATATTCTGTCTGTGATCGCTCAGTGCGTGAAAGCCGAGATGCTGGCCGCCAGTTCCTGGCGGGTGGCGGTGAACGCCGGCGGCGACTCGACGGCTCGCCTGATGCAGCATCTGCGGGCCCTCGAGGAAACGCGCAGCGACCTCTTGAAGCGAATGCCTAACAGCCTCAGCGCACGATTCGACCAGGCCTGCGCGCGGGCTTGGTTGCCCGAAACGGTCATCGCCACACTGGTCGGGCTCGGTCCCGACGACCTCTGGGAAATCCGGAACACCGGCATCATCCCGCCGGGAGCGCTCCCCCGGGTTCGCGCCTTTACCGAGGCGGTCGAATCGGCCGCGCAAGACGAGGCCACTCCGCACGGCGGCGAGGCGACACCATGATCGAGAGCGAAGTCGCGGTCTTGAGCCGTGCGCATCGACTGTTCCCCACCGGACCAGGGCATCCCACGCTGGACGCGGGCACCGCGCCTTACCACGGCCTGCTGCAGCACGCGGTCGCTCTCAACAGCGGACTGGCGCGCGGTGGCTATCAACTCGCGGTGGACCACAGCCGGGAGGGACTTGCCTCGGCGGCCCGAACCGATGCGGCCAGCGCCGACGTCATCGCCGCCGCGCACCGCGATCACGCAAGGGGCCGGGATCTGACCAAAAGCGTCGTCGACGAAGCCCGCGCGGACTCCGCGGTCAAACCGCAGACGCCGATGGCCCAGCGTGAGGCGTTGCGCCGCAGTGTGGCCCGACTGCGTGCGCAACGGTCACACGTCTTGTCGGCCCGCTTGCAGGCTCGGCGCCATCACGCGAACCTCTCGGCGCTGCGTTATGGACGGCGGCTGCGAATGCCCAACGGCCGCAATGCGCTTGCGGTGCGGGCCGCGTTGTCGCGACTCGGGCGACCATACGTCTGGGGCGCAACCGGGCCCGACCAATTCGACTGCTCGGGGCTGGTGCAATGGAGCTACGCGCAGGCGGGAATCCACCTGGATCGCACCACATATCAACAGATCAACGACGGAGTCCCGGTGCCCCGTTCGCAGGTTCGCCCGGGTGATCTCGTCTTTCCGCACGCCGGACACGTGCAACTGGCCATCGGCAACAACCTGGTCGTCGAGGCGCCATACTCGGGGGCGTCGGTGCGAATAAGCCGACTGGGCAACAACATTGCGATCCGCAGGCCACTGTGACAGGGGGCGAACCAATGCCCGAGTCTTCGGTGGCTGCCGCCCGCGAGCGACAGTCGGCGCTGTCCGGCCAGCACGGCGCGGCAACCGACGCCGACCGAATCCTCGCGCAGGTACTCGCCGGCGCGCACGCCTCGGCGCGGGAGAGCGTCATGAGGCTGGACGCCATTGCCGAGCAGATCGATCGCGCGACCCAGCACCAGGCCGAGCTGGCCATCGATACACCCTTGGGTGCACGCGAGTTTCAGAGATTCCTGGCCGCCAAACAACGTGAAATCGTCGCGGTCGTGGCGGACGCGCGCGAACTCGACCGTTCGAATAAGGCCGTGCTGGAAAACCTTCGGGCACAGTACGGCAACGACGCGGGCTAGCGCGATTCTTGTTCACACTCGCCGGAACCAGTGAATTGTCGGCCGAATCAAGCCTCGGTATTGTCGCCGGGCATGGACGGATCGCGGCACTGATGTCGGCGTACGACGAGTTGCTCGCCGCGGTCAAATATGTCCGAGACCGCACCGGCAATCCGAATGCCTGGCAGACCGGTCTGACGCCGAATGAGGTTGCCGCCGTGGTCAGCCCGACAACGCCCCCCGACCAACTGGCTAGGGTGTTGAGCAGGCTCCGCCAACAACATTCCGAGCTGTTCGGCGTCGCGACCCCCAGCGGTTCGCCCTCGAAGCAGCCATCACCCGACCGTGAGAGCGGCGCGGCCGCCGAAGCCATCGCGCACGCCGAAGCCGCTCTGGCACATCAGAACTCAACGAGCTCTCACCTCGATATGCAAGTGGTATCGGCCATCCTGAACGCACATCTGAATGCGATTGAGGGTAAAGAGGCGCTCACCCAGCTGCAGCATGAAACCGAAGCCGCGGTCCAGACGAGGTCGGATCTCGACACTCCGGCCGGCGCGCGTGATTTCCAGCGGTTTCTCATCGGCAAGCTCCGCGACATTCGTTCGGTGGTGCTCACTGCGAGCCTGGACGACACGTCGAAGTCAGCGCTGATGGCCGCGTGGACATCGCTTTACGACGCGTCGGGGAGCGGTCCCGGTGAACATACCGCTACCTCGCCGAGCGAAGACGATGGACAGCAGAGCCCGAGCGAACAGTTGGCCGGCGATCTCGATGACGACTGGGATCCGCTGCTGGATTCGTTGTTGGCCGACGACTCCGGGTCGTCGCCCGGGGACTCCCCCGCCTTAAGGCCTCTCGAAGGCATGACGACTGCGCCCACCCCGGCAATGCCGACGATTCCGAGCTTCGGCGGGGGGTCGCTGCCAGGTATGACACCGGGATCCACGGCCGGCTTGGAAGGCCTGCCGCTCGCCGGGTTGCGTGGTGAAGACGAAACGGGCCGCGATCTCGAGGGCGATGAGCTGCCGGATGACGAAGACCCTGCCACCGACGAGCACGACGCCCAGGACGTGAGTGCGGACGCGCCAGTAGGTGAGCAGGAAGCGGCACAGAGTGGTCCGACAACGCTGACCCTGCCCGACGGCGAAACGGTGACGGCGGCCAGCCCCCAATTGGCGGCGGTCATCACGGCTGCTGTAGGCGGGACGCCGATCGCAGAAGCCTTCCAGCAGCAGGGAATTACCATTCCCCCACCGGGAACCGCGGTGGCCGAACCCATCGAGGCGCCGCAGGTCTCTCCCGGGGACGTCGGCGTATTCGTCGATCGTCACGCACTCGCCCTCGGTCCGGGAAAAGCGCTCCTCGACGGCCAAATTCAGCACATTGCCACCGTGAGCGGCCCAAGCTTCCTAGGCTGGGAGCATCCACCGGCGGCGAGCGCGACCATGACCACGCCGGCTCGGTCCGATCCACCCACACCCACCCGGCCGGCGTCGTCGTCGTCCGTCTAAAAATGAGAGCTCGCCGGTCCGGCCGGCGCCGTGAACAGGAGACAGTGGATGGCAGAGTCGATTCATGTGGTGCCCGCGCACTTACGTCAAGCTGCCGCGCACCATCAGGAGACCTCGGACTACTTGCGCACCGTTCCGTCGTCGCATGCAGCGATTCAGGAGAGTCTGGATTCGCTCGGCCCGATCTTCAGTGAACTTCGTGACGCCGGACGCGAATTGCTCGAGCTCAGGCGTCAGTGTTACGAGCAGCAAGCCGCTGACCATGCCGACCTGGCCGACAAGCTGACCATGTCCGCGACGATGTGGGAACAGCATGAGCAGGATGCGGCACGTGACTTCGGCGGCATCGCTGACCGCGGTCGATGACCGACGCGGATCCCGCTTTTGACACCGTTCACCCAAGTGGACACATCCTGGTCCGCTCCTGCCGCGGCGGCTACATGCACAGCGTGGCGCTCGGTGAAGGTGCGATGGAAACGGACGCGGAGACGCTCGCGCAGGGAATCCTGCTGACCGCCGAGGTTTCCTGCCTGAAGGCGTTGCTGAGCATTCGCGACGAGATCGTCTCGGCCGGTCATACGCCCTCCGCAGAGGTTCCGACTACTCGAGACCTCGATATGGCGATCGAGAAGCTGTTGGCGCACAATTTGCGCCGCCGCGACAGCGTGGGATAAGCGCCGGCCTACAGCAGCCAACCCTTCGCCGCGCCAGGATCGGGTGCGATATCGGTGGGCGGCTCAACGGGATTGGGGCCGAACAACTCTCGCGCGCGAGCGAGCATGGCGCGTACTTCGTCGAGTTGCTGCTGCAACGCAGAATCAGCCATGGCCCCACGCTACCCAGGGTGTCGTAGCTGCACAATTCACCGACCGCATAGAGCGAACGACGGATGCCGGTAGGCTTAGCCGGTGGCGATCTTCGGTCGGATGACGGCGCGCCAGCGCCTCCGGAGAGCGACCCGCGAATCACTGGCGATTCCGGCCTTCAGCTCTCCCATCGATTGCACCCCCTGGGTGACCGGTGGATTATGGCCGGCCGAGCTGTCGACGGTTAGCGGCGAAACCGCTAGTCTTGCAGACTATCTCAGGACCGACCTGCAGCGCATCGCGCAGGGCGCCAACGACGAGTTGAAGATGCTCAAGCGCAGCGAAATGCCGGATCCTGCGCGGCAGGCGGCAGAGGCCCGCATCATCGAACAAGCCCGGGCGCGTGCCGTGCGGCGAGTCGAGTCGACGATGCGTCAGCTGCGCGAGATGAAAGCCAAGGCGGCGTCCGGATATCGGCGCCCACCAGCTGTCGAGCCCGTTGCTCGAAATTTCGACGCGACGCAGGTCATGCCCGCGATCACCGACGAAATTCCGGTCGACTCCGCCCCCGCCCAGGCTCGCGACTATGACGAGGCCGCCGCGGCGGAGCTCGAGGAGACACAGATCCTCCCCGTGATCAGGGATAGCGATCAGGCCACGAGCGGTCGTCATCATGCGGTCGATGACGACGACGAACCCGAGACGACGTGGATCGAGGCCGTCCCCGACGAGGACGTTGCTCCGGCGGAGCTCGAGGAAACGCAGATCATCCCGGTGATCAGGGACGTAGACCCCTCCCCCGTCGCACCGGTGGAGACCGCACCGGGTCCGCCTACGCTGACGACCGACAGCGGCCGCCACCACGCGATCGTCGACGAGCCGCCGGCGCAGCACGAGGAGCCCGAGGCGGCCGCAGTTGCCGCTGCCACGCAGCGCATCGAAAAGCCTGTAGCCGCAACCGAATCCGACATCGACCGGCTGAGTCGCATCCTCGAATTCGTCGTTCGGCAAGAGCCGCGGCTGCACTGGGCCGTCGGCGATCGTGTGGACGGGGCGACGCTGTTGGTTACCGACCTCGCCCACGGTTGGGTACCTTCCGGCATCACGCTTCCGGCCGGCGTGCGATTGCTCGAACCCGAGCAACGCACCGGCCGGGTCTCCGCGTTGATCGGGGACACGGCCCGGGTCGTGACTTATGCGCCCGGTGATTCGTTGCGCCGCTCGCCCAATCTCGCCGCGACGAAATCCTCGCTGCAGCCGCGCGAGCTGCCGGTCATCGAGGATCTGGGGCGGGTGCTGAGCGAAGCCATCCGCTGGCGCAACGGACTCCCGCAGATTGTGCAGAGGCTCGCCCAAGCCGTTGCCGCGGGTGTCGCGGTCGTAGACCAGGAGGTGGATGTGCTGCGGGTGCACCTGGATACGGCGCGCTACCACCTGCTGGTCCAGTACCCGGCGGTCAATTCCGCACTCTTGCTGAACTGCCTGTTATTGGCTGCGACGGAAGGCATCTCGAGCGGGGATGCCGTGTCCGCCAACTACCATCTGGCCTGGTATCAGAAACTTATCGCCTCGAACATGAATTGACGCTGGTCGAAGGGGGTACCGATACTGTCATGGTGTCGGATTCGGGCCGTCGCGCGAATCTCAGCGACAAGGACCTGGTCGAATCGGTCCTAAGGGAACTCAGCGAGGCCGCCGACAAGTGGGAAGCCCTCGTCGCGCAGGCCGAGGCGGTCACCTACAGCGTCGACCTGGGCGATGTCTACGCCGTCGCGAATGCCGACGGCCGATTGCTCAAACTGACGATGCACCCCGGGGTGATGACCGGGTACGCCCACGGCGAGCTGGCCGACCGATTGAACGTGGCGATCACCGCGCTGCGCGAAGAGGCCGAGGCCGAGAACCGCGCGAGCTACGGCGGCCCCCTGCAATGACGCTCACCGACCTTCGCCGGGAGGACCGGCGAAGGCTTGAGCGATTTCCAGCCAGCGCTGCGCGTCGGGGCCGTGCGCGGCAAGGTCGAGGGCTCTGAGCGGACGCCGCTGGGTGACCAGGAAACAGAAGTCTTCGGCCGAACCCGTCACCCGCTGCGCGGCGTCCGGCGGTCCCCACGACCAGGTGTCGCCGCCGGGGCCGCGCAGCTCGACCAGGAACGGCTCGGCCGGGGCGGTCAGGTTGTTGACGGCGAAGGCGTAGTCGCGGGTGCGCACGCCCAGATGAGCGATGGACCGGAGCCGCTCGGTCGGTTGCCGGTTGACGCCCAGCGCGTCGGCGACGTCGAGCCCGTGCGCCCAGGTCTCCATCAAGCGTGCGGTGGCCATCGACGCCGCACTCATCGGTGGTCCGAACCACGGAAGTTTGCGGCCGTCGGCGACCACCAGCAGCGCCTCGTGCAACCGGCGACGGGTATCGCGCCAGTCGGCCAACAGCGCGGTCGGCGCTACCCCTGCCAACTCTTCGGCGCCCGCGTCGACGAAGCCGGCCGGGTCGGCTGCGGCGGCTTGCAGCGCTTCTGCGAACCGCGTCTCGTCGGTGACCGAGTTCAGCGCCACCCGGTCGGTCCACAGCAGGTGTCCGATCTGGTGGGCGATGCTCCACCCCGGTGCCGGCGTCGGATCGGCCCAACGCTCGTCCGGCAGCGCCGCGACCAGTGCGTCGAGCTCATCGCTTTCGGCGCGCAGGTCAGCGACGATGGGTGCGGGCCCAGCCATCATTGCCTCCCGTTCTCGGCCGGTATCCGGCGCCCGATGATGCTGTGGACGGCCAGCCCGACAAGGTAGAGCACCGCCGCGAACAGCACGAACGCCGGCGCATGCCCGTCGTCGGGAATCAGCGTCGCCGCCACCGTGATCGAGACGATGAACGCGACCCAGAACAGCGCATCCTGCACCGCGAACACGTGCCCGCGCAGCGCGTCGTCGACGTCCATCTGCATCGCCGAATCGGCGCACAGCTTGATCATCTGCCCGGTCACGCCGAGCAGGAAACCGCAACCCACCATGACCGGCAGCTGTAGTCCCGCCCCGGCGACCTCGACGACGGCCGACGCCACCAACGCACCGTTCACCGTCGCGTAGCGCCCCCAACGACGGATCGCGGGCGGAGTCAGCAGATTTGCCAGAAAGGCGCCCAGGCCGGCGGCGCCGAAGAACAGCAAAGCCGTTCCCAGTCCCGCGGTTTCGGGATTCGTCACGTGGTGAACCAGCAACAAGATCAGCAGCGAATTGATGCCGATCGCCATCCGGTGCGCGGCCAATCCGGACAAGGTGGCCGCGACCGTGGGGCGCTGCGCGACCGTGCGTGCACCATGCAGCCAGCCTGTGATCACCGCGTAGAAGGCCGGCCCATGGATCGCCCGTTTGGTGTCGTCCGGACCCAATACCCGCGGACCGAACCGCCACGACAGCAGCAGCGCGATCGACACCGGAATCGCCGTCATGAAAATGACCGCCGCGGCGCTCTTGTCGCCGGCACCGATCAGAAACCTGGGCACCAGCATGAAATTGGCGCCGATGAAGGCGGCGAAGGCGCCTGCCGCGTTGGCTACGGCGTTCATCGTCACGACCTGCTCGCGCGGGACCACGTGCGGCAATGACGCCGACAGCCCGGACGCGACGAACCTTGCCAGACCGTTGGCGACAAGGGCGCCCAACAACAGCGGGATCTCCCCCGCTCTGACGGTGAGAATCGTGCCGATCACGGCGATCATGATCAGGCGGCCCACGTTGGCGCCGACGAGCACCAAACGCCGGTCCCAACGGTCCATCAGTGCTCCGGCGAAGGGACCCAGCAGCGAGTAGGGCAAAAACAGCACAGCGAACGCGCGGGCGATGGAACTGGGGTCGGCGGCCCGGTCCGGATTGAACAGCAGCGCGCCCGCCATCCCCGCCTGAAACAGGCCATCACCGAATTGGCTTGCCATGCGGACCTGCAGCAGTCGCCAGAAATCCGGCAAACCGCGCACGGACCGCCAGATCTCGACGGGTGCGCGTGAGTGCATCCGGGTTTCGACCACAGAACCGACTTCCGAAATTGGGCTGGCCAAGCTCGCGCGGCGGGAGCTTTCCCGTCAACATTACAAATCTTCATGGGCCGCGCTCGATTGCCCCGACGACCATGCGGCAGATGCGATGATGGTCTGGTGCCGCCGCCTGAGGATCCCGAGGACTATGTAGCACCGGCCGCACAGCGGGTGCGCGCCGGTACGTTGTTGCTCGCCAACACCGATCTCCTTGAACCGACTTTCCGGCGCAGCGTGATCTACATCGTGGAACACAACGATGGCGGCACGCTGGGCGTTGTGCTCAACCGTGCCAGCGAGACGGCGGTGTACAACGTATTGCCGCAGTGGGCCAAATTGGCGGCCAAACCCAAGACCATGTACATCGGCGGACCGGTGAAACGCGACGCGGCGCTGTGCCTGGCGGCGTTGAGGATCGGTGCTGACCCACAGGGCGTGCCCGGCTTGCGACACGTGGACGGCCGCGTGGTGATGGTGGATCTGGATGCCGAGCCCGACTTGATCGCGCCAGTCGTGGAGGGTGTGCGGATCTTCGCGGGATATTCCGGCTGGACTATCGGCCAGCTTGAGGGCGAGATCGAACGCGACGACTGGATCGTGTTGTCCGGCTTGCCATCTGACGTTCTGGTCGGACCGAGAGCCGACCTCTGGGGCCAGGTGTTGCGTCGCCAGCCACTGCCACTGTCATTGCTGGCGACACACCC
This sequence comes from Mycobacterium sp., assembly GCF_019243155.1. Taxonomy (GTDB): domain Bacteria; phylum Actinomycetota; class Actinomycetes; order Mycobacteriales; family Mycobacteriaceae; genus Mycobacterium. The sequence goes on from NZ_JAFAUS010000220.1 coordinate 12,076, forward strand.
CATCGACCTCAGCCGGAACTAGTCCGGCAGCAGGCGACTCAGCTACACGACTGCGTGCAGCCCACGCAATTCCCGGCGCATGCGGGTGCGGACGCTTGTTGCCGCACCGCGAAGCGGGCGCCCTGCCATGAGCCGGCAGCCACCGTTCCCAGCGCGCCGGCGACACACACGATCAGCACGACCAGCGCGGTGTGCGGGGCCGCTGCGAGCGCCACGACGCCGCCGGCGGTCAACATGATCGCGGCCGCGAATTGGGTCGGCGCCATGGAGCGCAACACCACCGCGGTGGGGTGGGGGCTCTGGTTGTGCGCAAGCGACCAGGTTCCGAATCCGGCGGAGGCCGCCGCCGCACACATGGACAGCACGCCGGCAATCAGCATGGGCTCACAATACGAGCCCGTGCTCCGATCCGCTCACCGGGCTCCGGTGTGGCCGCTCAGTGTTGGAGGAACGTGAAGTTGGGCAGCGGGGGCAGGCCCGGGACCAGGGCTAACAGGCTGGGCGCCGGCTGCTGCTGAGCGGGTGTGGGCACCTGCTGGGGGACAGCGACCGGCGCCGTGCCGGCCATCTGATTGACCGGAGCCGCAGCGGGCACCGGCGCGGGGGCCACAACCGGAGGAGCCGCCGGGGCCACGGGGGCCGCGACAGGAGCCGCAGCCGGGGCCTGGGCAGGACGCGCGACGGGTGCCGCGGCGGGCGTTTGAACCGGTGCCGGGACCGGAGCCCCCGGCACGACCACCTGGAACCCGTTGATGATGGCGTCGGTGGCGGGCGCGTCGGCGACGGCGACCGCACGGTCGGTGGTCACCGCCAGCGACACCAGATACTTGTCGTGTCCGGAGGTGGCGATGACGTGACGCCGAGAGGTGTTCAGGGTCATGTCGCCGTCACGGTAGGTGCCCTCGATGTTCGACGACGGGAAGCCCGCGAAGTCAGCCATCGAGGCGTTCGTGCTCTGCCACGCTGCGAGCGTCTGACTGTCGACGTACCCGTGTGAGATGGCCTCTTTCGGATCGAAGTTGCCGACCAGCTTGTAGACCACTACCTGGGCATTCGACGTGTAGATGCTGCTGCCTTGCCGGTCGGCGATCACGGCGAACGCGTCGGGCACGTTGGGATCGGGAACCTGGGTCCAGCGAGTGGGAACCGGCAACGTGATGTCGAGTGCCTTGAATCCCTGGGGCTTTTGCGCTTCGAGCTTGACCCCCTTCGACTGCAGGTAGTCGCGGATCGTGCCGGAAGCCGCGGGCGCCGGTGCAGGGGCCGGGGGTTGCGCGGCCGCGGGTGCGGCGACGGGCGCTGCCGGCGCGGCGGGCGCCGGCGGGGAAACCAGGAACCTGTTGGTGGGCACCTGCCCGGGAACGCCTGCGAGGTTCTGCGGCGCGGGTGCGGGGACGACGGGGGCGGGGATGGGGGCGGGCGCCACAGGATCCGCCGATGCGCTGCCTCCTGTGCAGACCGCGACACCGATCAGGCCAGCGACCATACCCCCGAGGATTGCTCGATGGGCGGAGACGATCTCGATCATCTGCGTGGGTCCTTCCCATGGCTCGTGTACCGGCAGCCGTCGTATAGAGGCCGACTGTAACCACAGGTCAAAGGCCGTGAACAGGCTCGAAATCGAGCTGGGATGAACCTCTGATCGGTGCGCAATGGAACCGAGACCAACCTGTAGCCCGGAAGGTCGGATGGAGCTGCCTTATACCCTGTTCAGGTGACCGAATCCCCGACCACCGTGCCCGGACAGAATTCGGGTGCCGCCCAGCCGGACTCCGACGCGCCGCCGTACCGCTACACCGCGGCGCTGGCGGGCCGCGTCGAGAGCGCGTGGCAGGAGAACTGGGCGAAGCTCGGGACGTTCAACGTGCCGAACCCGGTGGGCTCGTTGGCTCCGCAGGACGGAACGCCCGTCCCGGACGACAAGTTGTTCGTGCAGGACATGTTTCCCTACCCGTCGGGGGAGGGGTTGCACGTCGGGCATCCGCTCGGCTACATCGCCACGGACGTCTACGCCCGCTATTTCCGGATGACTGGCCGTAACGTGTTGCACGCGTTGGGCTTTGACGCCTTCGGGCTGCCCGCCGAGCAATACGCGGTACAGACCGGCACGCACCCGCGCACCAGGACCGAAGCCAACGTCGTGAACTTCCGCCGCCAGCTGGGGCGTCTGGGCCTCGGCCACGACAGCCGGCGCAGCTTTTCGACCACCGATGTCGAGTTCTACAAGTGGACCCAGTGGATCTTCCTGCAGATCTACAACGCCTGGTTCGATACCACCGTCAACAAGGCCCGCCCGATCGCCGAGCTGATCGCCGAATTCGATTCCGGCGCGCGTCGTCTCGACGACGGACGGGAGTGGGCCGAGTTGTCGGCGGGGGAGCGGGCCGACGTGATCGACGGCTCCCGACTGGTCTACCGGGCGGACTCGATCGTCAACTGGTGTCCCGGTCTGGGCACGGTGCTGGCCAACGAGGAGGTCACCGCCGACGGTCGCAGCGACCGCGGAAACTTCCCGGTGTTCCGGAAACGTTTGCGCCAGTGGATGATGCGCATCACCGCCTATTCCGACCGGTTGCTCGACGACCTGGACCTCCTGGACTGGCCCGAGCCGGTCAAGACCATGCAGCGCAACTGGATCGGCCGGTCCGTCGGCACCACAGCCCTGTTTTCGGCGACCAAGACCGACGGCGACACGGCCGAGATCGAAGTGTTCACCACCCGCCCCGACACCATGTTCGGCGCAACCTATCTGGTGCTGGCCCCCGAGCACGACCTGGTCGACGCGCTCATCGCTGCCGCCTGGCCGGACGGGACCGACTCGCGCTGGACCTACGGCGCCGCCTCACCGGGGGAGGCCGTCGCCGCCTACCGGCAGGCGATCGCCTCGAAGTCCGACCTCGAGCGCCAGGAGAGCAGGGAGAAGACCGGTGTCTTCCTGGGCAGCTACGCGACGAACCCGACCAACGGCAAACCGGTGCCGATCTTCATCGCCGACTACGTGTTGGCCGGATACGGCACCGGGGCCATCATGGCCGTCCCCGGCCACGATCAGCGGGACTGGGACTTCGCCCACGAGTTAGGCCTGCCGATCGTGGAAGTCATTGCCGGCGGCGATATTTCGGAGGCGGCATACTCGGGCAACGGCAAACTGGTCAACTCCGGTTATCTCGACGGGATGGACGTCCCCGCGGCGAAGGAAGCGATCACCGCGCGTCTGGAGACCGAGGGTCGCGGCTGGGCGCGTATCGAATTCAAGCTGCGGGACTGGCTTTTCGCGCGCCAGCGGTACTGGGGTGAGCCGTTTCCCATCGTCTACGACGAGGACGGGCGCCCGCACGCGCTCGACGAGGCGGCATTGCCGGTCGAACTGCCCGATGTGCCGGACTACTCGCCGGTGTTGTTCGACCCCGACGACGCGGACAGCGAGCCCTCGCCGCCGCTGGCCAAGGCGACCGAGTGGGTGCATGTCGAACTCGATCTGGGCGACGGGCTGAAGCCATACTCCCGCGACACCAACGTGATGCCGCAGTGGGCAGCAAGCTCCTGGTACGAACTGCGCTACACCGATCCGCACAACTCGGAACGCTTCTGCGGCAAGGAAAATGAGGCCTACTGGATGGGCCCGCGGCCCGCCGAGCACGGTCCCCAGGACCCAGGCGGTGTCGACCTGTACGTCGGGGGCGCCGAGCACGCGGTGCTGCACCTGCTGTATTGCCGGTTCTGGCACAAGGTGCTGTACGACCTAGGGCACGTCAGCTCACGCGAACCGTATCGACGGTTGGTCAACCAAGGCTATATCCAGGCCTTCGCCTACACGGACTCGCGCGGCGCCTACGTTCCGGCAGAAGAAGTCGTCGAGCGCGACGGCGGATTCGTGTATCCGGGACCCGACGGCGAGATCGAGGTCTTTCAGGAATTCGGCAAAATCGGTAAGAGCCTGAAGAATTCGATATCGCCCGACGAGATCTGCGACGACTACGGTGCCGACACCCTGCGGGTGTACGAGATGTCGATGGGCCCGCTGGAGGCCTCGCGACCCTGGGCTACCAAAGACGTGGTCGGGGCGCACCGGTTCTTGCAGCGAGTGTGGCGCCTGGTGGTGGACGAGCAGACCGGTCAGACGCGGGTGGTGGACGAGGGTGGACAGGGGCTGGATACGGGCACGCTGCGAGTCCTGCACCGCACCATCGCCGGGGTTTCGGAAGACTATGCGGCACTGCGTAATAACACTGCGGCGGCCAAGCTGATCGAGTACACGAACCACCTCACCAAGGAGCACCGCGACGCGGTTCCCCGCGCGGCGGTCGAGCCGCTGGTGCTGATGGTGGCGCCGCTGGCCCCGCACATGGCTGAGGAGCTGTGGCAGCGGCTGGGCCACACGACGCCGCTGGCGCACGGTCCCTTCCCGCAGGCCGACCCAGCACACCTCGTCGACGACACCGTCGAGTATCCGGTGCAGGTGAACGGCAAGGTCCGTGGGCGAGTGGTGGTGGCCGCCGACGCCGACGAGGACACCCTGAAGGCGGCGGCACTGGCCGACGAGAAGGTTCAGGCATTCTTGGCGGGTGCCAACCCGCGCAAGCTGATCGTCGTCCCGGGTCGACTGGTCAACCTGGTCGTCTAGGCGGGCCGCAGCACCACCTCGTGCACGTGTCCGTCACGCGGCGTGGCCACCGCCTGGGCGACTGCCGCTGCCACTGTTTCGGGCTTCAGGAACTTCTCCGGGTCATAGTCGCCGCCTTCGAACTCGATGAGTTCCCGCTGCATGTCGCTGTCGGTGCGGCCCGGGTAGACCGTGGTCACGCGCAGCTCGGGTTCATCACTGCGCAGCGAGTCCGCGAAGGCGCGCAACGCGAACTTGCTGGCCGAATAGGACGCCATGCCGGGGGAGACGTTGCGGCCGGCGCCGGAGTTGATGAAGACCACCTGGCCGTGGGCCTGCCGCAGCGCCGGCAACAGCGTGAGCGTAAGTTCCACTGGCCCAAAGACGTTCACGGCGAAGGTGGCGCGCCATTCGTCGACGTGCGATTCCGAGACATGGCCGGGAATTGAGACACCGGCGTTGTGCACCAGCACGTCGAGTTCGTCCACGATTTCACAGGCGGCCTCGATTGCGTCGCCGTCGGTCAGGTCGAGCGGAAACGTCGTGGCGCCGAGCCGCTCCGCCACCGCGTCGAGCCGGTCGGAGGGCCGACCGGCCAGCAGCAGGGTGTGGGTGGGCGCCAGCGCCGTCGCGATCGCGGATCCGATGCCGCCACCGGCGCCGGTGATGAGTGCAGTGGGCATGCACGCCAGTCTAAGCGCGCCGCAGGACGGCACCGAAAAGGACTGGAAAGCTTAGGGTTTCACGCCTCTTTGCGCGCCGGCGGCTCCCCCGCGGGGCCTGTCGGCTCGCCGGAGGCCAGCCGCTGCAGCGGTGCCAGCGCCTTCATCAAGGTGTCCAGGTCAGAGGGAGGGAGCTGGCTGAGCATCGCGGCCAGCGCGGCCCGACGGTTGGCCAGCGATTCGCCGTGAACGGCGCGCCCGCGCGGGGTGATGTCGACGAGCACAGCCCGGAGGTCGGACGGGTCGCGCGAACGTTTTACCAGCCCGATCTTTTCGAGTCGTCGGATCGCGACGGTGGTGGTGGGCGTCCGCACCCGCTCGTGGGCGGCAAGATCCGTCATCCGGATGGGGCCCTGATCGAGCAAGGTGACCAGGATAGACAGCTGCGCCAGGGTCAACTCCCCCGCTGCGGCGCCACTAGGGTCCCCGCGCCGCAAAAGCGAAAACAATTTGGACAGCGCGCGGTGCAAACCTTCCGCAAGCTCGGTAACTTCGGCCGCGGTGGAATCGCTGTCCGCCATAAATCGGGAGTCTAGCCCTTTATTAGGTGTACTTGACGTAGCTACAGCCAAGTAGTTAGCGAATATCAAAGTACTTGGGACAAAAACCGCTGCAGTCGTTCGGTCTCCGCGGCTTCGAATATCTTCTCGGGCGGCCCGGATTCCACCACCTTGCCGCGATCCATAAAAACGACCGTGTCGGATGCTGAGCGGGCGAAACCCATTTCATGGGTGACCACAATCATCGTCATGCCGTCGGCCCCGAGGTCGGCGATCAGTTGCAGGATTCCCTTCACCATTTCGGGATCCAGCGCCGAGGTGGCCTCGTCGAAGAACATCACCTGTGGCGCCATGGCCAGGGCACGGGCGATCGCCACCCGCTGCTGCTGGCCCCCGGACAGCATTCCCGGCCGCGCATCGGCCTTGTGTTTCAGGCCAACTCGGTCCAGCTGACTCAGCGCAAGGTCTCTCGCCTCGTCCGCGGGCAAATCCCGCAGCTTCTGCGGTGCCAACGCAACGTTTCTCAGCACGCTCAGATGCGGAAAGAGATTGAAATGCTGGAACACCATTCCCATGCGCTGGCGCAGCTTGTCGGGGTCGTCGCGCAACACCGACCGGCCGTCCAGCAGGATGTCGCCGCTATCAGGCTCGTTAAGCCGGTTCAGGGTCCGCAGCAGCGTCGACTTACCCGAGCCGGACGGACCGACGATCGCGACGGTGCTGCCCGCGGGGGCCTCGATGTCGACGCCCCGCAACACCTTGTTCCCGCCTAGCGTTTGGTGAACACCCTTGGCCGCCAACGATACTGATGAGCGTCCCACGGCGCTGACGGTCATGTGATCTCCTGGCCGAACTTCGTCGCGAGCATGTCGGCGTTGTCTTCGGGATTGGGAGCGCGGCGGCCGCTGCGTAGTCGGGAATCGATGTAATTCACCAAATGCGTTAACGGGATGGTCAATATTAGGTAGAAGAGACCGGCGGCCACCAATGGCGACAGACTGCCGGTCTGTGCATTGAGGTCGCGGCCGACCTGAAACAGCTCCCGCTGATTCGCGACCAATCCGAGGAAATACACCAGAGCGGACGCTTTCAACAACCCGATTGCCTGATTGACCAGTGCGGGCAGCACCCGCCGGATTCCTTGTGGGACGACGATGAGCCGCATAGCGGTCGCATAGCTGAGTCCGAGCGCACGCGACGCTTCCAGTTGGCCGGAGTCGACGCTTTGAATTCCGGCGCGCAGAATCTCGCCGATGTAGGCAGCGGCCATCAATCCCAGTGCGGCAATGCCCAACGGGTAGGGGTTCTTGTTGGTCAGCCCACCCACCAACGGGCCGATGCCCATGCCGATCACCAGAATGATCACGACTTCGGGAAGTCCGCGGAAGATGTCGGTATAGATGCGCGCCGGCCAGCGCAGCAGGCGCGAATGCGATATTCCCGCCATCGCCAGCACAATGCCGAGCACCAACCCGATCACGAGGGCGCTGTTGGTGATGATCATCGTGTTGGGCAGCCCGGTGGTCAGCAGGATGGGGATGGCCTGCTTGTACATGTGCCAGTCGAAGAAGGAGTCACGCAACTGTGCCAGCGTCGATTTGGGCGCCATCGGCCCGATGGATTGACGATGCTGACTCGCGGCGATCGCGGCGAAGTCCGGCAGCTTTGGGGCAGGGGCGGCTTTGGAGCCGGGTTTCCAGCCAGGCGGCAACGGCCGAGGCACCCACTGGGAGTACAGGTTGGCCCAGGTGCCGTCGGCGATCACGGCGTCCAGCCCGGAATTCAGCGCGTCGATCAGCGGCTGGTTTTCCTTGGCGACCGCAAACGCCACGAAATTGCCTGCGCTGAAGGTGTTCGCGACGACCACCGCCGGGTCGCCCGGTCGAATCACCGTGGCGGCCAGAGTTCCGGGCGCCACCCACGCATCGACCTGGCGCGTCTTGAGGCTCGCGTACAGGGTCGCGAAGCCGGGATACTTCACCGGCTGCAGGTGCAGGGTGTCGACGACATAGGACTCCTCGACGGTGCCCTGGACGACGCCGATGCGCTGGCCGGCCCGCAGATCACTGAAGTTGTGGATCGGTGAGCCGGGGGGCACCACGAGCGAAAAGAAGCCGAAGTCGTAGCCGTTGGTGAACGAGACGGTGTGACGACGAGGTTCGGTGGCCTTGACCGCCGCCGAGCCGACATCGAAGCGTCGGGAGGCCACCTGGGCTAGCAGCGCGGAGAAATCCGTGCTGACGAAACGGACTTGCAGACCCAGCTTGGCCGCGATAGCCCGCATGAGTTGGTTGTCGAAGCCGCTGAATTCGCCGGTGGGGTTGATGCAGACGTCAGGCGGGGCGTCCGACAGCGTGCCGACCGTCAGGACGCCCGGGGTGTCGAGGCTCAATCCGCCGAGGTCGACCGCGCTGAGTGGCATGACGGAATCCGTTGTGTCCCGGTCTTCCTGGGGTGAGGTCGGGGTCTCGGTCAGGTTTTTCGGCAATGCCCGCGCGCTGTCCACGCCGGCTGGCGCGCACTGGTTCCAGTCGGCGGCCACTGGCGGAGCCAGACCACCTAACGCCACGCCGCAAACCAGCACTGTCGTTGCGGCGAGTCCGAGTAGCTTTGCGCGACGCGCGACGCGCCGGCCCATGGGCAAACTCATCACTGAACACCGTATCGACCGCGGGGCGGATCGGCGCGTTCAGTGACGGATCAAAGTGCCAGCGATGGCTCGCCGCAGGCGGCTTCGGCGTCGGAGATGACCCCGAGGGGTTCGGGAACGACCGGGCTGGCGTCGTCGGCCGGGGTGAACACCCTGCGCCTGCTCAGTTCCGCCAGCATCGTTTGGGCCATCAGGTAGGAGCGACTGACGCACGCGGCGCGCGCCGCCTCGGGGTCGCGCCGGTGTATCGCCGCGGTCTCGTCTTCGTGGAACGGCAACAGGTCCTCGCGAGGAGTTTGGTACGTCATCCAGAACA
>NZ_JAFAUS010000036.1 GCF_019243155.1 Mycobacterium sp.
GGCCTCACCGACGAGCAGGCCCGGTCCACGCCGTCGGCCAGCGCGCTGTCGATCGGCGGGCTGGTCAAACACGTCACCGCCATGCAGCGCAACTGGATGGCACGGGTCGCGGCCGCCCCGGACCAACCGCCCAAGGACCCCCGGCCGTTCGACGAGATAGCGAAGGAATTCGGCGATCAGCACGTGATGCGGCCCGTGGAGACGCTGGACGAGTTGCTGCGCAGGTTCGAGACGCAGAACGCGGCATCCCTGCGGCTGGTGGAAACCGCCGACCTGGATGCCGCGGTGCCGGTGCCGCAGGACATCCCGTGGTTCCCCAAGGATCAGAAGGCCTGGTCGGTGCGCTGGGTGATCCTGCATGTCATCAACGAGCTGGCCAGACATGCCGGGCACGCGGACATCGTTCGGGAGACCATCGACGGGGCGACGATGTACGAGTTGATCGCCGGGCTGGAGGGCTGGGAGATCTCGGGCTGGGTGACGCCCTGGAAACGAGACGGGCACGAGGGCGGCCAAACCGGCGCGGTCGGGTAAAACGGAGATTGGGCCTAGACACGCAGGGTTTGGCAGACTGCGGGGATGAGTTCTACCAAACACCGCGAGGTGGCCAAGCTCGACCGGGTGCCACTGCCCGTCGAAGCCGCTCGGGTAGCCGTCACCGGTTGGCAGGTGACCCGCACCGCCGCCCGCGTCCTCACCAAGTTGCCGAGCAAAGGCCCGGTGCAGCAGAAGGTCATCAAGCAGCTCCCCCAGACCTTCGCCGACCTGGGGCCCACGTATGTGAAGTTCGGCCAGATCATCGCGTCCAGCCCCGGGGCATTCGGCGAGTCGCTGTCCCGCGAATTCCGCGGGCTGCTCGACCGCGTTCCGCCCGCCGACACCAACGAGGTGCACAAGCTGCTGGTCGAGGAGCTCGGCGGCGAGCCCTCGGAGCTGTTCGCCACCTTCGACGAGAAGCCGTTCGCCTCGGCGTCCATCGCCCAGGTGCACTACGCCACGCTGAAGACCGGCGAGGACGTCGTGGTCAAGATCCAGCGCCCGGGAATCCGGCGCCGGGTCGCCGCCGACCTGCAGATCCTGCGCCGCTTCGCCCAGGCCGTCGAACTGGCCAAGCTCGGCCGGCGGCTGTCGGCGCAGGACGTCGTCGCCGACTTCGCCGACAACCTGGCTGAGGAGCTGGACTTCCGGCTCGAGGCGCAGTCGATGGACGCCTGGGTCTCGCACATGCACGTCTCCCCGCTGGGCAAGAACATCCGGGTTCCCCAGGTGTACTGGGACTTCACCGGCGAGCGAGTGCTGACGATGGAACGGGTGCACGGCATCCGCATCGACGACGCGGCCGCCATCCGCAAGGCCGGCTTCGACGGCACCGAGCTGGTCAAGGCCCTGCTGTTCAGCGTGTTCGAGGGCGGGCTGCGGCACGGGTTGTTCCACGGCGACCTGCACGCGGGCAACCTGTACGTCGATGAGCAGGGCCGCATCGTGTTCTTCGACTTCGGGATCATGGGCCGCATCGATCCGCGCACCCGCTGGCTGCTGCGCGAGTTGGTGTACAACCTGCTGGTCAAGAAGGACCATGCCGCCGCCGGGAAGATCGTCGTGCTGATGGGCGCCGTCGGCACCACGAAGCCCGAAGCCCAGGCCGCCAAGGACCTGGAGCGCTTCGCCACCCCGCTGACCATGCAGACGCTGGGCGACATGTCGTACGCCGACATCGGGCGGCAGTTGTCGACGCTGGCCGACGCCTACGACGTCAAACTGCCGCGCGAGCTGGTGCTGATCGGCAAGCAGTTCCTCTACGTCGAGCGGTACATGAAGCTGCTGGCGCCGAAGTGGCAGATGATGTCCGACCCGCAGCTGACGGGGTACTTCGCCAACTTCATGGTCGAGGTCAGCCGCGAGCATCAGAGCGATGTCGAGGTCTAGTGGAACTTCGTGCCGGTAAGGCCAACTCGGACGGTTTGAAGATCTATTACGAGGACATGGGCAATGTCGACGACCCGCCCGTGTTGCTGATCATGGGCCTCGGCGCTCAGCTCCTGCTGTGGCGTACCGGTTTCTGCGAGAAGCTCGTCGCACAGGGCCTACGGGTCATCCGCTACGACAACCGCGACGTCGGGCTGTCCAGCAAGACCGAGCACCGCAGCTCCGGCCAGCCGATGGTGACACGATTGGCGCGCTCCTGGCTCGGCCTGCGCAGCAACGCCGCGTACACGTTGGAGGACATGGCCGGCGACGGCGCCGCCGTCCTGGATCACCTCGGGATCCAGCAGGCCCACATCGTGGGGGCCTCGATGGGCGGCATGATCGCTCAGATTTTCGCAGCGCGATTCCAGGAGCGGACGAGGACGCTGGGGGTCGTTTTCTCGAGCAACAACTCGGCGTTTCTGCCGCCGCCGGCCCCGCGGGCGTTGCTGGCGATCCTCAAGGGCCCGCCGCCGGGCTCGCCGCGCGAGGTGATCATCGCCAACTCGGTGCGCGTCGGGAACATCACCGGCAGCCCCCGTTATCGCACGCCCGAAGCGCAGGCCCGCACGGACGCCGCCGAGGGCTACGACCGCTGCTACTACCCCCAGGGGGTGGCCCGGCACTTCGGTGCGGTCCTGGGCAGTGGCAGCCTGCGGCGCTACAACCGGCGGACCGTCGCGCCCACCGTCGTGATCCACGGCCGCGCCGACAAGCTGATGCGGCCCTCCGGCGGTCGCTCGATCGCCGGGGCCATCAGCGGCGCCCGATTGGTGTTATTCGACGGAATGGGTCATGATCTGCCACAACAGTTGTGGGATCCGATTATCGGAGTGCTGACGAGCAACTTCGCTTCGGCGAGCTGAGCCAAAAGTAGTAGCTAGACACGTCATTCCCAGCGATGGAGCCGAAGTCGCGGGGTTGTACGGTTGTCGAAGGAGGATGGGTATAGCGATGGCCAAGCTGAAGCCGTATTACGAAGAGTCGCAGTTGACCTACGACATTTCCGACGACTTCTTCGCGCTGTTCCTTGACCCCAACATGGTGTACACCTGCGCTTACTTCAAAGACGACGACATGACGCTGGAAGAGGCGCAGCTCGCCAAGCTGGATCTGGGACTCGACAAGCTGAATCTCGAGCCGGGAATGACGCTGCTGGACGTCGGGTGCGGGTGGGGCGCGGCCGTGGTCCGAGCGGTTGAGAAGTACGACGTCAATGTCATCGGCATCACCCTCAGCCGAAATCACTACGCGCGGACGAAATCAAGGTTGGCCGAGATCCCGACCACCCGGCGGGCCGAGGCCCGGCTGCAGGGCTGGGAGGAGTTCGAAGGGCAAGTCGATCGGATCATCAGCTTCGAGGCTTTCGACGCGTTCAAGAAGGAGCGTTGGCCCGCGTTCTGGGATTGGGCCTACAAGACGCTCCCCAATGACAGCCGGCTGCTGATGCACAGCATCTTCACGCACCCGCAGTCCTGGTGGAGCGAGCACGGCATCCCGATCACGATGAAAGATCTGCGTTTCCTGCATTTCCTCGGCAAGGAGATCTTCCCCGGCGGGCAGATGTGCGGCGAACCCGACATCGTCGACCTTTCACAGGCCAGCGGTTTCTCGCTCGAGCAGACCGAATATTTGCAGCTGCATTACGCGCGGACTCTGGATACGTGGGCGGCCAATCTGGAGGCCAATCGCGACCGCGCCATCGCCGTCCAGTCCCAAGTGGTCTACGACCGCTTCATGCGCTACCTGACCGGCTGTGCGGACCTGTTCCGCAAAGGTGTCTCCAACGTAGCCCAGTTCACGCTCACCAAGTAGCGCCTGGCACAGTCGAAAGCGTTTGCCGCACAGAGGGATCAGGCGGTCGGCGGGGCTCACCGGTGGCACGCTGGAAAAGTAGTTCGAAAAAAGTCGAGCCTAATACTGCGCAAATGCCGGGTATTCGACCGGCGGCGAGTAGCCTCGCGCGGTGGGCCACCTATCAGGGTGGGTCCATTTGGGAGGGCACATGTCCGATAACCCAACAGCTGCGACTTGTACACGGTCCAACGTCGACGATGTCCAGGCGCACTACGACATCTCGAACGATTTCTTCGCACTGTTCCAAGATCCGACCCGCACGTACAGCTGTGCGTACTTTCCACGTCCCGGCATGACGCTGCACGAAGCGCAACTGGCCAAAGTGGACCTGACGCTCGGCAAGCTGGGACTCGAGCCCGGGATGACGCTGCTCGACATCGGCTGCGGGTGGGGCTCGATCATGAAGCGCGCCGTCGAACGTTTCGACGTCAACGTCATCGGGCTGACGTTGTCGAAGAATCAGCACGCCTACTGCCAGCATGTGCTGGGCGGTATCGACTCGAAGCGGTCGCGAAGGGCGTTGCTGTGCGACTGGGCGGACTTCACCGAACCGGTGGACCGCATCGTCGTCGTCGAGGCACTGGAGCACTTCGGCTTCCACCGCTATGACGACTTCTTCAAGTTCGTCTACAGCGCCCTGCCCGATGACGGTGTGATGCTGCTGCACTCGATCACCGCAATCCACCCGAAGCAGGCCATGGCACGCCACCTCCCGGTGACAATCCAGATGGCCAAATTCATCAAGTTCATCCTGACCGACATCTTCCCGGGCGGCCGGCTGCCGATGATCGAGATGGTGCAGGACCACTCGGCGAAGGTGGGTTTCACTGTGACCCGGATGCAGTCGCTGCAGACGGACTTCGCCAGGACCCTCGATCTGTGGGTTGAGGCCTTGCAGGCACACAGGGGCGAGGCGATCGAGATCCAATCCGAAGAGGTCTACGAGCGATATATGAAGTACATGACCGGCTGCGCCGGCGCCTTTCGGAAGGGGTATATCGACTGCAACCAGTTCACGCTGGAAAAGTAGATCGGGAAAGTAGACTCTGTGCCGGGCGTCGGGCTTCGGGGGCGCGGTACCCAGCCCCGCTAAGCGAAACGTCGACATTGGTATCGTTGCTGGTCACATTGCCTCAACGGTGTGCGCAGGCGTTATAAGACAGTGATTCGATCCAGGAGAAGCACCAAGAACATGGCTGAGCAACCGACTAGCCCGACGAAGACGCGGACGCGTTCGGAGGACATCCAGGCGCATTACGACGTCTCCGACGACTTCTTCGGCCTGTTTCAGGATCCGACCCGGACCTACAGCTGCGCCTACTTCGAGCCGCCGGACCTCACCCTCGAAGAGGCCCAGTACGCCAAGATCGACTTGAACTTGGACCAGCTGGACCTCAAGCCGGGCATGACCCTGTTGGACATCGGCTGCGGGTGGGGCACCACGATGAAGCGCGCCGTCGAGAAGTATGACGTTAACGTCATCGGCCTGACGCTGTCCAAGAACCAGCACGCCCGCTCCGAGCAGCTTCTGGCCACCCTCGACACCAACCGCACTCGCGAGGTGCGGCTGCAGAACTGGGAAGACTTCACCGAGCCGGTCGACCGCATCGTGTCGATCGAGGCTTTTGAGCACTTCGGCCACGAGAACTACGACGATTTCTTCAAGCGGACCTTCGGCATCATGCCCGAGGACGGCCGGATGACCGTGCAGAGCAGCGTCAGCTACCACCCCGACGACCTGCACGCCCGCGGCAAAAAGCTGAGCTTTGAGACGGCGCGGTTCATCAAGTTCATCGTCACCGAGATCTTCCCGGGCGGACGGCTGCCGTCAACCCAGATGATGGTGGATCACGGCGAAAAGGCGGGATTTGTTGTGCCCGAACCACTTTCGCTGCGCCCGCATTACATCAAGACGCTGCACATCTGGGGCGACACGCTCGAGTCCAATCGGGACAAGGCCATCGAGGTCACCTCCGAAGAGGTCTACGAGCGCTACATCAAGTATCTGCGTGGCTGCGAGCACTACTTCACCGACGAGATGCTTGACGTCAGCCTGGTGACCTACCTCAAGCCGGGCGCGGTCGCCTGATTTTTTCCCACGCCTGTCGGATTAGGGCTGCGGTGTTCGTCGAGTAGGTAGAGAGTGGAGCAGGAGGCTTCGCTCACTACCGGAGGTGACGAGACATGCAGTATTTCGCCTTACTGATCAGCAGGGAGCAGGACCGCACACCCGACGAACCGGCCACCGCGATGGCAGCCTGGCAGAACTTCCACGCCAAAGCCGGCCCGGCGATCAAATCCGGAGACGCGCTGGCGCCCGCGGCCGCGGCAGCGGTCATCACCGGCGGCCCGGACGCCCCGGTCGTCACCGATGGCCCCTTCGCCGAGTCCGCCGAGGTGGCCTGCGGCTACTACGTGTTCGAGGCCGAAAACCTCGACGAGGCACTGGCGCTGGCGCGCGATATTCCGCTCGCCACCTACGGGGCAGTCGAGTTGTGGCCCGCGGTCCACACGATCGAGCCGTCCCGCGCGCTCACCGGCAATGACTGGCTCGCGTTGCTGCTTGAACCGCCCGCGACCGCACACACACCGGGTACGCCGGAGTGGGAGGCCACCGCAGCTAAGCACGCGGATCTGCACGCGGCCGCCGGCGATCACATCATCGGCGGCGCCGCGTTGCACGACCGGTCCACGGCGACAACCGTGCGGGTGCGCGATGGCGAGGTCCTGATCACCGACGGGCCCTATGTGGAAGGCGCCGAAATCGCCACCGGGATCTACCTGTTGAGCGCCGCGGACCGCGAAGAGGCCGTCAAGCTCGCGTCGATGATCCCTGCTTCGACCGTGCAGGTGCGGCAGCTGGCTGGCATCTCCGCACTGTAGCTCTCGCGAATGCCCAACCTGGACGGCGTCTTTCGTCGGGAATGGGGCCCCGCCGTAGCCGCGCTCGCGCGGTGGTCGGGCGACCTCACCGTCGCCGAGGACGCCGTCCAGGAGGCCTGCGCCGAGGCGTTGCGCACCTGGCCGGACGACGGTGTGCCCGATAACCCCGGCGGATGGCTGATGACCGTCGCCCGAAACCGTGCCAGGGATCGGCTGCGCCACGAATCCGTCCGTCCCGGAAAGGAATTGGCGTTTGCCGTGGACGACATCAGGGCACGTACCGACCGCATCGACCCGCATCCGGTCCGCGACGACGAGCTGCGGATGATGTTCACCTGTGCGCATCCCGCGCTCGACCGGCAGTCGCAGCTGGCCCTCACCCTGCGGCTGGTGTCCGGGCTGACCGTTTCCGAGATCGCCAGGGCGCTACTGCAAACCGAGCCGGCCGTCGGGCAGCGAATCACGCGCGCCAAGAACAAGATTCGCCGCGCCAACATCCCCCTGCGCGTACCGCCCGCCGAGCTGCTCGGCGAGCGCATGCCCCACGTGCTGGGGTGCGTCTACTCGGTGTTCACCGAGGGATACTGGTCGACGGCGGGTCCGTCGGCGATTCGTGATGAGCTGTGCGACGAGGGAATCCGGCTGGGCACCGAATTGTGCGCGCTGATGCCTCGCGAGCCCGAGGCCCACGCCCTGGCCGCCCTGATGCTGCTGCATGATTCCCGGCGAGCGACGCGGGTCGACGACACCGGGATGCTCGTCCCGCTCGAGGACCAAGACCGGCGCAGGTGGGACCTCGGTCGCATCTCCCGTGGGCTGCAGCGGTTGACGCAGGCGCAGGGCTCGGCGGGACCCTATCTGCCACAGGCGATGATCGCCGCGCTGCACGCGACGGCGCCGTCCTGGGAACAGACCGACTGGGTCACCATCTGCGCGGCCTACGACCGGCTGGCGCAGCTGACCGATTCGCCGGTCGTTCGCGCCAATCGCGCTCTGGCGCTTGGTTTCCGCGATGGCCCCGATGCCGGCCTGGCCGCCCTGGACAAGGTCGCTCACGATCCGCGGCTTGCCCGCTCCAACCTTGTCGCGACCGTGCGCGCGGATTTACTGCGGCGCGGCGGACGGCCCGCCGAAGCCGTCGAGTGGTACCGAATAGCGCTGGAAGCTAACGGCTCTGAGCCCGGCCGCGACTTCCTGCGCCGACGCATCGCCGAGTGCGGCGGATAGCCGCCCGACTATCCCTCGGAGAAGTTGCGGGTGACGGCCGGGTCCACCGGAATGCCCGGGCCCGTCGTCGTCGACACGGTGATCTTGCGCAGGTAACGACCCTTCGACGCGGACGGCTTGAGCCGCAACACCTCATCGAGTGCGGCGCCGTAGTTCTCCGCGAGGGCCTTCTCGTCGAACGAGGCCTTGCCGATGACGAAGTGCAGGTTGGCCTGCTTGTCGATGCGGAAGTTGATCTTTCCGCCCTTGATGTCGGCCACCGCCTTGGCGACATCGGGGGTGACGGTGCCGGTCTTGGGGTTCGGCATCAGGCCGCGCGGGCCCAGCACGCGAGCGATGCGACCGACCTTCGCCATCTGGTCGGGCGTCGCGATCGCGGCGTCGAAGTCGAGGAAGCCGCCCTGAATCTTTTCGATCAGGTCGTCGCTGCCGACGATGTCGGCGCCGGCGGCCTGCGCCTGCTCGGCCTTGTCGCCCACGGCGAACACCGCGACGCGGGCCGTCTTACCGGTGCCGTGCGGCAGGTTGACCGTGCCACGGACCATCTGGTCGGCCTTGCGGGGGTCGACGCCCAGCCGGATCGCCACCTCGACGGTCGAGTCCTGCTTGGACGACGACGTCTCCTTGGCCAGCTTGGCGGCCTCTAGCGGGGAGTACAGGCTGTCACGGTCCACCTTCTCGGCGGCGGCGCGGTATGCCTTGCTGTTCTTGCTCACTTGCTGATCCAATCTGTGTTGGGTCGTGGTTAGTGCGGGCCGAAGCTGGCCCTCCCACGAGTCGTGCGATGTGTCGAGCTATTCGACGGTGATGCCCATCGAGCGGGCGGTTCCGGCGATGATCTTCGCGGCGGCGTCGATGTCGTTCGCGTTGAGATCGGTTTTCTTGGTCTCGGCGATCTCCTTGACCTGGTCCCAGGTGACCTTGGCGACCTTGGTCTTGTGCGGCTCGGCCGAACCCTTGCCCACGCCGGCGGCCTTCAGCAGCAGCTTGGCGGCGGGCGGCGTCTTGAGCGCGAACGTGAAGCTGCGGTCTTCGTAAACCGTGATCTCCACCGGGATGACCTGGCCCCGCTGGGCCTCGGTGGCGGCGTTGTAGGCCTTGCAGAACTCCATGATGTTGACGCCGTGCTGGCCGAGCGCGGGTCCGACCGGCGGCGCAGGGTTGGCCTGCCCCGCCACGATCTGCAGCTTGATCAGCCCAACGACTTTCTTCTTCGGGGCCATGAGATGTGGGTGTTCCTTCCTGGGGTTCTAAATCTTGGAGACTTGGCTGAAGGTCAGTTCGACCGGGGTTTCGCGGCCGAAGATCGACACCAGCACCTTGAGTTTTTGCTGTTCGGCGTTGACCTCGTTGATCGTGGCCGGCAACGTCGCGAACGGGCCGTCCATGACGGTGACCGATTCGCCGACTTCGTAGTCGACCTCGATGACCGGACGCTCCAGACCGCCCGCCTCGGCGACGACGGCGGTGGTGGCCGCGCCCTTCGCGGGCTTCTTCGCGGCCCCCCGCGGCAGCAGGAACTTCACCACGTCGTCGAGGGTCAGCGCCGAGGGACGCGATGTCGCGCCGACGAACCCGGTGACTCCGGGGGTGTTGCGCACCGCGGCCCACGAGTCGTCCGTCAGGTCCATGCGGACCAGGATGTAGCCGGGCAACACCTTGCGGTTGACCTGCTTGCGCTGACCGTTCTTGATCTCGGTGACCTCTTCGGTAGGCACCTCGACCTGGAAGATGTAGTCACCGACGTCGAGGTTCTGCACGCGCGTCTCGAGGTTGGCTTTGACCTTGTTCTCGTACCCCGCGTAGGAGTGGATGACGTACCAGTCGCCAGGCTTGCTGCGCAGGTCCGCCTTCAGCGTCGCGGCTGGGTCGGCGTCTTCGTCCGACTCCTCGGACGCATCGGCAGCCGAGGCGTCAGCGGCCTCGGGGGTCTCGTCGGTCTCTGCGGTCGCTGGGTTCTCAGTGGTCTCGGTGGTGTCGGTGACCTCGTCGGTCTCTTTCACGTCGACCGCTTCACCCGCGGACGTGTCACCGTCGAAGGTAGTCACGGTTTTCAGTCCTCTCTGTCTACTCGCTCAGCCGAACACCAACAGCACCAGCTTGGTCAGCCCGAAATCTGCGAGGCCGACCAGCGCGACCATGAAGGCCAAAAACGCCAGTACCACTGAGGTGTAGGTGAGCATTTGTTTGCGGTTGGGCCAGATCACCTTCCGCATCTCTGCAACGACCTGCTTGAGGTAGCTGTAGACAAAGACGAACGGATTAGCCGAACGATCCCCTGATTTCTTCGGCTTGTTGGCCTTCTTGGCTTTGGCGCCCTTCTTGGTTTTGTCTTGCTTGGAAACCTCGACCTCGTCCGACGACTCGACGTCGACGTCTTCGCCGGCGTCAACCGCCCGCTGGCGGGTCCGCTTGCCGCTGGGGCGTTGCGGCCGGTTCACGGGCTCTGTCACCAGGGCCGTCCGGCCGCCGCCGGTGCGGCCGTCTTGAGTCTCAGTGCCGTCGCTTGCGGCGTCGTTGGCAACATCGCCTTCGTCGCTCACCGCATGCTCCTTTGTTTGCTAGTTATTCGCCAAGGTGTCCCACAGTGGTGGTACACACTTCCAGTGTCCACCATGACACGCCTTCGTCTTCAGCAGGGGCGACAGGACTTGAACCTGCAACCTGCGGTTTTGGAGACCGCTGCTCTGCCAGTTGAGCTACGCCCCTTCGCGGTTGGCAGGCCAACCTGCGCTTACCTACCGGGGCCTACATGACACGCGCGCCTTCCGTTCTTTCGACTTCACGGAAAGCGCGCTGATGCTGGGAAAACCCCGACGTCCGAGTGTACTCGATTCCCCTCAAGCGCAGGAAATCCGAGACTGATCACACCGTCCTGACGAC
>NZ_JAFAUS010000377.1 GCF_019243155.1 Mycobacterium sp.
TGCTTGACGACGGGAATCTGAGTTTCGGGGGCGGGCAGGCCCGCGCGGACCATCAGCAATCGCAACCAAGTCTCCTTCGGTGATGCCGCACCGGCATCGACCAGCGGAAGCGCCGTCCGCAGCCGACGCAGGCCGCGGGCTCGCGGGTGGCGTTCCGCCAGCAGCAGCACATCCTCGACGCGGCACGAGGTGGCTCGCAGCAGAGCATCAAGGCGCGCGACTGCCTCGCCGGTGGGGAGTCGTCGCACCAGGTCGAAGGCGGTTCGTGCTGCGGATGTCACCGGAAGGCCTGCGATACAAGTGATTTCGCAATTCGGCAAGCGGTGATTGCGGGTCACAATGCCAACGGGCGGGTGTTGGTTTCGGTAGATCAGTTCAACTGGCTCGTCGTCATCGATCCATTCGGAACCATGCAGCGCCGCGGCGGCGAGCCCGGCCAGCACACCGCGGCGACCCGACCATAGCCACGCCGCTTCCGAACGGAGCCGTAGCGAGGGTGTCGCGTGACGCGCTACATAGGTGTCGGGATAGATGGCGCGGAACCCGGCCCTGAGTTGATACCGGGTGAGCTTCCCTTCGCGCAAAGCCTCGCTGCCCCTGAAGGCATCGTCCATGCGCGTAAGACGTCATGGCTTGCCGATCAGTTTTGGCGAGACATAAGCCACGGACACCCGAATCGGCGTGTCGTGTGCGTGGTTTACGTGTCGCGGGGCAGGGCGCGGTCGCGATTTACGGCAAGCCGATGCGGCGGTAGCGTCCCAGCCGAGCGGCCAACCGCTCGGGTGCGGGAATCGCCCGCAGCGCGTGCAGCTCAGCGGCTATCGCGCGCGACAGCCGCTGAGAGAACTCGACGGGCTCGTCGGCGGCATCGGGATGCTCCGGCACAATGACGTCGACAATCCCGGACTCCAGTAAATCCTGCGACCGAATGCCTTGTGCCGCAGCGAGTTCGGGAGCATGGTCGGTGTCGCGGAAGACGATCGCGCTGGCGCCTTCCGGTGGCAGCGGGGCCAGCCAGCCGTGCAGCGCGGCCAGCACCCGGTCGGCGGGCACCATCGCCAGCGCCGGTCCGCCGCTGCCCTGGCCCAGCAGCACCGACACCGTCGGGGTGTCCAGGGTCACCAGCTCGGCAAGACACTGGGCGATCTGGCCGGCGAGGCCGCCCTGTTCGGCCTCGGCCGACAACGCGGGCCCAGCGGCGTCAATCAGCAGCACCAGCGGCAGGCACAGCTCGGCCGCCAGCGCCATGCCGCGCCGGGCCTCGCGCAGCGACGCGGGCCCCACCAGCCCGCCCATCACGCGCTGCTGGCCGAGTACCACCGCCGGCTGGCCGGCGAAGCGGGCCAGTGCCAACAACGTCATCGCCGCCTCCCCCTGTCCGGTCCCCGACAGCAGCACCAGGTCGGTGGCGCCGTGTCGCAACAGGAGTCCGACGCCCGGCCGGTCCAGGCGCCGGGACGCCACCACCGAGTCCCACGCGGGCACGTCGGGCGTCGGTTCGTCCGGTTGCGCCGGCGGCAGCGGCTCCGGAGCGTCGACGATCACCGTCATCGCGCGGTCCAGCGTCCGGCGCAGCTCGTCGAGTGCGACGACGCCGTCGATCACCCCGTACCGCTGCAGATTCTCCGCGGTCTGCACACCCTCGGGAAATGGTTCGCCGTAGAGCAATTCGTAGACGCGGGGTCCGAGGAAGCCGATCAGGGCGGCCGGCTCGGCGAGCGTGACATGGCCCAGCGATCCCCACGACGCGAAGACTCCGCCGGTGGTCGGGTTGCGCAGATAGACCAAGTAGGGCAGGTGCGCCTGCTTGTGGAGCCGGACGGCAGCGGCGATCTTCACCATCTGCAGAAACGCGACCGTGCCCTCCTGCATCCGGGTGCCGCCCGAGCTCGGCGAGGCCAGCAGCGGCAGCCGCTCGGCGGTCGCGCGCTGCACGGCCGCAGTGATCCGTTCGGCCGCCGCCACTCCGATCGAGCCGCCGAGGAAGCCGAATTCGCAGACCACCACGGCCACCCGGCGCCCGAATATCCGTCCCTCGCCGGTGAGCACCGACTCATCCAGACCGGAGGCGGCCCGGGCGTCGGCCAGCTCGCGCGCGTAGGACTCGCTGACGGGCATGGACAGCGGGTCGCTGTCCCAGCGGATGAAGGAACCCTCGTCCAGCACCGCATCCTGAAGTTGACCAGCCGTAATACGACTCACGATAAAAGGCTATATAGGGTGGCTGCCATGATCGGTGTTACCCAGGCCGAAGGTGTCATGACCATCGAGTTGCAGCGCCCTGAACGGCGCAACGCGCTCAACTCCCAGCTCGTCGAGGAGCTGCGGGAAGCCGTGGTCAAGGCCGGTGACGGCTCCACGCGTGTGATCGTCCTGACCGGCCAGGGCACGGTGTTCTGTGCGGGGGCGGACCTGAGTGGCGACGCGTTCGCCGCCGACTATCCCGACCGGCTCATCGAGCTGCACAGGGTCCTGGACGCGACGCTGATCCCGGTGATCGGCGCGGTGAACGGCCCCGCCATCGGCGCCGGCCTGCAGCTCGCCATGCAATGTGACCTGCGGGTCGTCGCGCCGGACGCCTTCTTTCAGTTTCCGACTTCCAAATATGGCCTCGCGCTTGACAACTGGAGCATCCGGCGACTGTCCTCGCTGGTCGGTCACGGCCGGGCCCGCGCGATGCTGCTGACGGCGGAGAAATTGACCGCCGAGACGGCGCTGCTGACCGGAATGGCCAACCGCATCGGGACACTCGCCGACACGCAGGCCTGGGCCACCGAGATCGCCGGCCTCGCACCGCTGGCGCTGCAGCACGCCAAGCGGGTACTCAACGACGACGGCGCCATCGAGGAGGCCGGGCCGGTGCACAAGGAACTCTTCGATAAGGCTTGGGGCAGTCAGGACGTCATCGAAGCCCAGGTGGCCCGCATCGAGAAGCGCCCGCCCAGGTTCCAAGGGGCCTGACAGACATGCGGGGGGCGCTACGACTGGCCGCCGGTACGGCGTCGCTGGCGGCTGGAAGCTGGATGGTGCGCGCGCTGCACGGCGCGCCGGCCGCCTTAGGCGCTGACCCCGCTTCGATCCAGGCGGTCGCGGGGAACTCGCCGAACTATCGCGACGGCGCGTTCGTCAACCTCGACCCCGCCTCCATCACCAAGATGGATCGGCAGCAACTCGGGCTCATCGTGTGGGAGCTCATGGGCAACCGGAGCGGGAGCCTGCCGAAAGGCCCAATTCCGTTGGCGGCGCCGGGAATCTTCGACAGTGACCCCGGCCGGCTCGCGGTCAGTTGGCTCGGCCACTCGACGGCGCTGGTGGAGATCGACGGTTACCGCGTGCTCACCGATCCGGTCTGGGGCGAGCGGTGCTCGCCGTCGGACATCGTCGGGCCGCACCGGCTGCACCCACCGCCGCTGCAACTGGAAGGGCTGCCCGCCGTCGACGCGGTGGTGATCAGCCACGACCATTACGACCACCTCGACATCGACACGATCATGGCGCTGGCCCGCACGCAGCGAGCGCCCTTCTTCGTGCCGCTCGGCGTGGGTGCGCACCTTCGCGCGTGGGGGATACCCGAGCACCGCATCGTCGAACTCGACTGGCATCAAAGCGCTCAGGTCGACGGGCTCACCGTGATCTGCGTGCCCGCGCGGCACTTTTCGGGACGTTTTCTGGATCGCAACACCACGCTGTGGGCTTCGTGGGCGTTCATCGGCCCGAACCATCGCGTGTACTTCGGCGGTGATACGGGCTACACCAAGAGCTTCGAGCAGATCGGCGCCGACCACGGACCGTTCGACCTGACCCTGCTGCCCATCGGGGCCTACAACACGGCGTGGCCGGACGTCCACATGAATCCGGAGGAGGCGGTCCGGGCGCACTTGGACATCACCGATGGCGGATTGCTGGTGCCGGTCCACTGGGGCACGTTCCGGCTGGCGCCCCACCCGTGGGCCGAGCCGGTTGAACGCCTGCTGGCCGCCGCAGAGCCCGCCCACGTCAACGTGGCGGTGCCCGCGCCCGGTCAACGCATCGATCCGGCGGCGCCGGCGACATCGAACCCGTGGTGGCGGCTGTGATCCCAGGGGTGGGCCACCCGCTCGCGGTACTGTTCCGCCATGGCGAAACGCGCGGCCGCGGCCGCTGTCACCGTGCTGCTCGCGTTGACCGGATGTTCCCCGGCGCAGCCCGCATCCAGCCCGCCGTCTGTGAAGTCTGACGCTCCACCCAACGAGGTCTCTGGCCTGGCGATCCCCGCCGGCCGCATCGATGAAGCCGTCTCCAAAGTCGACGGCCTCGTCAACGAACTGTTGAAAAGCACCGGCATCCCGGGAATGGCGGTGGCCATCGTTCACGGCGGAAAGGTGATGTACGCCAAGGGTTTCGGCGTCAAAGATGTCACCAAGGGGCAAGGCGCGGACAACAAGGTGGACGCCGACACCGTCTTCCAATTGGCCTCGGTGTCGAAGTCGGTCGGCTCCACGGTGATAGCGCATCAGGTCACCGACAACGCCGTCACCTGGGACATGCCCGTGGCGTCCAAGCTGCCGTGGTTCACGGTGAACGATCCCTACGTCACCAGCCATCTGACCGTCGCCGACCTGTATTCGCAC
>NZ_JAFAUS010000485.1 GCF_019243155.1 Mycobacterium sp.
TGGCATCGGTTCCGAACGGCTCGGGGGCACGATAGAAGTTTGTGTTGGGCACCCGGAAACCGCCCGGCGTCACCGGCTCGAACGGCGCCTTGTACAACGGCAGCCCGGTGATCGCCAGCGCGCCCTGCGTGGTGCCGTGGTAGGCGATAGACCGCGAAATCACTTTGTGCTTACCGGGTTTGCCGGTCAGCTTGAAGTACTGCTTGGCCACTTTCCACGCGGTCTCGACGGCCTCGGTGCCGCCGGTGGTGAAGAACACCCGATTCAGGTCACCCGGCGCGTGGTGCGCGATCCGCTCGGAGAGCTCGATCGCCGTCGGGGTGGCATACCCCCACAGCGGGAAGTACGCCAGCGTGCTCGCCTGCCGGGCGGCGACCTCGGCGAGTTCGGTGCGTCCGTGGCCGACCTGCACCGTGAACAACCCCGACAGTCCGTCCAGGTAGCTCTTGCCGCGGTCGTCGAAGATGGTGACACCCTCGCCGTGAGTGATGATCGGCGGCGAGTTGTCCGGGCCGTGCCGGGTGAAATGCAGCCACAGGTGGTCGGTCATTGTGTGCGAGCCTAACGCTCGGTTCGATGGCGCGGCTCCTCGCTCGCGCCGTTGGGCGCTCGCCGTCGCCACGCTAGTCTCAAGTGATGACCTCCACGCAGGTCAGCGAGTTCGAAGCGCTGCGTCCGCATCTCATGGCGGTTGCCTACCGGCTTACCGGCAGCGTGGCCGATTCCGAGGACATCGTGCAGGAAGCGTGGCTGCGCTGGAACTCGGCCGGCGACCGTAGCCCGATCGCCGACTTGCGCGCCTGGCTGACCACCGTGGTGAGCCGCCTCGGACTGGACCGGCTGCGGTCGGCGGCACACCGGCGCGAGACCTACACCGGCAACTGGCTACCCGAACCGGTGGTGACCGGCTTCCCCAATCTGTCGGGGCCCGATCCGCTGTCCGCCGTGGTGGCCCGCGAGGACGCCCGGTTCGCGGCAATGGTGGTGCTCGAACGACTGTCGCCCGATCAGCGCGTGGCTTTCGTGTTGCACGACGGATTTTCGGTGCCGTTCTCCGAAGTCGCCGAGGTGCTGGGAACCAACGAGGCCGCTGCACGGCAGCTGGCCTCCCGGGCCCGTAAGGCCGTCGCTGCCGACCCCGCGCCGACGCCCGATCCATCGCACGACGAGGTGGTCGGGAAGTTGATGGCCGCCATGGCCACCGGCGACCTGCAGGCCGTGGTGGCACTGCTGCATCCCGACGTGTCCTTGACCGGCGATTCGAATGGCAAGGCGCCC
This sequence comes from Mycobacterium sp., assembly GCF_019243155.1. Taxonomy (GTDB): domain Bacteria; phylum Actinomycetota; class Actinomycetes; order Mycobacteriales; family Mycobacteriaceae; genus Mycobacterium. The sequence continues at coordinate 1,279 of NZ_JAFAUS010000485.1, forward strand.
ACCGCAATCAACGTCATCCACGGCGCGGACAAGGTGGCCCGCTTCCTGTTCGGCCTCGCGCAGCGCTACGGCCCGGCGATGTTCACGTCGTATCAACTGGGTCTGGTCAACGGCGAACTCGGTGCCTACACGCCCGGCTGCCCCGCCACCGACGGGTATCGGGAGATGATGCCGCGGATCATGGCCATGACGGTGCGCAACGGAAAAGTCTGCGCCCTATGGGATGTCGCCAACCCCGACAAATTCACCGGTTCACCGCTGGGCGGCTGATCGCGGGGCGAGCCCTAGCTCCGCTACGCGCTCGCCCAGGGAATCCGGCAGGCGTCACCGGAATTGAAGCCCTGCTCGGTGATGCCCAGCGTCGCGTTCACCCGAGCCCGCATGTTCTCGAGCCCGATCTGGTACGTCAGCTCGATCACCCCGGCGTCCCCGAAGCGGCGTTGCAGATCGGCCACCTGCTCATCGGTCACCGTGTGCGGATCGGTGGTCATGGCGTCGGCGTAGGTGATGGCGGCCCGCTCGTCGTCGCTGAAAGCCGTTGAGGTGGCGTAATTGTCGATGTCCTCGAGCCGCCCCATATCCAGGCCGTCCAGGCGCTGCAGCATCGAGCCGAAGTCGACGCACCACGAGCAGCCGATCTTGCGCGCGGTCCACAACACCGCCAGCTGGCGCACGCTGACCGGCAGCGTTTTCGACGCCCAGTCGGCCACGCTCTCGTGCACGGCCCAGGCGACCATCAGCTTGCGGTGATGCGCGACGACTGCGAGCGGCTCGGGGACCTGGCCGTAACGGCGCTTGGTGACGCGATACATGGCCCGGGTCAACAGTCCGGCGCCCTTCGGTGGCAGGGGTTCGATGCGGGTTTTCTGTGTCATACCCGTCAGACGAAGTAGGCCGGGAAAGTGTGACGGCCCTCGAGCCGGGGGCGGCTAGGCCGTCAGTCAAATGACGACAATGTCGTACCGCGGGGAATAAGGTCGCCGCCTGCGAGTTCGGTCGAATGACGCTACCCCGGGGCGGCGGTGTGGACGCAGATTGGGTGGATGGCCGTTGCGGCACCGCCGCATCACCAAGCCGCACTCTGCGACGGCCGTCTCCAGACAAGATGGGAGCGCAGCACGATGACGACCACACAATTGGCAGCATGGGTGATGCTGGCATTCGGCGGGCTTTACAGCGGGGCAATCCTCATCTACGCGGTGGACCGGGTCCACGTCTGGCGACAGATGCCCGTCGATCAGTACGTCGTCGACTTCCGGCGATCGCTGTATCGCGCGGATCCGCTGATACCGATCATGGGCGTCCTCAGCGCGCTGGGCGCGGTGGTGTTCGCATTGAACAGCGACAGCCGCGCGGCGGTCCTTGCCTGGATCGGTTTCGCGCTGATCGCAGTGATCATGGTCGCTTCCATAACCCTTGCCGAGCCGGTGAATTCGCAATTTCGACGGCTTCCCGAGGGCATGGCACCGGATCGGGTCGAACAGCTGCGAATCACCTGGTGCACGTTTCACCGGGCCCGCACCGTCGTGGCGCTGGGCGCGCTTGCCTGTCTGGCGGCCGCCAGTGTTTAGCGCGTCCGACTCAGGTGAGCACGCGGTGGTTCTAGGGGCGAGCATCGGTGGGCTGCTTGCCGCCAGGGTGCTGGCCGATTTCTTTCGGACCGTCACGGTGATCGAGCGAGATGAGTTACCCGATGATCCGGTCAACAGGCGAGGTGTACCGCAGGGGAGGCATGTTCATGCTCTTTTAGCGGGCGGTGCCCAGATCTTGGAGAAGTTCTTCCCAGGGTTTCTCGACGAGCTGGTGGCCGCCGGCGCGCCCCTCTGGGATGACGGGGAACTGTCCAAGATGTACGTGTCCTTTAGCGGCCACGAGTTGCCCCGGTCCGGAACGATAGCCGGCGACCACAAAGCACTGGCGATACGTGTACCGAGCCGGCCTCTGCTGGAGTGCCATCTCCGGCGGCGCGTACAGGCGATGGAGAACGTGACGATTCGCGGAGGCTACGACGTCGCCGAGTTGACGGCGGCTGCAGACCGGAGTCGCATCACCGGAGTGGGGATAGTCGACCGCGCCAGGGGCACCCAACAAGAGTTGGCCGCGGACCTGGTCGTGGACGCAATGGGCCGCGGTGCCCATACGCCTGCCCTTCTCGAGAACCTTGGCTATGGCCGACCGGTCGAAGACCACATCGTCATGCATACGACCTACGTCAGCCAACCGCTGCGGATCCCGCCCGGCACTCTGAAGGAGATGGTGTCCCTCATCAGCCCCGCACCCGGTCGACCCACGGGCATGTTTCTGAACGGCTATGAGCACGACACCTGGATATTCACGGTTTTCGGGATGGTGGGGCACAAGCCGCCGCGTGACCTGGCTGGCATGCTGTCCTTCGCCGAGGATTACACCCCGGATCACTTGCTGGCGGCGGTGCGCGCCGGTGAACCGCTCGGGCCGGTGGTGGAACACCGCATGCCGTCGAGCCAGTGGCGACGCTACGACAAGATGCGGCGATTCCCCGACGGTCTGGTGGTCTGCGGTGACGCGATGTGTAGCTTCAATCCGATCTATGGGCAAGGAATGGCTGTGGCAGCGTTAGAGGCGGTGGCGCTACGGGACTCCTTGCGTCGAGGCGTTACAGCCTTGCCCCGCAGATACTTTCGCGCCGCGGCCAAAACGATCAATGTGGCTTGGCAAATCGGGGCCACTGATGACCTGTCAATCCCGGAGGTAGAAGGGCGACGGACGCTATCGATGCGCGTGACCAGTCGAATCGTGGATCTGGTGCTGGCCGCGTGTGAATCCGATGCTGTGGTCGCCACCCAGTTCTTCAAAGTCGCCTGGCTTCTCGATTCTCCCATTCGTCTGCTCCGCCCCGCATTCCTTTACCGGGTCGCCATCGTCAATCTTGGTCGCAGGCAACGTTATTGGCGGTCACGACGGGATGCGGTGCAGCGGAACCGGTTGAAGATTCACGAGAACGCAACATGCACGCTGTCATGAACACGGACGACGGAATCCGTGTCGTCGGTGCCGACGAGCCAACTGGAGTGGGGGTACGGCTGTCGGTTGCTTCCGCGGGGATCTGCGGCACCGATGTCAGCCTCGTCGCCGCGGGCATCACCGGATTTATCCTTTCCATCTCGACCGCTGGCACGTTAGTCAAGCGTGATCACCCCATTGCGCGCCCGCGATTATTGCTTCCTGCATAGGTCGCGTACGCTCGTCAACCAATTCCAAGCGAACACCATTCAGCGACTGTGGTGCAGTCAGAAGCACCCGAATATCGCCTCCCATGGCGTCGAATGCGACCTCTTGGGTTAGACCGCCGAACCGCTCGTTCCATTCCTCACCGGGCGTCGGGGTCCAAAGGCCGAGATGATGTATGCCCTCGCCGCCGGCGATCGACAGGTAACCCTCGGACTGTCCCTGGATGAGCTCGATATACGGGGCCTGCCGACTGTAGGACACATACACATCGCTCTCCACGCGTTCGCCGTGGAAGAGAACCGAAGAGGGCACGATTCTCGGTGGATTGAAGGCGATTCCAAGAACTTTCTCCCACTGCGGAATCGCCGCTGCGAGATCACGTACGAGAACGCCGATGTGGTAATACCCTGACATTACTTTCTCCAATCTCGTTGCGAGGCTGCGTGGTTATGGATCCAATTTGCGTGGGCTTGGCCCCGGGCCGGTAGCGTCATTCGACCGGCCTGGCAGGCAGTGGCGTTATCCCAGCTCGCTGGTTGCAATTTCATATCCGTCGCCACCGAAGACTGAGCGGGGGCACCCACTGTTTGCACCGCGAGCACCGGTTGACACTGGTGCTGTAACGGTGGTTCGGGCAGGACAAAGTTTGGTGACTGCAGCACGGCATGTTCGCAGCCCAACGCGGTTGCTTGTGGCATTGCCGCACAATGAAGATACGGCCGAACAGCTCGAACATCAGCTGGCAGTCGCACGGCGGGTCAAAGTCAAGCCCACTGAGGCTTGCCAGATCGAATTCTCTTGCGGTGACGGTCATTTCGCCTCTTCCTCGTCGTCGCGGTGCAGCGACCCAGAAACAGTCCTGGCGCGGCTATGCCGTTCGGCGCGGCTACCACGCGGTGGCTTCAACGATGCTGAAGGGCGACGCTGTTTTCACCACCCGGGTCATCTGAAAACCGGCACGGCTCAGCAGTTGGTCGTACTCGCCTGCGCTGCGTTCACGCGCAGCTGCGCCGACCAGCATCTCGAGGTCAAGCCACTTGCCGAGAAACTCGCGGTCGTGGTTCGGAATTACGAGTTCGATAAGCAGAAGCCGCTTACCCGTGCGGGCCGCTGCATGCACGTTGCGCAGGATGTGCACGGCGTCATCGTCGGGCCAGTCGTGGATGATGTGTTTGAGCACATACGCGTCGCCGTTTTCGGGTACGCGTTCGAAGAACGAGCCTTCGACGACACGCACTCTGTCGCGGGCCTGGTGTTCACGCAGGACAGCCGGGGCGCCCGCCACCACCCGGGGTAGGTCGAACAAGACGCCCCGCGCACCCGGTGTTGCGGCCAGGATGGCGGCAAGAAGCCGGCCATGACCGCCGCCCACGTCGACGATCGTCGGGTAGGGCCTGAAGTCGTAGGCGGCGGTCACCGGCGCGATCGACAGCACGGATACGCTTGTCATCGCGTGATTGAAGATGTTCGCGAGTTCCGGCTCGTCGGCCAGATATTCGAAGGCTGCCTTGCCGCGCAATTCGGGGATAACTGCGCGGCCTGTCCGCACGGCGTTCGCGAAGTGGCTCCAATGTTCTCGATGCTCAGGCGAACCCACCCATTGCGCCATGGCGGCCATCGACACATCAGGGCCGGAACGCAAGGTGTCAGCGAGCGGGGTGAGCCCATAGCGGCCGTCGCGGTGTCGACGAAAGATTCCTCGAGTGATCAATGCTCTGAGCAGTCGACCGAGGGCATCAGGGTCGGCGTCAACCGCCGCTGCCAGCTCATCGGCCGACAGCGGACCCTGCGTGAGTGCATCGGCGACGCCGAGGTCTGCCACCGTAGCGATCGCCTGGGCCGTCCAGGCCCCCGTGATCATGTCCATCATCGCGGCGTGAGGAGGAACCATGCGCTGCTGCAGTCGATTGAGGTGATGGCGAGCACGCTCCACTACCCGCGCTGCTTTGGCTGGAGGCACCTTCGTCGAGCCCATACGTAGCTCCTTTAATCTCGCGGTCATTTGGCCGGGGTTGACCAAGCTTGTGTTTTGTCAGGTTCGGCCAACGGCCGGCATGTCCGCCGAAAGTGCTACGGGTGAAATTTGCATGCGCAAGGCCGCAGGCCGCTAGCGTCATCCGACCGAGCTTGCAGGTGATGGCGTCATCAGGCCACACGCAGTTCGATCCCGACGGCCGCATTTTGTTCGGGAGTACCGAGGACGTAGCCGTACTTGGCGGACAGGGCGATCAGCTGGCCGAGATCCTCGGGGGTAAGTGGCCCCCGCATCCCAACATCGGGTCGCGCGAGCTCGCGGAAAAATCGTCCGAGGCGGGTGCTGGTGATGATGAGATCGACCACCGGTTCGTCGGAGACATTGCGGTGGGCGTGCACGATGCCACCGGGTATGTGTACATAGTCCCCGGCGTGTAGGTCTCGCCACCCCAAGCCGTGGGCATCTTCGACGAGTACCTGCTGGGTGCCGGCCAGGATGAGGAAGTCTTCGTCGTCATCGTGGCTGTGCAGCGGCACCACGACACCGGGCGGTACCACACCGCGCATGACACAAAAGTCAGCAGCGGGATCATCTGGGCCGCTGATGAATTCGACGGTTGGCCCGAATACGTCCATAGCGTCATGCGGGGTTCCGGACGCGACACCGCGAAGCACCTCGGCGCGGCTCTGATCAGACTGCATGGTTGCGTCCCCTCTGTTCGGGAAGCGGGATGGCCCTGAACACGCCATCGGGGTCATAGTGGGTCTTCGCGGCGAGCAGCCGTACGGCGTTGTCGCCGTAGGCATTTGCGATCTGCTCGTGGTCGTCCGGCCCGAGCAGGTTTTGATAGCCGCCGGGCATGGCGTGAGGCGCAAGCGCGGCCGACACCGCGTCGGCCCATGCGCGATGCGCGGTGCCGTCACCGGGCGCCCAGCCCGCGACGATCTCCACCATGAAATGTTCACGCCGATTGGCGAACGCGGTCTCATCGCTGGGGATACGGGTCGATGCGCCGTGACAGTGATGGACGGGTAGCAGGCTTCGCGGCGAGGTCCGGGTCCGCCCGCCCTCGACGAGCGCATCGATGATCTCGGGCGAAAACGCGGGCAGTGTGCGTGTGCGAACCGCCCAGTGCAGTCCGCCGACCACGTGCGCGTCCCACAGGCCGAGCATCTCGGCATACGTCATCGGGGCCACTTGCGTCACCAGCGCCTTCCCCAGCTTGACGAGTGCATCGACCGCACGTTCGCCAGCAGCCAGGTCGCCGCTCCAGGCCGGCGCCAGGAAGAACGTCGGTTGGCCGTCGGGCCCGGGCATCATGCCGCTTTGCACGGTCAGCTCGTCAGGTGCCGTCGCCAATACCTCACGCAGGCCGCGCCACACCGCGGCGGCCTGCGGCCACGGGAACACGATGAGGCCGCAGATCAACTTGTTCACTGGATGCAGCCGCACACGCATCGACGTGACCGCTCCGAAGTTGCCGCCGCCGCCGCGCAGCGCCCAGAAGAGCTCCGCCTCGTTGGTTGCGTTAGCGGTGACGATTCGCCCGTCGGCCAAGACCACCTCGGCGCTGAGCATGTTGTCTGACGCCAGTCCGAATCGCCCGTTGAGCGGGCCATAGCCACCGCCGAGTGTCAGACCGGTCATCCCGACCCCGCCACAGTTGCCGGCTGCGGCAACCAGCCCGTACGGCTCGGCCGCCGCCATCACATCAGCGGCGGTGGCGCCGCCACCAATCGTCGCGACTCTTGCGGAGGCGTCCACCTCGACCCCACGCATCCGGGACATGTCGATGAGCAGGCCGCCGTCACATAGCGCCCGCCCCGCCCAGTCGTGGCCGCCGCCGAGCACCGACAGCCGCATCCCGTGGTCGCGCGCGACACGGATCGCGTGTTGCACACCGCGGGGTGCCCGGGCACGCACGACCACTGCCGGACGATGTTTCACCCGAGCGTTCCAGATCCTCGGCGCATTGTTCGGGGAGAATGCTGACTGCACCTCGGCCCGATTGATCCGTCTCAGCAAGTCATTTGCTGCTGTCGTTGCTAAATCGTTTGCGGTCACGGTGTTCAACTCCCCGATTGGTTTTCCCAAGAAGGCGAGATCGCCTGGTTGACTTCGGCCGGATGTGTCCAGGCGAGCCCGTGCGGTGCACGCTCGACCTTGATCACAGTGCCCACAGCCAGCGTTGTCATGAACCCAATCTGCGTCTGCACGGGTGCGGTCGGGTAGCGTCATTCGACCGAAGTCGCAGGTCGTGCGCTTATTCCCGGCGCGCCACGATTGTCGTCATCTGACTGACAACGGCGGGGCTGAACCTGTTGCCGGCCCGGCGCGTTCTAGATAGCAATGCCTCAGCCAGCCGCCGTATCGTGTATTGAGCGACCGACACCAGACCCGGGAGGTCGGTTGAGGCTTATCGGCCGCGATAACGAGATCGACGCGCTCGCCGAGGTGGTTGCGACCACGCCCGGAGGTGGAAGCGCGACCTTGTTCGTCGGCGAGCCCGGCGTCGGAAAAACCGCATTGCTGGACGTCGCTGCGCAGGAAGCGGCCGGTGCCGGTCGCTTCGTGGTGCGGGTCACGGGCGCCGAGTTCGAAGCCGAGATCGGATATTCGGCGCTCGAGCAGGCATTGCTGCCGCTCACGCCCTTCGTTAACCGGCTGGCGCCATTCCAGCGCACCGCGCTGCTTATCGCGACGGGAAGTGCGGAGGGCGAGCCGCCCGAGCGGCTTGTGGTGGCGGCGGCGGCTTTGCGGTTGCTGCAGTTGGCAAGCGAAGAGCGCCCGGTGCTGCTGATGGTTGACGACCTGCAGTGGGTTGACCAGGCGAGTGCTGAGGTTTTCTTTTTCATCGCCCGCCGTGTCCACGGGTCAACGCTGTGCTTTCTGGCCGCCGCGCGAACGGGTTCGAGCATACTGCTGGGCCATGTCAACCTCGACGAGCGCGAACTTGCCCCGCTCGATGACAAAGCGTCGGATGACCTAGTGCGGGAACGGTTTCCCACGCTGTCCGGAAGCGTTCGGCAGCGGTTGGTGACCGAGGCGCAGGGCAATCCGTTGGCACTACTGGAACTGCCACCCGCACTGTGCGGGACGGACCCGATCGCGGAGGAGGCCATGCCCGCGGCGCTGCCGCTCAGCGCCCGCGTGCAGTCGGTCTTCGCGACCCGGATCCAGGCGCTGCCCGAACCGACGCGTGATGAGCTCCTGCTGGCGAGCCTGGACGCGACCGGCGACTACGACGTCCTGGGCCGCGCCGCCGACGACCCGACACTGCATCACCTGCATCCGGCCGAGGACGCCGGTCTCGTCGCGCTGACCGACCGGCTGGCCTTCCGGCATCCATTGACGCGGTCGGCGGTCGTCGGCCTGGCTACCGGAAGGCAAGTCCGTGACGCCCACCGGCGGCTGGGCGATGCTTTGGTGGCCAATCCGGATCGTCAGGCGTGGCATCTCGGTGAGGCAACCATCGCGCCCGATGAGCACGTCGCCGAACTCGTCGAAGGCGCCGCTCGCCGGGCCGTCGCACGTGGCGACCGCAGCGCGGCCGCGCGACTGCTGAAGGCCGCCGACCTCACCCCCGACCTTCGAGAGCGCGGTCGTCGTGTTGCCCACGCCGCCTACCTGGGCGCCTTTCAATCGGCGACGGCCGACGCGGCATTACGCCTCCTCGAGCCGGGACAGCAATATTCGCCCAGCTCCGACGAAGCGCTGTACTCCGCGGCGGGCGCCGCCTACGTCACTCTGGTGGGCGAGGGTGACGTTGTGGCCGCGTTCCGCATCCTGCACAACGCCATCGCGGCGGTGGACCCGAGCCAAGTTATCGGCTCGCCGGCACTGGTTGCCGCTCTCGACATTGCCGCCTTTATCTGTCAGCTGCTAGGGCGCGCAGAATGCTCCGACGAGTATCGCAGCCTGCTCGACCATCTCGGACCCGCGGCGCCGGAGAGGTTCAGCCTGTGGGTCGCAGCGGTTCTGGATCCCGCGCGCACAGCGCTGAGCGTGCTCGACCGCATCGACGCGGCGCTTGCCACGATCGACGACGCGACAGACGCCGACGTTGTCGCCTTGGCGGGCACCGCAATTTACACCGATCGTCTCGCGCGCATTCGCAAGGCGGCCCAACGAATCATGGCCTACGCCGGCACGGTGGAGGTGCCACACGGCGCACCAGCCGGGATCATGTTATGGCTTGCCGAATTTTCCGGCGGGAACTGGGACAACGCCGATGCGACGGCGCGGGCCATCCCGCGATTGGGTGATCAGGGCAACCTTTTGTCTGTCGCGTACGTCGCCTACCTGAATGGGTTGATGGCGGCGGCGCGGGGCGATGATGCCGCTGCCAGACAATCCGTGGACGTGCTCCTTGAAACCGCCAACGCTCGCGATGCTCGGCTGTGGCGCGTGTATGCGCGTCATGTCCTTACGCTGTCGGCCGTCGGACGAGCGGATTTCAGTGCGGCGTACCGGCATGCGAGCGCGATCAGCGCTCCGGGCGAGTTCGCGGAACAGACCCCGACCGCACTGTGGGTGTTCTTCGACCTCGTCGAGGCCGCGGTCCACACCGATCGCATTCCCGAGGCGCGCCGACACGTCGCGGCGGCGCGTGCACTGGGCATCGACCGTATCTCGCCGCGGTTGGCGATGTTGGTGACCGCGGCCCGGGCGCTGACCATATCCGATCCGGCGGATATGAATGACTTGTTTTTGCGCGCCCTGGGGCCCGAGGACATCCATCAATGGCCGTTCGACGTTGCGCGGGTACGGCTTTCGTACGGCGAGTGTCTGCGCTCCGCGCGGGCCGAGGTCGAAGCGCGGCGCCAGCTCGACCTCGCCCGCGCCACATTCGGGCGGCTGCGCGCCCATCCGTGGGTGTCGCGGGTCGACGCACAGATGCAACTGACCGACGCTCTCGCATCCGGCACCGAGGTGGCCGGCCTCACGGCCAAAGAATACGAAGTCGCCCAGATGGCAGCCCGCGGGCTCACCAACAAACAGATCGGGGCTGAGCTGTTCCTCTCCCCACGGACCGTCGGCACGTATCTCTACCGCGCCTACCCGAAGCTGGGGATCAGCACCCGGGCCGCACTGCGCGACGCGCTGAGCGGCCGTCAGCCGACCGAGCGCAGCGACCACTAACGGCGGCCGCGCGTGCTCTGCGGAAGAACAGGATCGTGCGCTTGACCTCTTGATCGCCTGGGTGAATCGGTGCGCATTGACGATCGCCGCCGGGCGGCAGTAGCCCTCGTGCCAGAAATTCGGGCAACTGATGGTGCAGGCCGCTCGCGAACGGGCCACCTGAGCCGGACAGATTGGATAGCATCCAGCCACCACTTCGTGTGCTCAAAGGAGGCCTGTGGAGGGGGAGGTCTTCGGGCGCTATCGGCTGTTCGAGGTGCTCCGATCGAGCGGCACCGGCATCGTGTACAGGGCCTACGACACGGTGATGAGCCGCGAGGTGTCCATCAAGGTGCTCCCGCCGGAGTTGGCTGCCGAGCCCCGCTGCCAGGAGCGGTTCCGGCGTGAGATCTCGGCCGCGGCCCAACTCAGCGATCCGAATCTCATCCCGATCTATGAGGCCGGCGAGATCGACGGACAGCACTATCTGGTGATGCCCGCTGTCCCCGACAGCAGCACCGTGCAAGACCTGCTTCGCCGCGAGGGGCGGACGACCCCGGCGGTGGCGGCGCGGGTAATCGTGCAGGCCGCCTCGGCGCTGGAAGCCGCACACGTCGCTGGGCTGGTTCACGGCGATGTGAAGACCTCGAACTTGTTGGTGGGCGGCCCTTTCGTGTACCTGATCGACTTCGGCGCGACGCCGACCACCACCGATACCGCCGACGCACGCACCGACATCTACGCTCTGACCGCCGTACTCTACGAATGCCTGACCGGTCAGCCCGCCGTTGTGGGAGATCTTGGGCCGCCCAAACCCACCGACATCGACCCGGCGATCCCGCCGGGCTTCGACGACGTGATCGCGCGCGGCATGGCCAAAGACCCGAACGACCGTTATCAGACCGCCCGCGAGTTGGCCGCCGCCACGCACAACGCACTCACCGCCGAGAGCCCTGCCGCTTCGGGGGCGGCGCCCACGAAGGAAGTGGAGTTCGGCCGCTATCGGCTTTTCGAAAAGCTCGGTCAGGGCAGTATGGGCGCGGTCTACCGGGCCCACGACACCGCGCTGGGACGGGATGTGGCGATCAAATTGCTGCAGCCGGAACTGGCTGCTGAGCCGGGCTTTCAGGAGCGATTTCGCCGCGAGGCCTACGCCGCCGCCCGGCTTGCCAGCCCGAACATCATCCCTATCTATGAGACCGGTGAGTTCGACGGGCGCCTGTATCTGGTGATGCCGATCATCGACGGCGTCGATCTGAACAAGGTCCTCAAGACCGATGGCGCGATGAGTCCGCAGAAGGCAGTGCGGGTGGTCGAACAGGTTGCCGCGGCGCTGGATGCGGCGCACAAGTCGGGGCTGGTGCACCGCGACGTGAAGCCATCGAACCTGTTGATGGTCGGTGAAGACTCTGTGTATCTCATTGATTTCGGACTCGTTCACGAGGCCGATGCCACTCGCCTGACGCTCACGAACGTCGCACCGGGAAGCCCGGCGTACATGGCCCCGGAACGCTTCGGCGGTGGCAAAGTCGTCGACGCGCGTGCGGACGTGTACTCGCTTGCCTGTGTGCTGCACGAGTGCCTCACCGGACGCGTGCCGTTCAGCGGTGGCGGTGTGGAGGGGTTGACCGCCGCCCACCGCAACGACGCTCCGCCCAAACCCAGCAGCTTCGATCCCGCGATTCCCGTCGGGTTCGACGCGGTGATCGCGCGGGGCATGGCGAAGGCGCCCGACGACCGCTACCAGTCGGCACACGACCTGGCGGTGGCGGCCCGCGCGGCCCTCACCGACGACTTCGACGCTCACGCTGCGCCGCCAGCGCGCATCCGCGACGCCGCTTCCGGCGAGGACGACACCGCACGCACGACCCCGTCCGTACCACGTTCACGTCGCCGCGGCCCGGTTCTCGCCGTCGCCGCCGTGGTCGTGGTGGCGGTGATCGCCCTCGGCGCGTTCTTGCGGATCACCAACCAATTCCCGTTCCATGCAACGAAACTGCAGGGTCAGGTCGTGCTGCCGTTCACCGGCCTCGCCAATCCCCAGGGCGTCGCAGTCGATGCGAAGGGCGACGTCTACGTCGCCGATAGCGGCAACAACCGGGTCCTGGAGCTGGCCGCGGGCTCGACCAGCCAGAGCGTGGTGGCCATCGGCGGCCTGGAACGTCCCGACGATGTAGCGGTCGACGGCGCGGGGGACTTGGAGGTCACCGATCCTGCGCAGCACAGGGTGCTGGAGCTGGCGGCGGGAATGACCAACCCGACCGTGCTGCC
>NZ_JAFAUS010000011.1 GCF_019243155.1 Mycobacterium sp.
GCAGCAAATCGTAAGTGACATCCCAGACGGTCGGTTGAGCAGACATGGGCCCGAATTCCCTTCGTGAGCGGACTTTTCACGCAGTGCGTGAGCGCGCCCACGCGGGTGTGCTCCACATGCTGCGTTAGATTCTCGGACCCAACTTGCTACTTGTCGATGTGGCGGCAGACATCGTCACGCGCCAAAGTCGGTGGTGGCCCACACCGTGGGCGAATCCACTACCGCGAGGCAGCGGCAATTGACCGACCCAGCTACTAACCCGCGGTAGCTCGCCGGGGCAGTTTCCAGCCCGGGCGGATGAAGTGGCAGGTGTAACCGCTGGGGTAACGCTCCAGGTAGTCCTGGTGCTCGGGCTCGGCCTCCCAGAAGTCGCCGGCCGGGCTGACCTCCGTGACGACTTTGCCCGGCCACAGACCGGACGCCTCCACGTCGGCGATGGTGTCCAGCGCGACGCGCTTCTGTTCGTCGTCGAGGTAGAAGATGGCCGACCGGTAACTCATCCCACGATCGTTGCCCTGCCGGTTCTTCGTCGTCGGATCGTGGATCTGGAAGAAGAATTCGAGCATCGTGCGGTAGTCGGTGACCGTGGGGTCGTAGATGATTTCGATGGCCTCGGCGTGCGTGCCGTGGTTGCGATAGGTCGCATTCGGGACGTCGCCACCCGTGTAGCCGACCCGGGTCGAAATCACGCCCGGCTGTTTGCGGATGAGGTCTTGCATCCCCCAGAAGCAGCCGCCGGCCAGGATCGCTTTTTGGGTGGTTGTCATTGCGTGCCTTCCTTGTCGGGCCTCGACTCGGGCAAACTCAAGCCCAGGCTACACTCCGCCGATGAGCTGCAACGGAGCCGCGAAATCATGAGCACGCAGGTGTTCTCCCGTAGCGAACTGGCTGCCGCATTCGAGAAATTCGAAGCGACCGTCGATGCGGCCGCGCAATCGCAGGACTGGGACGCGTGGGTCCAGCACTACACACCCGACGTCTTGTACATCGAACACGCGGCGGGCACCATGCACGGCCGCGACGAGGTTCGCGAGTGGATCCGGCGGACGATGGGCAGCTTTCCCGGCAGCCACATGGTCGCGTTCCCGTCGCTGTGGTCGGTGATCGACGAATCCAGCGGGCGCATCATCATGGAACTCGACAATCCGATGAAAGATCCGGGTGACGGCAGCGTCATCACCGCCACCAACATCTCGATCATCACCTACGCCGGGGACGGCCTGTGGCGTCAGCAGGAAGACATCTACAACCCGCTGCGCTTCGTGCAAGCCGCGATGAAGTGGTGCCAGAAGGCGAAGGAACTCGGCACCCTCGACGATGAGGCCGCGCAATTCATGCAGCAGTACGGAGGCGCCCGGTGAGCACCAAACCCGAGCTTGGCCCGAAGCTTGTCATAGGCGCCAACGGTTTTCTGGGCTCACACGTGACCCGCCAACTCGTCGCCGGCGGACATCAGGTGCGGGCCATGGTGCGTGCGGGTGCCAACACCCGATCCATCGACGACCTCGAACTCACCCGCTTCTACGGAGACGTGTTCGACACCGCCACGGTGCGCGAGGCGATGGACGGCGTCGACGACGTCTACTACTGCGTCGTCGACACCCGGGCGTGGCTGCGCGACACGGCGCCGTTGTTCCTCACCAACGTCGAAGGGCTGCGCAACGTCCTCGACGTCGCGGTGAAGCAGCCCGATCTGCGCAGGTTCATCTTCACCAGCACCTACGCGACCGTCGGCCGCCGGCACGGCCACGTGGCCACCGAGGACGACGTGATCAGCCCGCGGGGTCTGACACCGTACGTGCAATCCCGGGTCCAAGCCGAGAACCTGGTCATGCGCTACGTCGCCGAGGCCGGCCTGCCCGCCGTCGCGATGTGCGTGTCCACCACATACGGCGACGGCGACTGGGGCGGCACCCCGCACGGTGCGTTCATCGCCGGCGCGGTCTTCGGCAAGCTGCCGTTCCTGATGAACGGCATTCAGCTGGAAGTCGTCGGCGTCGACGATGCCGCCCGGGCCATGATTCTGGCGGCCGAACACGGCCGCATCGGGGAGCGGTACCTCGTCTCCGAGAAGATGATGAAGCTCAACGATTCGATCCGGATCGCGGCCGACGAGGCCGGCGTCCCGCCGCCGCAGCGCGCGATTTCGGTCCCGATGCTCTATGCCATGGCCGCGGCGGGAACCTTGAAGGCCAAGCTCACGGGTACGGATGCGCAACTCAGCCTGGCGTCGGTGCGGATGATGCGCGCCGAGGCCGACGTCGACAGCAGCAAGGCCAAGCGCGAATTAGGTTGGCAGCCGCGGCCGGTCGAGGAATCGATCCGCGAGGCGGCGCGGTTCTGGGCAGCGATGAAGACCCCGCGAAAAGACAAGCAGGACAGCAGCTTTACGCCGACCGAGTGACTTATCAGCCCGTTTCGGTGACGGAATCGGCTTTGATGCTGACGATAAAACGGGTCTCGGGTACACCGCTGAAGTTGGGGTAGGGCCGGCCCAGATATTGGTGCGAGAGGTCCTCGAAGCACGGGCTGGGGCGGCGCAGCAGGTCGATCAATCCGGCGGGCAGCGGTACGGACAACGGGACTCCTTCGGCGACGATTGCTTGCCGTCGGCCAACGTACCCGGAGGTAGCGTGGGAAGCCTCGGCCACCGATCGGTGTTGCACGCATTACCGCGTCTTCAGGAGGTAGGAAACCATGGCCCACCGCCAAGTCTTAGAGCCAAGCGCCGGACATCCGATCACCATCGAGCCGACGAAGGGACGGGTGCAGGTCCGCGTCAACGGCGAGGTCATCGCCGACACGACGGCCGCGCTCGAATTGCGCGAAGCGACTATCCCTGGGGTGCAATACATTCCGCTGGGCGACGTGGCTCAGGAGAGACTGACCCGCACGGACACCAGCACGTATTGCCCCTTCAAGGGCGACGCCAGCTACTACAGCGTGACGACCTCGGCCGGTGACACCGTCGACGACGTGATCTGGACCTACGAGCAGCCCTACCCGGCTGTCGCGGCGATCGCGGGGCATGTCGCCTTCTACCCGGACAAAGCCGAGATCACCGTCTCGGCTCAGTAGGGAGTCCACCCGGGAAGCGCGGCCTCGTGCGCCCGGGTGTCGCTGTAGAGGCGCATCGAGACGATCAGCCCGTCGCGGGTGTCGAAGATGCACACGAACGGGCTGTCATAGTCGGCGCCGTCGGTCGTGGTGCCGAAGGCTTGCGCCTCCACCACCACCGTCTCGCCCTCGTTGAGACAGCTCACCATGTCGATGGTCAGTTCGAGGTCGCGCTTGCGCCGCTCGATCGCCTGCCGAAAGGTCTTCTTGTCGCAGGAAGTGCGCGTGTGCAGGGTCCAATAGCTGAAGTCATCGCTGAGCAGCGCGAAGCCCTCGTCCAGATCGCCGCCCTCGCTCGTACTCTCCAGAAACATCCAAGCCAGTTCGCCCTGCGGGTCATCGAACGGCGTCGTCACAACGCAATATTGACTGGGGACATCGTTAGCGGTCAATCAGGGCAGAGAGTGATGCGGTGAAAAGCGAGCGTACGGTCGCGTTTCCCGGGGCGGCCAGCTTCGGGCACACCTTGGCGCCGCTGCGCCGGGGCCCCGGTGATCCATGCTTCCAGCTGCCCGGGGACGGCACGATCTGGCGGACGAGCCTGCTGCCGACGGGACCGGTGACGGCCCGGATCAGCCGAGTCGCCGCAGACACCGCGCATTGCGCGGCTTGGGGCAGCGGTGCGCCGGAGTTCCTCGATTCGCTGCCCGCGATGCTAGGCCTCGAGGATGACGCCTCCGATTTCGTGCCGACCGATCCGACGGTGGCCGCCGCGTACAGACGCGTCCCGCACCTTCGCCTGGGCCGCACCGGACAGGTGCTCGAAGCGTTGATCCCCGCCGTGATCGAGCAGCGGGTGCCCGGCGCCGACGCGTTTCGGTCATGGCGGCTGCTGGTGTCGAAGTACGGGACGCCGGCACCCGGTCCGGCGCCGGCCCGGATGCGGGTCCCGCCATCGGCCGAGGCGTGGCGCTACATCCCGTCGTGGGAGTTTCACCGCGCCAATGTCGATCCGAGACGCGCGCAGACCGTGGTGGGTTGCACGCGACGGGCGGGCGCGCTGGAACGGTTGGTATCGCTGCCGGCGGAGCAGGCCCGCCAAGCCCTCACATCGTTGCCGGGCGTGGGCGAGTGGACCGCCGCCGAAACCGCGCAACGGGCGTTCGGCGACGCCGATGCCGTTTCGGTGGGGGACTACCACGTCCCGAAGATGATCGGCTGGACCCTGGTGGGTCATCCGGTCGACGACGCGGGGATGCTCGAATTGCTCGAACCGATGCGGCCGCACCGCCAACGGGTGGTCCGGCTGCTCGAAGTCAGCGGGCTGGCCTACGAACCGCGGCGGGGCGCCCGGCTGCCGGTTCAGCAAATCCATTCGCTTTGATCCGTCGCGTTTTCCAGGTGGCCCACCGGGTACTCAACAGGACAAGTGTCAAATGCGAACTCCTTCAGAGGTACACAGGAAGGCAGTAATGACCCAGTTCACTATTCCGGGATTGACCGATAAGCAGGCCGCCAGGCTCAGCGAGTTGCTGCAAAAGCAGTTGAGCACCTACAACGATCTGCACCTCACGCTTAAGCATGTTCACTGGAATGTGGTTGGCCCGAACTTCATTGGCGTGCACGAGATGGTCGATCCGCAAGTGGAAGCGGTGCGCGGTTTCGCCGATGACGTCGCCGAACGCATTGCGGCCCTTGGTGCTTCGCCGCAGGGCACGCCGGGCGCCATCATCAAGGACCGCACCTGGGACGATTACTCGGTCGGGCGCGACACGGTGCAGGCGCACTTGGCGGCGCTTGATCTGGTCTACACCGGCGTCATCGAAGACATTCGCCAATCCATCGACGAGACAGACGAACTCGACCAGGTGACGCAGGACATGCTGATCGGGCAGGCGGGACACCTGGAGAAGTTCCAGTGGTTCGTCCGAGCGCACCTGGAGAGCTCGGGCGGGCAGCTGAGCCACGAGGGTAAGACCACCGAGAAGTCCGCCGCGCGCTCCGCGCGTCGCAAATCCTAGCTATCGCAGGATTATTCGGTTTCAGGGACCGCCGAGGCTGAGCGCGTACGCTCGGCTTCGGCGGTCTCCCTGTTAAGCCGCTGGGCTTCATAGATCGTGACGTTGGTCCGCGACATCACCAGTGCCGCTATCCCGACGGCCAGGATGGCTCCGGGCACCACCGAAAACGAACCCGTCATCTCCGCGACCATGATCATGATCGCCAGCGGCGCGCGAGCGACGCTGCCGAAACACGCCATCATCCCGACGACAACGAAAACACCGGGCTCGTGGGGAATCCCCGGGAGCGCGAGCAGCTCGCCCAGTCGCCAGACGGCGGCTCCCACGAAGGCGCCGATGACGATTCCCGGACCGAACAACCCGCCGGACCCACCGCTGCCGATCGACAACGACGTGGCGACGATCTTTGCGACCGGGAGCGCGAGCACGACCCACAACGGGATGTGCATGAGCGAATCTCGGGATGCCGCCAGCTGTGCCCAGCCGTAGCCGCTGCCCAGCACCTGGGGCACCAGCAGTCCCAGCAGGCCGACCAGCAAACCGCCGAGCGCCGGCTTGAGCAGGGGCGGAATGCGAAGCCGGTGCGCGAGTGACACGGTGAAGTGAAAGCATTCGGCGTACAGGTAGCCCACGGCCGCCGCGGCCAGACCGAGCACGACGAACCACAGCAGGGGCAAGGCCTTTTCGAAGCGATACTCGGCGTCGATGTAGCCGAAAAGCGGATCGAACCCCAGGAAGGCTCCGAGCACCGCATACGCGGTACCCGAGGTGATGAAGCCGGGCAGAAGGGATCGGTAGTCGAAGTCGTCGCGGTACGGGATCGATGCCGCTAGCACCGCCCCGCCCAATGGCGCGGCGAAGATCGCTCCGATCCCCGCGCCGATGCCCAATGCCACCGCGGTCCGGCCGTCCTCGTCGGACAGGTTTAGGCGTCGGGCCAGCAAGGAGCAGAAGCCGGCCGAGATCTGCGCGGTCGGCCCCTCGCGGCCGGCCGAACCACCCGAGCCGATGGTCAACATACTGCTCACCATCTTGACCAGCACCGCGCGGAAACGGATGGCGCGGGGATCGCTGTGCACGGCCTCGATGGCTTCATCGGTGCCGTGACCGGTCGCCTCCGGAGCGAACCGGGTGACGATCAGCGCGGACAGCAGCGCGCCGCCCGTCGTCACCAATGGAATCGCCCACGGACGCCGAAATCCGGCGGAACCGTGGCTGCCACCTTCGCCAACGGGCGTCGGGGTGTGGTAGTCCGCCAGGTACCCCAGCAGAAATTGGCCGGTGTACTTGAGCCCGAGATAGAAGACGACAGCGCCCAGGCCGGCGATGACACCGATGACGACGCCGAGGACCAACCATTTCTGCAGGTAGCCCGAGTGCCGGATCGCCGCCCCGAATCGTCCGCCTGCACCGAAAGCCGAGGCGAAGGAGGGATGGGGTTTGTCTTCCGCGGGCTCGCTCACGATTCAGGCCCGCCGCGCGATTTCTGCCGAGGTCCCCCGAGCACCAGGCAATCTTATTCAGAGCGGTGACTCGTCACGACTCGGTGGAGCCGGAATAAATGGACTGCAGTCCGGTTATACCGGCAGATATCACGAACGAGGAGGTAAACATGCCTGCTGTCACCGCGAACACCCTGACGCTGCCGCGGGTGGGCGCCGCCGCGCCCACCGACACCGAGCGGCCCGTCCGATCGATCACCACCGGCCCGCGAGGCCACGAGGGCGAGGGCTTTCCCGTCGTCCGCGCGTTTGCCGGCGTCAGCGCCGCCGCGCTGGATCCCTTCGTGCACATGGACCAAATGGGCGAGGTGGAATATCAGCCGGGAGAGCCCAGGGGTACGGACTGGCATCCGCATCGCGGCTTCGAAACCGTCACCTACATGATCGACGGCAAGTTCGCGCATCAGGACTCCCATGGCGGCGGCGGCCTGATCGCCGACGGTGCGACCCAGTGGATGACGGCCGGTTCGGGAATCCTGCACATCGAGACGCCGCCGGCCGAACTGGTCGACAGCGGGGGACTGTTCCACGGCATCCAGCTGTGGGTGAACCTGCCGAAGAAGGACAAGTTCGTGCCACCCCGGTATCAGGCCATCGAAGGTGGCGACGCGAAGTTGTTGACCTCCGACGACGGGGGGTCGCTGCTCCGCATCATCGCCGGTGAGATCGATGGGCACCGGGGACCCGGGATCACCCACACGCCAATCACATTGGCGCACGCCACGATTGAAAGTGGCGCGCGGCTCAACATTCCGTGGCGGCGTGACTTCAACGCACTGCTGTACGTGTTGTCCGGAAACGGATATGTGGGTCCGTTGGCGCACCCGATTCACCAGGGTCAGCTGGCGGTCCTCGGGCCCGGCGACCGGATCACCGTGGGTGCCGACGCGGTCCAGGATTCGCGGCGCACGACCGCGCTGGAGGTGCTGCTGCTGGGCGGGCAGCCGATTCGCGAACCGGTATTCCACTACGGCCCATTTGTGATGAACTCGCGCGCCGAATTGATAGAGGCGCTGCAGGACTATCAGGCCGGGAAGTTCGGCAGCATTCCGCCAAATGCGTTAATGCCGCATCGCGGGAGTGGCACACTTCCCTAATGGCGCCTACGGGGAGTCGCCGGCCGGGCAGACCGCCCGCCGCGAAGGCAGATGAGACACGGCAGCGAATATTGCAAGCCGGGCGTCTTGTGTTCAGCGAACGCGGCTATGACGGCGCAACTTTCCAAGCAATTGCGGCGCGTGCCGATCTCACGCGGCCGGCGATCAACCACTACTTCTCCAGCAAACGGGCGCTGTACCGGGAGGTGTTGGAGGACACCAACAGATCCATCCTCGGCGTCGGCATGGAGTGGGCGGACCGCGAGACCACGCTGGTGGCACGGCTGACGGCTTTCATCTCCGCGGCCGTGAAAGCGAATACCGAAAACCCGTCCGGATCGGCTTTCATAATCACCGGAATACTTGAATCCCAACGGCATCCGGAATTAAGCGGAACCGAGAACGATTCGGTGCGGATTGCTCGTGAATTCTTGTTGAACGTGGTCAACGACGCAATCGAGCGCCGCGAGATCGCCACCAGTGTCGATGTACCGGCATTGATCGAATCGTTGCTCGTCATACTGTGTGGCGTCGGTTTGTACGCGGGTTACGTCGAGAGCTACCAGAGCATGTTGGCGATCACCGGAACGCTGCGGCAGCTCCTGGAAGGCGTGTTCTGGCAGCCTGAGGATTGACGCGACACGGGCGAGTGAGGTCGCGCACAAACCGTATAGTTTGCCTAACTTATACGGGTACGATGGTGGGGTCATGACTGATCTCAATGACTCCCCACTGCCTGAATCGCGCAGAACCGCGGGCGATTCGTGGGCCATCACCGAACTTGTGGGCGCCACCGCGTTGGGTGTCGCCGCGTCGCGCGCTGCAGAAACCGCCGGGACCAATCCGCTGATTCGCGACGAATTCGCGCGGCTCCTGGTTTCGTCCGCCGGCCCCGCCTGGGCCCGGCTGGCTGACCCGGAGCTGACCTGGCTCGACGGTGACCAGCACGGACGGCGCGCACATCGAACCGGCATCGACTACCAGGCCGTGCGCACCCACTTCTTCGACGAGTACTTCGCCGACGCCGTCAGCGCCGGAATTCGGCAAGTGGTGATTCTGGCGGCGGGCCTGGATTCGCGGGCCTACCGCCTGGACTGGCCGACCGGGACCGTGGTCTACGAGATCGACCAGCCCAAGGTGCTGGAGTACAAGACCGGAATTCTGCAGCAGCACGGGTCCGTCCCCACCGCGATTCGGCGGCCGGTTCCCGCGGATCTGCGCGATGACTGGCCGGCGGCCCTGACCAGCGCCGGTTTCGACGCCACCCAGCCGACGGCGTGGCTGGCCGAAGGACTGCTGCCCTACCTGCCGAGCGACGCCCAGGACCGGCTGTTCGAGCTGTTTACCGGGCTGAGCGCGCCGGGTAGCCAGGTTGCTGTCGAGGTGTTCGGCATCAACTCGCGGAGCAACTCGCAACGCTGGCTGCGGATGCGGGAACGGCTCGGTCTGGACGTCAACGTCCAGGCGCTGACCTACCACGAACCCGACCGTTCGGACGCCGCTCAGTGGCTGACGGACCACGGCTGGCACGTCCACAGTGTGGACAATCGGGACGAGATGGCCAGGCTGGGCCGCTCGGTCCCCGAC
>NZ_JAFAUS010000197.1 GCF_019243155.1 Mycobacterium sp.
TGGCCCACGTCTACGCCGTTCTTGTCCGCGCTGTGCACCCAGCAGCCGGCGAGTTCAAGCTGCGGGTGATTGAGCACGCACCCGATGGCCGCTTTGCCGACGCCTCCGGTTGCCCACTGGATGACACGAAGTTTCGAACCGCTGCTCACCGATGCCTCCCGGGATCGCCCTTTACACGCCGCCGACTGAAATGGCACGGTATGACCGTATGGCAGTGACTGTCAACCATCGCTTCCGGCAGGAGAGTCGATAGATGAGCGTGCTCGACGGCAAGATCGCGATAGTCACCGGAACCAGCCGCGGGGTGGGCGTGGGCATCGCGCACGAATTGCTACGCGCCGGCGCCAAGGTCATCGGCTGCTCGCGTTCGCCGCTGGATGGGATCCCCGGCATCGAGGCTGACTGGGCGGACCGCGCCTCCCAAATGGTCTGCGACCAAGGCGATTACCATTCGATCGACGCTCTCGTCTCCGGCGTCGTCGCCACCCACGGCCGCGTCGACATCCTGGTCAACAACGCCGGTGGAACGGTCCCAGCCCCGCACGCCGAATGCATCCCGGAACTCGTCCAACGCATCCAGGGCGCTCCCGACAGCGACGACGAGTACGAGCGCACGGCACTCTTCCACGCGTTCGCTGTCCAGATGAATCTGATCAGCCCGCTCTGGTTCGCGATCCGCACATACCGGCAGATGCGAACGCAGGACGGCACCGGATGCATCATCAACATCTCCAGCGGCGCCGGCCATCCGGCGGGATCGCCCACGCTGGTGTCCTACGGGGCGGCCAAAAGTGGGCTTAACCACCTGACCCGGTCGCTGGCCGAGGAATGGGGACCCGAGGTTCGGGTCAACTGCATCGCTCTGGGTCCGACGATGACCGAGAACTTCCGGTCCTTTGTGCTCCCAAAAGACGATCCCACTGGCGCAAAGTATTTCGCCGCCGTGCCGATGCGCCGTGCCGGCGAGCCCGCGGAGGTGGGCAGGGTTTGCGTGTTCCTCGCCGGCGGAGAGGCCGACTTCGTCAACGGCACCACCATCGAATGCGATGGCGGCATGCTGCCCGGCGTGCTGTACGACGCGGGCCTAAAAACGATCACCGATCTGCTGTAGCCGCTCGAATGCCGTTGAGAAGCATGTCCAAAGCTCGCTCGAAATCCGCCGCCATGGTCGAGCGCTGGCTTGCTTCCGCCAGCGCGGCCATGTGTGGATGATCCGTTCCGGCGAGCTCGCCGATTCGTTTGGCTGCCGTCGCATTCGAGTGTTCACGGTCAACTGCGGGCAGCGGGCCCGCCAATTCCACTTGGGCCGCGCCCATTACGAGGCTGAGCACCCCGCGAAACGCCGCCAGCAGATCCGCGTCGCTGAGCCCCGCACGGCCGAGTGCCTCGATGAGGCGTTCAGCGGGAGGGTAGCCGGCCGCGGATACCGTGCGGCGCGTCAGCACCAACGGTGCGGCGTTCGGGTGTTGGCGCACGGCTCGCCAGATGGCGGTTGCTATCGATTTGACCTCGGAGTGCCAATCTTTCGTTCGGCGCGGTAGGCGGACATCGGCCAGCACCGCCTCGGCGACAAGGCCCTCCAGCTGCTCACGGTCTTTGACGTAGTTGTAGACAGTCATCGGTCCGGTGCCGAGTGAAGCGGCCAGTGATCTCATGCTCAAGCCGCCGAGTCCGTCCTGATCGACGATCCGGATCGCATGCGCCCGTACCTCGGCGAGAGTGAATCGTGCCCGCATGTAGCGGTCGCCCTCCTCGTTGTAGACAAACCTTGACACGTACGTTGTACGCATACTAGAAACGTACGGTGTACGTATATTGAAAGGATCTCACATGGGTGTTCCCTACGACACCGCGAGACTGTCTTTTGTTTCGGGCGGCACCAGGTGTGCGGCCTGGCTGACGCTGCCTGACGGACCCGGGCCGCATCCTGGCCTGGTATTGGCGCATGGCCTAGGCGCCACTCACGACATGCTGCTTTCCCAATATGAGCAGCACTTCGCCGCGGCCGGCATCGCCACGCTGGCGTTTGATTACCGATACACCGGGGAGTCCGACGGTGCGCCTCGCCAGCAGTTCAGCATGCGCGCGCACCGGCAGGACATCGAGACCGCGCTGGAATGTCTCCGGCAGCAATCCAGTATCGACTCGGCCAGGCTCGGGCTCTGGGGCACCAGCTTGGGTGCGTTGCATGTGCTGCAAGCGGCCGCACGCGAGGCCGACCTCGCGGCCGTGATAGTGCAATGCCCGATAGTGCATGGGCCAGGGACCCTGGGCCCAAACGGGTTGCGCCCCGTCTTGCGGCTGACACCCGCGATCGTCGGTGATGCGCTGCGTCGCTTGCGGAGAGCGGGCCGAAAATACGTCCCCATCGTCGGTAACCCGGGCACCCTGGCCGCGGTAACCGTTGCCGGCGCGCTGGACGGCTGGTATTCCACCGTTCCGCCGGGCGCTTCGTTCGATAATCGCATCGCAGCCATGGACGTCTTGGGCATCGCCGCGGCCAGCGCGAAGCGATATGCAACGAAAATCGAAGCCCCACTGCTTGTTTGCGTGTCGCGGCGAGAGACCTTGATGGACCCGCGTCACGCCGAGGACGTCGCCTCGGCAGCGCCGCGCGGAGTCGCCAGGCACTACGACGGCGATCACTTCCAGATCTACCATCGACCGCTGCTGGCCGCGCTACTCGCTGATCAGACAGCCTTCCTGCAGGAGCATCTCGGTGTCCGAGTCGCGTGACGCGTTACTAGACAACGACGCGAGGCTGGCCGTGCTGGCGCGAAGTATCACCCCGGCGCAATGGACCGAGCCCAGCCTTTGCACCGAGTGGACCAACCACGACGTGCTGGCCCACCTCGTCGTCGGGTACGGTATCGCCCTGTCAGCGGTCGGCGTCGGCATGTTCAAGCACCGCGGTTCATTCGACGCCGCGAACACCGATCTCGCAAAAACGCTGGCCGCCCGACGCGATCCAGCCCAACTGGTCGACGAGTTCACACGGCTGACGCGCCGCCCGCGAGGAATCGGCCGCATTTTCCCGAAACGGCTGCTGCTCGGCGACCACGTCGTCCACGAACTGGACATCACTTATGCCCTGGGAATGGAGTCCGCGGTGCCCCTGTCGACTGTCGTCGGTGTGCTGAACACTCAGGTGCGAGTGCCCAACCCCTTCGTCCCGGCGGCGGCACGCGCACGCGGCCTCAATCTGATTGCCACAGACGCGAACTGGTCTCACCGTGCCGGAGGCCTCACGGTCGCCGGGCAAGCCGCTCACCTCGCCTCCGTTCTCGCGGGGCGGCCCTGGGCGCTGCGGCACCTGAGCGGTGACGGGGTGGGCAGGCTGGCTTCTCGCGTCTGATCTCCTCCGCGCCGTTGTCGTGGCCGCTAGGGTCGATGCATAACTGCGCTGAGCAAGGAGATTTCACATGAGCAGCTCGGTGGAGCCAACCGCTGACCAGTTCGCGGCACTGGCGGTGCGGCCCGGCGACGCGCCCGTGGTGATGATCAACCTGATGAAGTTCAAAACGCCGGGCGGTGAAGAGTCCTACCGACGCTACATCGAGGAGGTCACGCCGCACCTGCAGCGCGCGGGCGCCACACTCCGTTACGCGGGTACCGCTCCCACCTTTGTGGTGGGGGACGGCGAAAAGCCTTGGTGGGACGTCATTCTGCTGGTCGAGTATCCGACACCGCAGGCGTTCATCGACATGGTGAGCACGCGCGAGTACGCGGAGGTCCACGAGCACCGCGCCGCGGCACTCGAGCGTGGTGACCTGATCGCGACGTCGACGTGGTCGGTCGCTACCGATTGACCGATTGCTAGCGGGTTTCTTCCCGGGCGCGTCTAATGGGTGGATGGATTTGATGGCGCCCACCGACTCGATGTTTTTGCTGGGAGAATCGCGCGAACATCCCATGCATGTCGGCGGCTTGCAGTTGTTCGAGTTGCCACCCGGCGCGGGCCATGGATTCGTTCGGGAGCTCTACGACCAGTTGATCGCCCAGCAGGATTTTCAGCCCACCTTCCGCAAACGCCCGGCGAAGTTCGTCGGCGGCATCGCGAATCTGGCGTGGGCGTATGACGACGACGTCGACATCGAATACCACGTCCGGCGCTCGGCGTTGCCGTCGCCCGGACGAGTCCGCGAACTGCTAGAGCTGACGTCGCGGTGGCACAGCAGCCTGCTGGATCGGCACCGGCCGCTGTGGGAGACGCACATCATCGAGGGCCTGAAAGATGGTCGGTTCGCCATCTACACCAAGGTTCACCATGCACTGATCGACGGTGTCTCCGCGCAGAAGCTGATGCAGCGCGCGATGTCGACCGACCCGGAGGAC
>NZ_JAFAUS010000259.1 GCF_019243155.1 Mycobacterium sp.
ACGCAGGGATCCTTTCTGCGCCAACTCGGTTGGCACGCCCTGGCCCGGGGCTGGGATGGCCGTGCCCTCGCGTTGGCCGGCGACGACCCCGAGGCGCGCGCCGATGCCCTGACCGGACTGGCGGCCGACGCGCTGGGCGTCGGCCGCCTCGCGGCGGCGGCGACGCTGCTGGCCCGCGTCGACGCCGATCTGGGCGCCGATCCGGTCGTGCCCGACCGGATCGGCGTGCGCCGGCGTTGGGTGGCCGCTGAACTCGCGATGGCTTGCGGCGACGGCGATTCCGCCGTCGCGCATGCCACCGCGGGGATCGAGCTGGCGGGGGAGATGGCCGTCGCTTCGGTGCGGCACCGGGTGAAGAGCGAGGTGGTGATGGCAGCGGCGCTGTGCAGCGCCGGCGCGGTCGAGCGCGCCGGCGCCGTGGCGGACGCGGCGCTCGATGCCACCGCCCGATTCGGGCTGATCCCCCTGCGGTGGGCGTTGGCCTGCTTGCTGATCGATATCGGAAGCGTCGCGTTTTCGGCACAACAGCTGCACGAAATTCGCGATGTCTGCGCAGGCCAGGTGCGGCGCGCCGGTGGAACGTGGCGTTCCGCTTGAAACGGCCTTTTGCCCGTTATTGTCAGGGCGTTAGTTAGCCCCAATGCCCGCGATGTGCCCGGTTCGTAACGTTGGAGATACCGCCGTCGATGACAATTCAAGGCGAGCGTCAAGGCGAGCGTCTGGACGCTGTGGTTTCTCGGGCCGTGGCAGGAGACCACAACGCACTCCGGGAGGTGCTGGAGACCATCCGTCCGATTGTCGTGCGATATTGCCGGGCGCGAGTCGGCACAGTCGAACGGGGCGGCCTGTCAGCGGATGACGTGGCGCAGGAGGTGTGCTTGGCAACCATCACGGCGTTGCCGCGATAT
The DNA here is from genome assembly GCF_019243155.1 of Mycobacterium sp. Classification (GTDB taxonomy): domain Bacteria; phylum Actinomycetota; class Actinomycetes; order Mycobacteriales; family Mycobacteriaceae; genus Mycobacterium. The sequence goes on from NZ_JAFAUS010000259.1 coordinate 909, forward strand.
CGGGATCGGGGAAGACCGTTCCTGGCCTTTCTATACGGCATCGCGGCTCATAAGGTGGCGGACGCTCATCGGGCCGCCGGCCGTGATCTCTCGTATCCCGCCGAAACGATTCCCGAGCGATGGTCGTCCGACGCGGGACCGGAACAGCGGGCCATTGAGGCCGATTCGGTCAGCCGCATGAGCGAATTGCTGGAGATCCTGCCCGCCAAGCAGCGCGAGATCCTGATCCTGCGGGTCGTCGTCGGCCTGTCCGCCGAGGAGACCGCGGCGGCAGTGGGCAGCACCACGGGAGCGGTCCGAGTGGCTCAGCATCGTGCGCTGACAAGACTGAAATCCGAGATGGTTGCGGCAGGTGACTGTGCCTGAATCCCTGGACGAATTCGCTCACACCGACCTACTTCTCGACGCGCTCGCCGGGCGAAGGCCGGTGGATGTCGACGATCCCGACGCCAACGCGTTGACCACTCTCCTCGAGGACTGGCGCGACAACTTGAGGTGGCCGCCGGCCAGCGCCCTGGTCACGCCCGAGGAGGCGGTCGGAGCGCTGCGAGCCGGATTGGCCGAGCGCGGACGGGGCCGTCGCGGCCTGGCGACCATCGGATCGGTTGCCGCGGCGCTGCTGGTCATGAGCGGCTTCGGCGCGATGGTGGTCGAGGCGCACCAGGGCGACGCGCTGTACGGGATCCACGCGATGTTCTTCGACCAGCCACGGGTCAACGAAAAGCAGGTCATGTTGTCCGCCAAGGCTGATCTGGCGAAGGTGCAGGAGTCGATCGACCGAGGCCAGTGGGACCAGGCCCAAACCCAGTTGGCCGAGGTCAGCAGCATGGTGCAGTCGATCAGCGACCCCGCCAGCAAACAGGACCTGGCCAATCAGTTGGCTCTGATGAACGTCAAGATCGAAACGCGCAATCCGGATGCGACGTTGCCGGTCGCCTCGACGACACCGTCGTGGACCCCGACTCCGACCGCCGCGCCGCCGACGACGTTCTCGCCGTCGAGTCCGTCGGCGAGTGGATCAGTGACCTCGTCGCCACCGCAGTCGTGGAGCAAGCACCGGCATCACGATCACGGCCAGACGCCGTCCGCGATGGTACCGGGCACTCCGTAAATCAGATTCGGCGGCCGAAACCGTCGGCGTCCGACGTCGCTTCGTTGAGCGAGGCGTCGGCGTATCCCCGGCAGTAATCCCACGTCACGTAGGCATCCGGCTCGGGGTCATAAGCGGGTTCGTGCGGGCGGACGGTGCCGTCGATCAGCAGCTGCAGCAGGTTGGCCCGCAGCATGTCCCAATCGTGGTAGTGATCCTGCTGGCACTCGTCGCAGCACACGACCAGCCCGCGAATGCCTTTGTGTGCCAACAGCGCCTCATAGACGGCCAGATCCGCCAAATCGGCCTCGACCGCCATCCGCTCCTGCTGGTCCAGCGGCTGCCCTGGCTCTACGGCTTCCAGCGCCGCCGACGGGTCGCAAGGGTCATCGGCGAACGGGTCGGGTGGCAAACCCGGGGGGAGGTGGTCGCGCACGCCCCCTAGCCTACGCAGCCGGGCCCGGATAACGCCAGCAGGGAGCTACCCACCGTTTCCGTGCCGTTTGGCGCTCGCGGCACGCCCTTGCAAGCGCGTCGGTGGGCAATCGAGCCGATAGGATGGGAATCTCACGTCGCATCGCATGGAGGGCCCCACCGATGACCCGTGGCATGTCCCACCTGGAAGACAGCTCCGACCTCGTCGGCAGCCCCTACGTGCGCGTAGCGGGGCTGGCCGATGATCCGGTGCCCACGGGGGGCGACAACCCGAACAAGGTAGCCATGCTTGGGCTCACCTTCGACGACGTGTTGCTGCTTCCCGCCGCTTCCGATGTGGTTCCCGCCACTGCGGATACGTCCAGCCAGCTCACCAAGAAGATCAGGCTCAAGGTGCCGCTGGTCAGCTCGGCGATGGACACCGTCACCGAGTCGCGGATGGCCATCGCGATGGCCCGGGCGGGCGGCATGGGTGTGCTGCACCGCAATCTGCCGGTGGCCGAACAGGCCGGCCAGGTCGAAATGGTCAAGCGTTCTGAGGCCGGCATGGTCACCGACCCGGTCACCTGCCGGCCGGACAACACGCTGGCTCAGGTTGAGGCGCTGTGCGCCAAGTTCCGCATCTCCGGTCTGCCGGTGGTCGACGACTCCGGCGCGCTGGTCGGCATCATCACCAACCGCGATCTGCGCTTCGAGGTCGACCCGACCAGGCAGGTCGCCGAGGTGATGACGAAAGCCCCGCTGATCACCGCCCAGGAGGGTGTCAGCGCCGACGCGGCGCTGGGCCTGTTGCGCCGCAACAAGATCGAGAAGCTGCCCATCGTCGACGGCCACGGCCGGCTGACCGGGCTGATCACCGTCAAAGACTTCGTCAAGACCGAGCAGCACCCGCTGGCCACCAAGGACAGCGACGGCCGGCTGCTGGTCGGCGCCGCCGTCGGCGTCGGGGGCGACGCCTGGGTCCGGGCGATGATGCTGGTCGACGCCGGGGCCGACGTGTTGATCGTCGACACCGCGCACGCGCACAACCGCACGGTGCTCGACATGGTCGGCAAACTCAAGGCCGAGGTCGGCGAGAAGGTCGAGGTGATCGGCGGCAACGTCGCGACCCGGTCGGCGGCCGCGGCCCTGGTCCAGGCCGGCGCGGACGCGGTGAAGGTGGGCGTCGGACCCGGTTCGATCTGCACCACCCGGGTGGTCGCCGGCGTCGGCGCGCCACAGATCACCGCGATACTGGAAGCCGTCGCGGCGTGCGGCCCGGCGGGCGTGCCGGTGATCGCCGACGGCGGGCTGCAGTACTCCGGCGATATCGCCAAGGCGCTGGCGGCGGGCGCCTCGACGGCCATGCTCGGCTCGTTGCTGGCCGGTACCGCCGAGGCCCCCGGCGAGCTGATCTTCGTCAACGGCAAGCAATTCAAGAGTTACCGCGGCATGGGGTCACTCGGCGCGATGGCGGGACGCAGCGGGGGTGGGGGCACTGGCAGGTCGTACTCCAAGGACCGCTACTTCGCCGACGACGCGTTGTCCGAGGACAAGCTGGTGCCCGAAGGCATCGAGGGCCGAGTGCCGTTCCGCGGCCCGCTGTCCTCGGTGATCCATCAGCTGACCGGCGGCCTGCGCGCGGCGATGGGATACACCGGATCGCCCACCATCGAGGCGCTGCACCAGGCCCAGTTCGTCCGGATCACAGCGGCCGGCCTGCGCGAAAGCCACCCCCACGACGTCGCCATGACGGTCGAAGCGCCCAACTACTACGCCCGGTGAACAGCGAACTGGCCATGGTCGAAATCGGGATGGGCCGCAACGCCCGTCGCACCTTTGAGCTCAGCGAAATCAGCATCGTCCCGTCGCGGCGGACCCGCTCGTCGCAGGACGTCACGACGGCGTGGCAGCTGGACGCCTACCGCTTCGAGATCCCGGTGGTTGCCCACCCCACCGACGCCCTGGTGTCACCGGAGTTCGCGATCGAGCTGGGCCGGCTCGGCGGACTCGGCGTCCTCAACGGCGAAGGGCTGATCGGGCGGCACGCCGACGTCGCGCCCAAGATCGCGCAGTTGGTCGAGGCCGCCAGCAAGGAACCCGAGCCGTCGGCCGCGATCCGGCTGCTGCAGGAGCTGCACGCCGCGCCGCTGAACCCCGACCTGCTGGGCTCGGCGGTAGCCCGCATCCGGGAGGCCGGGGTGACCACCGCGGTCCGCGTCAGCCCGCAGAACGCCCAGGCGCTCACCCCGGTGTTGCTGCAGGCCGGCATCGACCTGCTCGTCATCCAGGGCACGATCGTCTCCGCCGAGCGGGTGGCCAGCGACGGTGAACCACTGAACCTGAAAACGTTCATCTCCGAACTCGACGTGCCGGTGGTCGCCGGCGGGGTCCTCGACCACCGCACTGCGTTGCACCTGATGCGCACCGGCGCGGCCGGCGTCCTCGTTGGCTACGGCTCCACCCAGGGGGTGACCACCAGCGACGAGGTGTTGGGCATCAGCGTGCCGATGGCCACCGCGATCGCCGACGCCGCGGCCGCGCGGCGCGAATACCTCGACGAGACCGGCGGGCGGTACGTGCACGTGCTGGCCGACGGTGACATTCACACCTCCGGCGAACTGGCCAAGGCCATCGCCTGCGGTGCCGACGCGGTGATGCTGGGCACGCCGTTGGCCGAAAGCGCCGAGGCGCTTGGCGAGGGGTGGTTCTGGCCGAACGCCGCCGCACACCCGTCGTTGCCGCGCGGCGCCCTGATGCAGATCGCCGTCGGCGAACGCCCGTCGCTGGAGCAGGTCCTCAACGGGCCGTCCGACGACCCGTTCGGCTCCCTGAATCTGGTCGGTGGCCTGCGCCGATCAATGGCCAAGGCCGGCTACTGCGATCTCAAGGAATTCCAGAAGGTGGGCCTGACGGTCGGCAGCTGACCCGCGCGGGGGTCGCTGGCTCGTTACCGGCCGGTAAGGCCATACTGGTCCGATGAGGCCGGATTACGACGTCCTGATCATCGGTTCGGGTTTTGGGGGCAGCGTCAGCGCATTGCGACTGACGGAAAAGGGTTATCGCGTCGGCGTATTGGAGGCCGGGCGCCGCTTCTCCGACGAGGAGTTCGCCGAGACGTCCTGGGACCTCCGCAAGTTTCTGTGGGCGCCGAGGCTGGGTTGCTACGGCATCCAGCGCATCCACCCGCTGAAGAACGTGATGATCCTCGCCGGCGCCGGGGTGGGCGGCGGTTCGCTCAACTACGCGAACACGCTGTACGTGCCGCCGGACCCGTTCTTCGCCGACCGGCAGTGGTCGCATATCACCGATTGGCGTAGCGAACTGATGCCCCACTACGACCAGGCGCGGCGCATGCTCGGCGTGGTCGAGAACCCCACGGTCACCGACGCCGACCGCGTCATGAAGGCCGTCGCCGACGACATGGGATGCGGCGACACCTGGGTGCCGACCCCGGTGGGGGTGTTCTTCGGGCCCGACGGCACCAAGACCCCGGGCAAGACGGTGCCGGACCCGTACTTCGGCGGCGCCGGCCCCGAACGCACCGGCTGCCTGGAGTGCGGTTGCTGCATGACGGGCTGCCGCTACGGCGCCAAGAACACGCTGCTGAAGAACTACCTCGGCCTCGCGGAATCGGCGGGCGCCCAAGTGCATCCGATGACGACGGTGAAGAGCTTCGAGCAGCGGCCCGACGGGCCGTGGGAGGTGCGCACCGTGCGCACCGGCAGCTGGCTGCGCCGCGATCGGCGGACCTACACCGCGACGCATCTGATCCTGGCCGCGGGCACCTGGGGCACGCAGCACCTGCTGTTCAAGATGAAGGACACGGGCCGGCTGCCGCGCCTGTCCGAGAAGCTCGGCGTGCTCACCCGGACCAACTCCGAATCCATCGTCGGCGCCGGCCGCCTCGAGGTCTCCCCGGAGCTGGATCTCACCCACGGAGTGGCGATCACGTCGTCGATCCACCCGACGTCGGACACCCACGTCGAACCGTGCCGCTACGGCAAGGGCTCCAACGCGATGGGCCTGCTGCAGACGCTGATGACCGACGGCCCAGGCCCCGAGGGCACCGACGTGCCCCGCTGGCGGCAGCTGGTCAAGAGCGCGCGCGAGGACCCGCGCGGCATCATGCGGCTGCTCAATCCCCGCCAGTGGAGCGAGCGCACGATGATCGCGCTGGTGATGCAGCACCTGGACAACTCGATCACCACGTTCACCAAACGCGGGAAGCTCGGCATCCGCTGGTACACCAGCAAGCAGGGGCACGGCGAGCCGAACCCGACCTGGATCCCGGCGGGCAACGAGGTCACGCGGCGCATCGCGGAGAAGATCGACGGCGTGGCCGGCGGCACCTGGGGCGAGCTGTTCAACATCCCGCTGACCGCGCACTTCCTCGGCGGCGCGGTGATCGGCGACGGCCCCGAGCACGGGGTCATCGACCCCTATCACCGGGTCTACAACTACCCGACGATGTTCGTGGTGGATGGCTCGGCGATCTCGGCGAACCTGGGTGTCAACCCGTCGCTGTCCATCACCGCGCAGGCCGAGCGGGCCGCCTCGCTGTGGCCGAACAAGGGCGAGGCCGATCTGCGCCCCGCGCAGGGCCAGCCCTATCGCCGGCTGGATCCGATCCCTCCCGGGCACCCCGTGGTGCCGGACGGCGCGCCCGGCGCGCTGCGCTGGTTGCCGATCAGCCCGGTCCGCTCCGCGGCCGACGCCGGCTAGCTCGCGATTACCTCGATCGCCTCGAGCGGTGCGCCGCTGACCACCCGGCTGCGCTCGCCGTGCACGTTGACGGGCACATCGCCCATCAACGTGACCCGGTGCATCAGCCGCGGCTGGTCGTCGTAATCGTCGATCGCCCGGTGCTGGGTTGCGCGGTTGTCCCACATGGCAACGTCGCCGGGCATCCAGTTCCATCGAATGGTGTTCTCCGGCACGGTAATTCGCCGTTGAAGCAGTTCCAGCAGCACGTTCGACTCGTGGCTTTCCAAGCCGACGAAGTTGCGCACGAAGTCGCCGGCCAGCAGGGTGCGTTCACCGGTCTCCGGGTGCACCCGCACGACGGGATGCTCGGTGCGGAACTCCCGCTTCTCGAACGCCTGCCGGAACGCGCGCTGCGCCTCGGTCAGCCCGCCCTCGAAGTCCGTGGTCACGTAGTCATACCGGTTCGAGTGCACCGCCCACAGGTTCTCGACCAGGGCTTTGAGCGGCTCGGGCAGTTCGTCGTATGCCGCCGCGGTGGAGGCCCACAGCGTCGAGCCGCCGTAGCGGGGGAGCGTGACGGCCCGCAGGATCGAGGCGGCCGGATAGTTGGCCGCGAACGTGACGTCGGTGTGCCAGCGGGTGGCCTTGCCGAATTCGGAGTTGATCGGCGTGATGATCGGCGCGTTGTCGGCCGACAGCACGGATGCGGCCGGATGCCCGATCGGCGTGCCCAACAGCCGTGCGAACGCGAGCTGCTGCTGGTCATCGAGGTGGTGCTGGTGGCGGAAGAAGACGACCTTGTGGGCCAACAGCGCCTGGTGAATCTTCTCGACCGCGGCCTCGTCGAGGTCGCCGGCGAGGCGCACCCCGTCGATCCGGGCGCCGATCCGGCTTCCCAGCTTGGTGACGGTGATCTGACCTGTCATTTGTTCGTCGATTCCTTCAGTGTAATGGGTGTAGTCAACTGACTACATTTGGTAGTGTAGTCACATGACTACAGCCTCCGCAACAGGCCGCGGAAAAACACCAACCGGGCGGACGGAAGTCGCCGCGGCGATCCTGGCCGCCGCCACCGACCTGTTCGCCGAGCGCGGTCCGGCCGCCACGTCGATCCGCGACATCGCGGCACGATCCAACGTCAACCACGGCTTGGTGTTCCGGCACTTCGGCACCAAAGAGAACTTGGTGGGCGCCGTGCTCGATCACCTGGGCGCCACGCTGACCGAACTGTTGCGCACCGAAGCGGGCCCCGACACCATCGAACAGGCGCTCGACCGTCAGATGCGGGTGATGGCCCGCACCGTGCTCGACGGTTATCCGGCGGGACAGCTGCAGAAGCGCTTCCCCAACATCGCGGCACTGCTCGACATGGTGCTGCCGGATTACGACGACGAGACGCGCGCGCGGCTCGCTGTCGCCAATGCCCTTGCGCTGCAATTCTGTTGGCGCCTGTTCGCGCCGATCCTGCGCACGGCCACCGGGATTGAGGACCTGCCGGAAGGCGAACTACAGGAGTCTGTGACCGCCGAGGTGGGACGGATTCTGGGACCGCAGTGAACTATTGGGCCGCGCCGTAGGCCGCCACGTCGCGCGCCAGCGTGCGGCGGTGCAGCGGCTCACGGCCCGGTGGCTGCGGCGGGGCCGGCAGCAGGGGCTTGCGCCGCCGCACTTCGATGGTCGTGGGCTTCTCCGTGCTCAGGACGATCTCCTCGCCCGCGTGCCGGATCGTCAACTCGCCGCCGGGTCCGTCGCGCAGGGTGTAGGTGACGTCGGAGTGGTTGGCGTCCACCGTCACCCGAAAGTCGCGCCACCGCAGCCGAAACCTCAGCCGGGTAATGCCGTCGGGCAGCTGGGGATCCAGCGCCAGGATGCCCTCGTCGTCGCGTAGGCCGCCGAAACCATTGACCAGCGCCATCCACGCGCCGGCCAGCGACGCCATGTGCAGCCCGTCGCGGGTGTTGCTGTGCAGGTCGCGCAGATCGATCAGGGCGGCTTCGTAGGCGTAGTCGTGGGCCAGCTCCAGATGCCCGACCTCCGCGCACATCACCGCCTGGGTGCAGGCCGACAG
>NZ_JAFAUS010000294.1 GCF_019243155.1 Mycobacterium sp.
CAAAACGACGCCGCGCAGCTTGCTTGCCGATATTGTCGAGACGCCGAACCGGGGGTCGGTGCCCCCACTACATCCACCCGCGGGGGTTCTCCGGTTCGGCCCACTAGGTCGCACGCCGACCGAACTCTCCTCGCTGCGATCGGCGAAAAGCGAACGGGGGCTCACATTTCGAGCGCCCTAAGTGGCGGGCGTCTGCTCGATATCGGTCGGTCTAGTAGCGAACGATCGGTCCGGATAGAGCGATTGTCCGGTAGCCAGCGTGACCGCCCTCGGGGCGGCTACCCACGGCTGCTCTCCTGCCAGCCGCTGAGCAACCTCTTTCGCTTCTTCCAGCGACGACGGGAGGTAGCGACAAAGCTCTTCTTCGGCGTGGTCCGGTTTATCGGCCAATACCGTGTACAGCGACAGCAGCCACTGTCCATCACGCCGCATGTCAACGACGTAATGCCTTGTGCCCCGCCTCGCGTGATGCTCCGCCTGGGAATGTTGCGACCACTGAAGAGGGACGACCATACGGGCCTTTACCCGCGCTCGGCGAAAGCAAACCGCTGAGGCGCGACTTACCAACGGCGCCTCGATGTAATGACCACAGCCGATCGGACTAAGTGCGAACTCGTGTGACTGGGGCCGCGGTCGTCTGCGGTAAACGCCGCACTGCCGGACTCGGCTTGACTCCCTGACTAAGTTTGTGCCGGTGGGTGGTCGATGGCGATCAGTCTCTCCGCGAGGTCGGCGAGCTTGGTGTTCGATTGTTGCGAAAGTTTCTGCAGAAGTTCGAAGGCCGCCAAGGCGTTGATGTCAAAGCGCTCCATCAGGATTCCCTTGGCCTGACCGATGATGTCGCGACTGGCCAGGGCGCTTCGGAACTGCCGTTCGCGACGCATGGAGTTCCACGCCATCGACGTGTGTGCGGCGAATACCAATCCAATTTCTATGGACTCCTCGGTGAACACTCCGGCCCTCTCCGCCTGAAAGTTCAAGGCGCCCAACAGCTTGTCGTCATCAAATAGCCGGAATGAGAGGACGGAACGCACCGGCGTGCGCTCCAGCGCCATGTCGCGGTAGCGGGGCCAGCGGTCGTCGGTCGCCAGATCGTCGATCAGGATGGTGTGCTGGCTCCACGCCGCTGACAGGCAGGGGCCCTCTCGGACCTCGCGCTGAACGTCGTCGAGCATCTTCGGGAAATCGTGGGTGGCAGCCAGCGTGATCAGGTCGCCATCCTTTTCGACCGTGGTCACGCCCGCGTACTGGGCACCGGGAATGGAGACCACGTTGGTCTTGATGATTTCCAGCAATGCCGACTCGGGGTCGGTCTCGCCGCGCTTCAGCAACTCGTCGACCTGGCTGATCACCGTGTACAGATGCTGCCGCTCGACGGAGCCGTCGGCGGTAGGCCGTCGCAGCAGAGTCGATTCAAAGCTGTCGCCGTCGATTGTCATGGCCCCTCCCGTCCCGGACCCCGGCCCTGTTCGTTCTTCGGACGCGATGTCTCCACTATGCACGCGGGGTAGGCCTGCCAGGACGAATCTGATTTCCCGCGCAGCCCGCAGGTAAACCTTTGTGGCAACGGCGTCGGCGTCAACTACAGTCGCGGCAGGGTCTCGCGGAGGAGGTATCGGCGTGACCGACCCGCAAAATTCTTACTGGCAGAACCCGCTGAGTTACGACCCGCTGGGCCGCGAGCCTGCCGTTCCACCGACGACGGGGCCGCCCGCCTTCGCCACACCGCCGCCCGCACCACCGCGGCGCCCGCCCGTCAACGCGTTGGCGACCATGTCGTTGCTGTTCGCATTCGTGTTCGCGCCCGTGGGCGCGATTCTCGGACACCGAGGGCTGGCGCAGATCCGGCACACCGGCGAGCCGGGCCGGGAACGCGCGGTGGCGGGCGTGGTGCTGTCGTATGTGTTCATCACCCTCGCCGTCGTCGCCCTGGCCGTGTGGGCCGTCCTGCCTCTGTCCACGTCCACTCAGGCGGCCCAGTCCCCCACTTCCGCTGCGGCCCCGGCGCCCCCGCCGCCCGCCGTCGCGCCGGACTCCGTGCGCACGCTGTTGCCCGGGCTGGATGCACTCAAGAACATCGCGGATGATCAGAACCTCGAGGCCGGTGCGACGTGGGACAAGCCGGCCGCCTCTGACCAAGAGGGCGCCGTCGACCGTCCGGAATGCTGGGGCAGCATCGCACCCGGAACCCCGGACGCCTACACCGAGGACATCGCCGGCTATCGCGCGCAGGAATTCACCGACACCCGCACGTTTCTCAAGTCGATACAGATCATCGAGGGCGTCGCGGCATTCCGCGATCCCCCAACCGCCCAATCACAGCTGGCGCAATTGCTGGCGGGATGGCACCAATGCGGTGGCACGACCGTCAACGCGACGATGCCCAGCGGGCAGCCGATTCCGTTTTCCGTGGGCGTTCCCGCCGATGCCGGCAACGGGATCACCACGCTCGACCTGAATCCCAAAGGCATTCAGGTGCGCTCCACTCGCGCCATCGCGGCCAAGGCGAACGTCGTCGTCGACCTGCTGGTCTCCTCCCGCGGCACCGCGGACGCCGACCGGCCGCGGCTGGCGTCGGTGAGCATCGCGAACGACATCCTCGGCAAGATCCCGGGCTAGGGTGGGCGTAACGAGGGGGTGGGCTTGTGAAATATGTCGACGTCGACAGGGTGGGGCCGGTCAGTCGAATCGGCCTGGGCACTTGGCAGTTCGGGTCACGCGAATGGGGTTACGGCGAAGGCTATGCCGGCGGCGCCGCGCGCGACATCGTGCGCCGGGCCCGCGCCCTGGGGGTGACTCTGTTCGACACCGCCGAGGTGTACGGGCTGGGAAAGAGCGAGCGAATCCTCGGTGAGGCGCTCGGCGACGAACGCGCCGAGGTCGCGGTGGCCAGCAAGGTCTTCCCGGTCGCTCCCTTCCCCGCCGTGGTCAAGCAGCGCGAGCGCGCCAGCGCCCAGCGGCTGGGACTGGACCGCATCCCGCTGTACCAGGTCCACCAACCCAATCCGGTCGTCCCGGATTCGGTGATCATGCCGGGGATGCGGGAATTGCTCGACGGCGGCCAGATCGGGGCGGCGGGGGTTTCCAACTATTCGCTCGCGCGCTGGCGCAAGGCCGATGCGGCGCTCGGGCGGCCGGTCATCAGCAACCAGGTGCACTTTTCGCTCGCCCATGCCGGCGCACTGGCGGACCTGGTCCCCTTCGCCGAGCTGGAGAAGCGCATCATCATCGCCTACAGCCCGCTCGCGCAGGGACTGCTCGGTGGCAAGTACGGCCCGGACAACCGTCCCGGCGGCATTCGCGCGCTGAACAAGCTGTTCAGCACCGAGAACCTGCGCCGCGTCGAGCCGCTGCTGCAAACGCTGCGTGACGTCGCGGCCGAGGTCGACGCCAAACCGGCGCAGGTGGCGTTGGCCTGGCTGATCAGCCTGCCCGGCGTCGTCGCCATCCCCGGGGCCTCCAGCGTCGAGCAGCTCGAGTTCAACGTCGCGGCGGCCGACATCGAGTTGCCGACGAGTTCGCGCGACGCGCTCACCGACGCCGCGCGCGCCTTCAGGCCGACGTCATCCCGGCGCTTCGTGACCGACCTGGTCCGCGAGAAGCTGGGCCGGCAGTAGCCGATTTCGGGAGCTCAGGACTGCGCGGAGTCCGCGAAGGCCGCGGGGCTGGCCGATGCTCCCCTGGCCACCACCAGCGGCATCGACGTCGCGGAATCCACCCGCAGGATCGTGTGCACCACCTCGATGAGGTCCTCGATCGGCATCAACTTGCCCGGCATGCAGCCACGGGATGCCCACAGCGGGACGGCCTTCATGGCGAGGTCCATATCCCAGCCGATGTTCATGCCGGTTGCGCTGTCGCCCTCACCGCCGGCGCACTCCCCGACGATCAGGTTGGTGAATCCGATGTCGGGGTGCTCGGCGCGCCAGGCCTCCACGAGCCGTTCGAGGGCCGCCTTGCTGACGCCGTACGCTCCGAGACCCGGCCAGGGGGGCCCGAAGGTTCCGGCGTCGGATGCCAGGTAGATCACCTTGCCCGCGGACTCCGTCAAGTGCGGCATCGCCGCCGCCGTCACCAGCGCCGCGCCGATGACATTGGTGTCGAAGACGCTCCGCCACGTTTCCGCGTCGGTGTCGACCATCTTGACCAGCGGCCCGACGGCCGGGGTATAGACGAGGTTGTCGATGCCGCCCATCGCGTCGGCCGCCGCGTTGATCGCGGTCCGGCACGACGCCTCGTCGGTGACATCGCATTCGACGGCGATCGCTTTCGGGCCCGCGTCGTTGGCCGCGGCCTCGATGCGTTCTTTACGCCGGGCCAGCAGCGCAACCTGGTCGCCCCGCTGCGCGAGGCCGACACCTATGCAGCGTCCGAGACCACTTGACGCGCCAACCACCACTGTCCTTGACATATCCGCCCTTTCACGTCGCACACACCATGGGAGATGCTGTCGGCAAAAACCTACCTGATCGGTTATACGGGCTAAGCAGCCAGCGGGGTCGTGACCCCCTAAACCCGGATGACGGTGTTCTTGTCGCCGGACTTGGCCTGGTACATCGCCGCGTCCGCACGGGCCGTGATCGACGAAACCGGTTCTCCGGGAAGGGCAATCGTGGCACCGATGCTCAGGGTCGCGCAGATCGTCGTCTCGGACAGCTGAATCGGTTCCGCGGCACGGCAGCGGATCTTCTCGGCGATTTCGGCGACCTCGTCGATGTCGTGGACGCCGGGCAGCAGGATGAGTATCTCGTCGCCGCCCGTGCGGCCGACGGTGTCCCCTTGCCGGACGCTGGCGCGGATCCGGGCCGCCAAGGCCGCCAACACGGCGTCGCCGATGCCGTGTCCCCAGGTGTCGTTGATTTCCTTGAAGTAGTCGACGTCGCAGAACAGGACGCCGACGCCCGTTCCTGGGCGTCTTGGCTGCTCCAGGGCGGCCTCCAGCCGGCCGATGGCCTCGGCCCGGTTGACCAGTCCGGTGAGGGTGTCGAACCGGGCCAGCCGTTCGAGGCGCTGCTCCGCCTCGACCTGGTCGTCGACGATGCGCAGCGCCGCGATCAGCCCGTCGGTGTTGCCTTCGGCGTCTACGTAGGGCTTCCCGTGTCCGTGAATCCAGTGGTATTCCTCGTCGACGGCGCGGACCCGGAACCGGTGCAGGACCGCCTCGCCGCCGGCGATCCGCTGCAGCGCGGCCGCGAGAGTGTCCCGGTCGTCGGGGTGAATGCGGCGGCGAAGACCCGGGCCGATCCATCGGTCGGGCGGCCCTCCCAGCGCGGCCTCCACAGAGGGCGAGACCCACGCAACCTCGCCGCCGCGCAGGAGAACGACGATGTCGACCGCGTTGTCTGCCAGGATGCGATAGCGCGTCTCGGCGTCGGCATGTTCCTTGCTGACCAATTGCTTCTCGATCAGCAGCTTCTGTTCGCGCTGGCTGAAGTAGAACGTGACCGCCCCGACGATGACGGTGCCCAACAGGATCGAGAAGGTCCACTCAGCGTGCGCGCCCACACCGAGCGCCAGGAAGGCGGGCCTCGACAGTGCCACGACGATCGGGAACCCGCCGAGGATGCACACCAAGCGCACCAGGGACCGCCAGTCGGGCCGGTCGAGCAGCCAGCCGAGTGGGAACCGGTCAACCCTTGCCAGCGATATCGCGATGACGAGCAGCAGCAATGCCGACGCCGTCGAAACCGCCTCGCCCGCGGACGGCGTGACGCCCACCAGAGCCAAGGCGTCGAACAGGTAGGCGCCGACGGTGATGAACGGGATGGACCCGGCACCCGCCACGCAGATGGGCCAGGCCAGGCGGGTCCACCGATCGACGCGGATCAGCGCCGTGGCGACGGCCAGCAGCAGGATGGCCAATGAGGTCTGCGGGCTCGGGCGGCCCGGCGACGGCCATTGCCACATCCGGACCGTCTCGGCGAACCACATGCGGTCGAGACCGAATGCCGCACCGGTCGCGTGCTCCATGAGGATCGCGACGGTAAGGGCTGCAACCAGCACGGCGAGGCCGCGCCCGGCCCAGACGCGGGGGGGCGTGAGATGTCCCGATTGCAACAGGATCGCCGCACCAAGCGCCGCGAGCCAGACCGCGGTCCACGGCGTCATCGGCGGCCAGTCAGGGTAGATCCGCGTCAACGGCTCGGTGCGGGTTGCCCAGCCCAACCACGACGAGATGGTGACGGCGAAGACGATCAGTACCGCCCCGGTTCGATACCGGGCCACCTTTGCGTCCAGATGCGCGCCGGGGCCGGAGCTGTCCATCAGCTGCCCCTTCCCTTCCGGGCGGCGTCTGACACCGATGTCTGATAGCGACGCCGAGCGGTTCGGCGGCACGAATATTGTCTGCAAAAACTAACTGATATCGCGACATCAGCAAACGGGCCGGTCTGGTCTGGTGCCGGCTAGTCCAAAGGAATGGCTTGCAGAACCACGGCGGTGTGGGCGTCCACGGTGAACTTGTCCGTTGCGGACAGCTCAGCGTTCGGCGCCGCCTCCGCGATCTCGGTGTGCACCACGGTGCGCCAGTTGGCACCGAATTCCTTTGGTGGAAGGGTGAATTCGATTGGCTCATAGTGGGCGTTGAAGCACAGCAGGAACGAGTCGTCGACGAGCCGCTGCCCGCGCGCGTCACGGTCGGGAATGCCGTCGCCGTTGAGAAAGACCGCGACGGATTTTGCGAAACCGGCACCCCAGTCCTCGTCGGTCATCTCGGCACCCTCGGGGGTGAACCAGGAAATGTCGGGAAGGCCGCCCTGGCCGCGGCGGCCCACCGGCTTACCGGAGAAGAACCGGCGCCTGCGAAACACCGGATGATCGGCGCGCAATGCCGATACCGCGCGGGTGAACTCCAGCAGGGCCTCGTCGGCGTTGGCCCAATTGATCCAGGTGATCTCGTTGTCCTGGCAGTAGCCGTTGTTGTTGCCGTTCTGCGTGCGACCGATTTCATCGCCGTGGCAGAGCATCGGCACACCCTGCGACAACAGCAGCGTGGTGATGAAGTTGCGCTGCTGGCGACCACGCAACTCGTCGATTCCCGGGTCGTCGGTGGGCCCCTCTGCCCCACAGTTCCACGATCGGTTGTGGCTTTCGCCGTCGTTGTTGTCCTCGCCGTTGGCCTCGTTGTGCTTCTCGTTGTAGGACACCAGGTCGCGCAGGGTGAACCCGTCGTGCGCGGTGACGAAGTTGATCGAGGCCACCGGCCGCCGCGCCGTGTGCTCGTAGAGGTCGGCCGACCCCGACAGCCGGTAGGCGAACTCGTCGAGAGTGGCGGGCTCGCCGCGCCAGAAGTCGCGAACGGTGTCGCGGTACTTGCCGTTCCACTCGGTCCACTGCGGCGGGAAGTTGCCCACCTGGTAGCCGCCGGGCCCGACGTCCCACGGCTCGGCGATCAACTTGACCTGGCTGACGGTCGGATCCTGTTGCACGAGTTCGAAAAACGTCGCC
Source organism: Mycobacterium sp. (assembly GCF_019243155.1). Taxonomy (GTDB): domain Bacteria; phylum Actinomycetota; class Actinomycetes; order Mycobacteriales; family Mycobacteriaceae; genus Mycobacterium. The sequence continues at coordinate 7,447 of NZ_JAFAUS010000294.1, forward strand.
AGCCGGTCCACGTCGTAGAACTCGCGGGCCAGCGTCGAGGCGAGGTCGAAGCGGAAGCCGTCGACGTGCATCTCGGTGACCCAGTACCGCAGCGAGTCCATGATCAGCTGCAGCGCGTGCGGATGCCCGACGTTGAGGCTGTTGCCGGTGCCCGTGTAGTCCATGTAGTACTGCTTGTCGTCGTCGACGAGCCGGTAGTAGGCGCCGTTGTCGATGCCGCGCATCGACAGCGTCGGGCCCATGTGATTGCCCTCGGCGGTGTGGTTGTAGACCACGTCGAGGATGACCTCGATGTCGGCCTCGTGCAGGGAGCGCACCATCGCCTTGAACTCCTGCACCTGCCCGCCCGGCGTGGCGGCGCTGGAGTACTTGAAGTCGGGCGCGAAAAAGCCAATCGTGTTGTAGCCCCAGTAGTTTGACAGCCCTTTCTCAATCAGGGTGGAGTCGTTGGCGAAGTGGTGCACCGGCATCAATTCGATAGCGGTGATCCCGAGGCTCTTGAGATGCTCGATGATCGCCGGGTGCGCCACCGCGCCGTACGTGCCACGCAGCGGTTCGGGGATGTCCGGATGCGTCTGTGTGAGGCCCTTGACGTGCGCCTCGTAGATGACCGTGTCCGCGTAATGGTGGTCCGGCGGGCGGTCGTTGCCCCAGTCGAAGTAGGGACTGATGACGACCGACTTGGGCATGCTGGCCGCCGAGTCGTCGTCGTTGCGGCTGTCCGGATCGCCGAAGTTGTAGGCGAATAAGGACTGATTCCACTCGAAGCTGCCGTCGATGGCCTTCGAATACGGGTCCACCAGCAGCTTGTTGGGGTTGCACCGCAGGCCCGCCTGCGGGTCGTACGGACCGTACACGCGGTAGCCGTAGCGCTGGCCCGGCTCGATGTTGGGTATGTAGGCGTGCCAGATGAATCCGTCGACCTCGGGAAGAGTGACGCGGCTTTCGGCGCCGTCGGCGTCGAACAGGCACAACTCCACCCGCTCGGCCACCTCACTGAAGACGGCGAAATTGGTGCCGGCGCCGTCGTACGTCGCGCCGAGGGGGTAGGCCTTACCCGGCCATACTTCGCCCGTAGGCGTGGGGGCAGGGGCCTCTGCGGAGGTCATGGCGCATTCAATACCCTGCGCTTGTGGCCGTCAAACGGCGGCACCGAGTTACCTTCCTGGTGAGACGCGGAAAAGCCTTGTGGCAGATACGATCACGGCTTGAGTATGACCTTCACCGCACCGTCCTGCTTCTTCTGGAAGATCTCATATGCATGCGGGGCCTGGTCGAGGGGCAGCACGTGCGTCGCGAAGTCGTCGACGCCCAGCGGGTCGTCGTCGGTCAGCAGCGGCATGATGTCGTCGACCCACTTCTTGACGTTGGCCTGCCCCATTCGCAGCGTCACCTGCTTGTCGAACAGGGTGAGCATCGGAAGCGGGTCGGCCATCCCGCCGTACACCCCGATCAGGGAGATCGTTCCGCCGCGCCGCACGATGTCGATGGCGGAGTACACGGCGCTGAGCCGATCCACGCCGGCCTTCTGCATGAGCGGTTTGGCAAGCGCGTCCGGCAACAAGCCGGCGGCCTGCTGTGCCAACTTCCCGGCCGGGGAACCGTGCGCCTCCATGCCCACCGCATCGATCACCGAATCGCTGCCCCGCCCGTCGGTGAGATCGCGTATCGCATCGCCGAGCGAGGAGTCCAGCCGCCCCAAATCGATGGTGTGAATGCCGCGTTTCGCGGCGCGGCCCAAACGCTCGGGCACCAGGTCGACCGCGAAGACGCGATATCCGAGGTGGTCGGCGATGCGCGCGGCCATGTCCCCGATGGGCCCCAAACCGAGCACGGTCACGGTGCCGCCCTTCGGGATATTGGCGTACGCGACCGACTGCCAGGCGGTCGGCAGCACGTCCGAGAGGTAGACGAACCGCGAATCCGGCGGGCCCACAGGCACTTTGATGTGGGTGAACTGGGCCTGCGGGACACGCAGCAGTTCGGCTTGCCCGCCGGGCACCTCGCCGTAGAGCTCCGAGTAGCCGAACAGCGCGGCTCCCATGCCCTGATCTCGCACCTGGGTGGTTTCGCACTGGGTGTAGAGCTGCTCGTCGCACATGTAGCAACGGCCACAAGAGATCTGGAATGGGATGACGACGCGGTCGCCGACCCGAAGGTCACCGGTGTCGGTGCCCACCTCGCGGACGATCCCCATCGGCTCGTGGCCGAGGACGTCCCCCGGGTTCATGAAAGCGCCGAGGATCTCGTAGAGGTGCAGGTCGGACCCGCAGATGTTGGTCGACGTGATTTCGACGATGGCGTCGGTGGGCTCTTTGATCTTCGGGTCGGCCACCGATTCGACCCGTACATCGCGTTTTCCGTGCCAAGTAACAGCCTTCATACGGATGGCTCATACCCGTCCCCTGCCCACCGAAACGGCGCGTGTTGAGCCGGTCCGCTGCGGGTATCACCCGAGGAGTGACTGATTCGGGACTTTTGATCGTGGGGAGCGGGCCGGCGGGAGTAGCCGCGGCGGAGTCCTTCCGCGAACACGACGCCGACACGCCGGTGCGAATCATCAGCGCGGACATCGATCCGCCCTATGCGCGACCGCCGTTGAGCAAGGAATACCTGCGCGGTAAGACCGACGATGTCGCCCTACACCCCATGGAGTGGTTCGACGAACGGTCGATCGAGCTCATAACGAACGTGCGGGTCGATCGGCTGGATCTCGCCGGACACGCGGTGTACGCCGGCAATCAGGGCCACGCCTTCGACACCTTGGTCCTGGCTTGTGGCGCGGCGCCGGTGCCACCACCGTTCCCCGGCGCCGATCGCGCCAAGTTGCTGCGCTCGCTGGCCGACGCGGCCGCGCTGCGCAATGCCGCCGAAAACGCGACCTCAGCAGTCGTGATCGGCTCCGGATTCATCGGCTGCGAGGCCGCGGCATCGTTGGCGCTACGCGGCATCCCGGTGACTTTGGTTGCCCCAGAACCACTTCCGCAGGCGAAGCGCCTTGGCAGCGCGGCTGCCGAACGGTTGCGGGACCTGGTCACGCAAGCGGGTGCGCGGCATGCCGGCGGTGCGACAGTGGAGGAAATCACCGAGGCCGGGGTGCGGCTGAGCAGCGGCGTCAGCATCGACTGCGACCTGGTGCTCGCCGCGACGGGGGTGGCTCCGCAGAGTCGCATCGCCGTCGACGCGGGTCTGCAGGTGCGTGATTCGCGGATCGTCGTCGGGTCGGACATGACCACCTCGGCGTCCGATGTGTATGCCGGCGGCGACGTCGCGCTGGCCCGGCACGAGGTCGCCGGACGCCATCTGGCGATCGAACACTGGCAGGACGCGGAGGACCAGGGCAAGATCGCTGGCGCCTGCGCGGCGGGCCAGCAGCTGAAATGGGATGGTGTGCCGGGGTTTTGGACCTCAATCGGCGACGCGACGGTGAAGTATCACGCGTGGGGGGACGGGTACGAAAGCAGCCGCCTGCTACAGCGTCCCGACGGGTTCACCGTGTGGTACGAGTCGGGCGGGGCGGCGGTCGGCGTGCTGACCTACAACGCCGACGATGATTACGACCTGGGCGAGCGGCTGATAAGCGAACGCAGGCCGGCCCCGGTGCCCATGGAATGACGGCTCAGCGGTCTTTTCGCTTGAGGGGATGCTCGCTGTCGATCAGCGCCTTCGCGATGTCGGCCAGCCGGATGTTCGACTGTTGCGAGAGGCGGCTCAGCAACTCGAAAGCCTCGACGGCATCGAGGTTGAACCGCTCCATCACGACGCCCTTGGCCTGACCGATGATGTCCCGCGACGCCAAGGCGCTACGGAATTGGTCCTGGCGGCGCATCATCGACCACGCCAGCGCGGTATGGGTGGCGAAAACGTCGCCCAGATCCACCGAGTCATTGGTGAATGCCCGCGGACGGTCGGCATAGAAGTTGAGCGCGGCCATGCTGCCGTGGCCCGCGAACAACTCGAAGGACAGGATCGAGCGGATCGGCGTCTGCTCGAGCGCGTGCCGTTGATAACGCGGCCAGCGTTCTTCGACGTTCAGATCGTGGATGTGCATGGTGTGGTGCTGCCACGCGGCCTCCAGGCACGGGCCTTCCCCGTATTGATTCTGGATGGCATCGAGCAGCATCGGATACCGGTGCGTGGACACCACATTGGTGACGGCCTTGCTCTTGTCGGCGAGGGTGATCCCCGCGTACTGACAGCCGGTCACATGCCGAACCCCGCTGTCGATCAGTTCGTGCAAACCAGCTGAGGTTTCGGTTTCGTCGCGTTCGAGATTTGCCACCAATTCCGTCAACCGGGCGACGACCGCGTTGTTACTCATCACATCCGGACCCCGATTCCTCCGCGGTTACGACGTCGAGTTCGGCGAGCCCACGCACAAACCTCAATCCTATGAGCCAAATAGCGAAGCGCAAGAGGACCGCTGACGAACGGGGGCTGTTCCGGGGCAAAGGGCGGCGAGTCGCAGATCTTCACCGACGAGCCTGAAAGCATTCGGCCGGCGGTGTAATGGCTTCGCAGCCAATCGCTTTCGCACTACCCGCTACCCGTGGGCTGTGCGGGCGATCCCCAAATCCCCGCACCCCGCCCTACACTCGAACGGGTGACCTCCATTGTGATCGTTGGTAGCGGATTCACCGGATTCACCTGCGCGCAGCGTCTGGCCCGAATTTTTCGCCGAAAGCACGCCTCGGTCGACATCACGATGATTTCCCCGGTCGATTACATGCTGTACACGCCGTTGCTGCCCGACGTCGCCGGCGGTGTCGTCGACGCCCGGTTCGTCGCGATCCCGCTGGCCAACTCCCTCAAAGGCGTGCACGCGGTGCGCGGCCGCGTGGATGGCGTCGACTTCGACCGGCGGACCCTGACGTATCGCGATCCGGAGGAACGCAGCCACCACATGTCCTGGGACCGGCTGGTACTCACCCCCGGATCGGTGACTCGGTTGTTCGACGTGCCCGGACTCGCGAGATTCGCACGGGGGTTGAAGACCACCGCCGAGGCGCTCTACCTACGAGACCACTTCGTCGAACAGCTGGAGCTGGCCAACATCGAAGACGACCCGAAGGTGGCCGCGGCCCGGCGCACCGTCGTCGTGGTCGGCGCGTCCTACTCGGGCACCGAACTGGTGGCGCAGCTGCGCGCGCTCGCCGACGCGGCGGCCAAACAAATGGGCTTCGACCGCAACGAGGTCCTGTTTCTGTTGCTCGATCTCGCGGAGCAGGTGATGCCCGAGGTCGGTGAGAAATTGGGGAAAGCCGCGATGAAGGTGCTACGGCGCCGCGGCATCGACGTCCGGCTCGGCATCACGCTCAAAGAAGCGCACGCCGATCATGTTGTGCTGAGCGATGACTCGCGTATCGACACGCACACGATCGCCTGGGTGACCGGCGTGACGGGCGCGCCGTTGATCCAAGATCTGGACCTGCCGACCGAAAAGGGCCGCCTCAAGGTCCAGCCCGATCTACAGGTGCCGGATCATCCCGATGTATTCGCGGCCGGCGACGCCGCCGCGGTTCCCGACCTGACCCAGCCGGGGAAGATCACGCCACCGACCGCCCAACACGCGACCCGGCAGGGCAAAGTGCTGGCCCGCAACGTGGCCGCCAGCCTCGGCTATGGCACCGTCAAGCAGTACAAGCACCGCAACCTCGGTCTGGTCGTCGACCTGGGGCCCCGCTACGCGGTGGCCAATCCGCTCAACATCCACTTGTCCGGCTTCCCCGCGAAAGTGGTGACCCGGTCCTATCACCTGTACGCGATTCCACGGCCGGTCAACCGGTGGGCGGTGTCGCTGGCCTACCTGACCGACACGCTGTTCGACCGGTCGGTCGTGTCGATCGGGTTGTCTTCCGAGGAGGACGCGCAATTCGCGGCCAGCGAAGGCATTCCGATGCCGAAAACGAGCTGACGCGCGAATCAGCCTTCGGCCGAACGCTGTGCGATCGCGTAGGCAAGCTGGAGGAAGTCCGCGCCGGCCAGCGCGGTGAAGACGCCCGCAATCAGGCGGGTGAACCTCGGCAGGAAGATCAGTCCGATGGCGAATCCCGTCGCGACCCACATGTCCAGGCAGAACGGACAGGTCAACAACTCCCCCAGGCTGTGACGAAGTTGGCTTTCCTCCCGGACTTCTTCCATGACCTCCGCGGGGCCGCCGGTGCCCGCGTAGTGAGTGAAGGGTGCGCGCAACGGACTCGTCACCGCGTCCTTGGTCAGCGTCCGCGAAAGCTTGTGGGTGCCCAGGGTTACCGTGACCAGGTCTTGTATCCGCCATCGGGTTGGCAACGTGCGCCCGGTGAGCAAAGCGGCCACCGCCGCCACAGCCACCACGACGCAGTAGACGGCCAGGACCGCCAGGTAGCCGCCCAGCGGGCGGGGATTGTCGCCGCGGTAGCTGTCCGCTTCGCGCCGTGCGCCGCCGACCACCGGGGCGGCCCCATCGGTGAATTCTTCCAGCGAATCTCTTGCAGCGGGCTTTCCAGGCATTCGCCGCGAATACCCGGTGCCAGTCGATGCAATCGACGGCCGTCGACTCAGCTGCTGTGCTCGCCGCTGTGTTGCGCGGTTTTGGCGGCCCTACGCAGGGTGCGGTTCGATGATTGCAAATCGGTGTTGGCCGCCGACAGCGTGGCGTTGTCATCTTCGAGGTTCAGGATGCGGGCGACGCCGGCCAGATTGATGCCGGCGTCGACCAGCTCGGCGATGCGCCTGAGCCGGGCCAGGTCGTCGGCGCTGTAACGACGGGTTCCACCGCCGCTGCGGGCCGGAGTGAGTAATCCGTAGCGCTCGTAAAGGCGCAGCGACTGCACCGGAACACCGGAAAGTTCGGCAGCCACGGAGATCCCATACACGCCATGATCAGGCGCCGGAGCACCGGAATCGTCGCGCTGGTCGGTCATTTCCGAATCTCCTCACCTTGTTCGTGCAGAAAACCTGTTTAGCACACTTGCGTCATTATGTCGACAGTGCTATACAAAACCTATGTCGTCAGACATAGGTTATTGCTCGACCACAACCATAGATTGGAGTAAGAGGTGACCGCCATGCTGATGCGTACCGATCCGTTCCGTGAACTCGACCGCTTCGCCCAGCAGGTACTAGGAACCGCCGCCAGGCCGGCAGTGATGCCGATGGACGCCTGGCGCGAAGGCGAAGAATTCATCGTCGAGTTCGACCTGCCGGGCATCGACGTCGACTCGCTGGACATCGACATCGAGCGCAACGTGGTGACCGTTCGCGCAGAGCGACCGGCCGTCGACCCCAACCGCGAGATGCTGTCCACCGAGAGGCCGCGGGGAGTCTTCAGTCGCCAACTGGTGCTCGGCGAGAACCTCGACACCGAAAGGATCGAGGCCGCCTACAGCGAAGGCGTTCTGCGCCTGCGCATTCCGGTGGCCGAGAGAGCCAAGCCCCGCAAGATCGCGGTCGGCCGCGGTGACGCGCACCATGCCATCAAAGAAAGCCCCTCGCAACGCGAGGTCATCAACGCCTGATCGACCGCCGGCCGGGCGGCGGCCGCACTGGTACGGAGTTCCGTGTCAACGCCGCAGCCACCGCCCGCCGGCCACTCAAATGCCTTTGTCCGCCGACTAGGGAGCGCGATGCACGATGAAGTGGTATCTCGACGGTCAAAAGGCCAATGTCGAACAAGCCCTGGCGAGTGGCGCCGCACAGCCGGCGGGCTGGTTTCGCTTCTACTTCACCGATCGGCGCTGGGAGTGGTCGGAAGCGGTGCAACGGATGCACGGGTATGAGCCCGGCAGCGTGACGCCGACGACCGAGTTGGTCCTGTCGCACAAGCACCCCGACGACCGCGGGCAGGTGGCGGCCACCATCGATCAAATCGTCAATACTCGCCAGGCGTTCAGCACTCGCCATCGGATCATCGCCACCGACGGTAAGGTCCGCCACGTCGTGGTCGTCGGCGACCGGCTGTTCGACGACGAAGGCGACGTGGTGGGAACGCACGGGTTCTACATCGACGTGTCCGCGCCTTCCGGACAGACGGACGAGGACATCGTCTCAGCGAAGCTCGCCGAGATCAGCGAGAACCGGGCCAGCATCGAGCAGGCCAAAGGCATGCTGATGCTCATCTACGGCATCACCGACACCGCGGCCTTCGAGTTACTCAAATGGCTCTCCCAGGAAGCGAACATCAAGTTACGGGCGCTTGCCGAACGGATCCGCGACGACTTCCAGAGCGCCGGCTTGGCCGCGAACACGCAGTCGGAATTCGACCATCTGTTGCTGACCGCGTATCGGCGCGTCCGCTCGGGCGTGGCTTGAGTCAGGACGCTCGACGCCAGACTTCGCCGGCCTCACGTAGCACCTGCGCGGGATCTGTAGAGGTGTCGATCACGTGGGCGGTTTGCCAGCCGCTGTGCCGAGCCGCGAGCGCTTCGGCTATCTCCGGAGTCACCTCCGAGTTTCCGGGTCGCCTCGTCACGATCCGGTCGGCGGCGACGTCGCCGCTCGTCGAGCACATGAGTTCGACCATCGCCGAATGCGTTTGCCCGGCAAGCCGACTGGCCCGCGCCCGCATCTCAGGATCTCGCCAGGTGCCGTCCAGGATCACCGATCGCCCATTGCCGAGTAGCAGACGCGCGCGGTGCAGAACGGCCTCGTAGACCGCCGCGACGTTATCGGGGCAGTAAAGTCCGGAATCCAGAACACCCGAGCCCCCGCTGATGACGCCGGAGTCCCGCAGTTCCCGGCGTATGTCGTCAGTCGAAATCACCTGCGCATCAAACGTTTCCGCGATACCACGCGCGACGGTCGACTTGCCGGTTCCCGGGTTTCCGCCGACGAGCGCCAATCGAACCGCGCCGTTTTGCAGGTGCTCGACGGCGATGGCGAGGTGGGAGGCCGCATCGTCGGCGGCCTCGGAGTTGCCCTGGGAGAAGCGAACACAGTCGACCTTCGCCCTGACTGTGGCGCGGTAGGCGATGTAGAAGTCGCGCAGCGTCACCGGGGCCAGATGCCCCGAGTGTTCGGCGTAGCGGTCACCGAAGTAGTCGGCGAAGTCTTTGCGTCCCAGGAACTCCAGATCCATCGTGAGAAAGGCCGCGTCATCGATGCAGTCGACGTAGCGAAGTGCGTCGTCGAACTCCAGGCAGTCCAGCAGCGCCGGCTTCCCGGCCACCCAGAAGATGTCGTCGGCAAGCAGGTCGCCGTGACCGTCGACGATGCACCTTTCGTCGATGCGCCTCGTGAACAGGGATCCACGCCCGCCGACGAATTCGGCAACCAGGTGCTCGATCCGCGATACCGATTCCGCGTCCAGCCCCGGAGTAGAGGGGGCGTACTCGCGGAGTTCGGACAGGTTGTCGCGCCAACGACACTCGATCGCTTCCACGTCGCCTTGGAGGTTGATCGCCTGACTGCGCTCCGCATCGCGGTGAAAGCGGGCCAGCACGTCGGCGACGGCGTCCAGCGCGTCTCGGACGGACTCGTCCGGGCCGCGGCGAACCATGGCAGCCAGCCGGTCGTCGTCGCGGTAGCGCCGCATGACGATTACCGGTTCATCCGGGCCGCCGGCGGGGTCACTGAGATAAGCCACCCCGAAGTAGCTTTCGGGTGACAGACGACTGTTGAGTTCGACTTCCCTGCAACACGCGCGTTCGCGTTGCTCCGGTGCGCGGAAGTCGAGAAAGCCGGTCCGCAGCGGCTTCTTCGCCTTGTATGCGCGGTCTCCGGCCAGCACCACGACGCCGGTGTGGGTTTCGTGAATGTCGAGGTAGGCCACGGCAGTACGGCGCAGCCTAAGCCGGTCGCGCGACGATCACCGGCATCCGGACCGAGTGAACGACGGCGTTGCTGACCGAGCCCAGCAATACCCCACTCAGGCCGCCTCGGCCATGACTGCCCACGACGACGAGTTGGGCGGACTCCGATTTCTCGATCAGCTGCCGGGCCGGCCGATCACAGACGAGCTCGCGACGCACGGTGACATCGGGATAGCGTTCCTGCCAGCCGGCCAGTTGTTCGGCCAGGCTCCGCTCGGCCTCCGATTTGACTGCGTCCCAATCCATCCCAGGGAGCTCGAACGCGTCCGCGTCGCTCCACGCGTGCAATGCCACCAGTTCCACCCCGCGGCGCGACGCCTCGTCGAAGGCCACGGCCGTCGCAAGATCGGATGCATGAGAACCGTCGATGCCTACGAGCACCGGCGCTTGCCGGGGGTTCGCCATCAGCGGATCTTCGTCGCGGATGACCGCGACCGGACAACGCGCGCTGCGGACCACACTAGAACTCACCGAACCCAGCAGGAGCCTCGCCAGCGCGCTGTGTCCATTGCTGCCGACCACAACCATGTCCGCCGCTTCGGACATCTCGACCAGCGCGGGAACCGGGGGCGCACAACGCAGCTCGCACCTGATCTCGATCTGCCGGTCCGACTTGACGGCGTCCTGCGCGATCTTGACCGCCTGCTCGACAACCCGCCGGCCCTGATCTTCCTGCCATACCGCGACGCCGGTCGACAACGGAATGGGATACATCGGCACGGCCGCGTTCATCAGGTGGACCACCGTCAGCGGGACGTGTCGCATTGCCGCGCTGCGGGCCGCCCAGCAGACGGCGGCGTTCGAGGCCGCCGATCCGTCGGCTCCGACGAGAATGCCGTGGTGATTCTCTTGTGGGGACACTGTTTTCTCCCTCCGTCTGGTGAAAACGCTACTGTCCTAACGACGGTCGGTCAGGGGGCTTTGGTCATCGCACCGATGGACAGGAGGCCCGCGTTACCCGGCCGCCCATTCCTTCGCGCGCTCAAGCTCATCGAGGCCGAAGATAGCGAGTTCGCCGGGGACCATCCAGGCCAGTGCATGCAGGACATGGGTGACCCAATCCTTGTCGGTCACTATCGCGATCCGCTTGATGGCCGAAAAGTGCGGCAAGACGGTGGTCAAGCCGAGCTTCAGGTCCTCGGCCAATCCACCGGGCCCGAAACCCTCGTAATCGGACGCGATGACCTCCACGATCCGGATCTCGCCTTGCGGTAAGCGCTCCTGAATCTCGGGCTTGAACACGCGCAGCTCGTCGCCTCGCAGCCGACCCGACACGTGGATGCCGATCACCCCGTCCGGCATGTCCGGCAGCAATTCGATCATCGGAGCTCCCCTTCCTGCTCGGCTTATGAAACACCAAACGGTCTCCTGCGCAACGCTATTGATCGATCAGCGGCGCGATCCAGTGCACCCGGGTACCGCCTTCCGGTGGGCTGGTGATTTCGCAGCTGCCACCGAGTCGTTGCGCGCGGCGATTCATGTTGGCCAACCCGCTGTGCCGCGAATTGTCCGCGGGTATGCCGCACCCGTTGTCGACGACATCAAGGATGAGCATGTCACCGACGCTGATTTCGACCGTCAGCCGTGTCGCGCCCGAATGCCGAAGGGCGTTGCTGACGGCTTCCGCGGTGACCGCTTCGGCATGGTCGGCAAGCTCACCGGCAACGGCGGTCATCGGCCCGTGCATGCGCACCGTGCTCACGATGTCACGGTCCACGGTGAGGTCGGCGACCACTTGTTGAATTCGATACCGGAATTCGCCGTTCTTATCGAACGGGGATTTCAGCTGGAAGATCGTCGTCCGGATCTCCTCGATGATGGTTTGGAGATCGTCGAGTGTGCGGCTGAGCCGGTCGGCCACCTCCGGGGAGTGCGACCGCGCCAGCGTCCCCTGCAAGTGCATGCCGGCGGCGAAGAGCCGTTGAATGACGTGGTCATGCAGGTCATGGGCGATGCGCTCGCGTTCGGCGAGGATGGTCAGCTGCCGCCCGTCCTCGCGGGCCGAGGCGAGCACGAGCGCTATTGCGGCGTGGGTCGCGAAATCGCTCACCAGATCGAGATAGCTCTCGTTGAAGGGCGGCTGATCGGCGCCGCGGGCGATCGCGATGACGCCGACGACTTCGTCGCGGGCGCGCAGCGGCATCACGATGGCCGGCCGCTGCCCGACGTCGGTGAAGGCCTGAATCGGGTAGCTCAATGCCTCGGTGATCAGCGGTTCACCGGACCGGAAGACCGAGCCGCTGGTGGAACCGTCGACCGGTACTCGTTGGCCGACCACCTCGTCGGCGTAGAGCCCCACGGCGGCTGACACCACCAGCGTGTCGACCTCGTCCGAGGCCAGGTCGGCGTCGGACGGAACCAGCACGATCGCCTGTTCGGCGTCGGTCAGCAGGCGGGCGCTCTCGGCGATCAGCTTCAGGGGCCGCCGGTGCGGGTCGGAGTTGGACAGCAGCGCCGTCGTGATCTCGCGGCTGGCTTCCATCCACTTGACCGACATTCGCTCACGTTCGAAGACCTGCGCGTTGTCGATGGCGACCGCGGCCGCGAATGCCAAAGCGCGAGCAGCGACTTCGTCCGACTCCGAGAACACCCGGGCCGGGCCGACGTGGGTGAGGTACAGGTTGCCGAACACAGTGCCCCGGACTGTGATCGGCACGGCGAGGAAGGCCCGCATTGCAGGATGGTGCTCGGGAAACCCGACGGCGGCCGAATGAGCGGTGAGATCGTCGAGCCGCAGCGCGGGCGTGTCCAGCAGCGACAGGCTCAGCAGGCCCTTGCCGACCGGCAGATCCCCGATGCACCCAACCGTATCTGCATCCATGCCGTCGTGCACGAACGAGATCAGGTTTCCTTCACGATCGCGGATGGCCAGGGCGCCGTAGGGCGCGGAAGTCAGTTCCCGCGCCGCGCCGATGATCCGGCGCAGGGTCGCGTCGAGGTCTAGGCTCGAACCGATTTCGACAATGACCCGAAGCAATTGCTCCATCTGGTCGCGGGATGCCAGCAACTCGTCGAGCTGCTCATGCATCCTGCTGACCAACCCACGTTTGCCGAGCCCAGCAAAAGCTGAGCTGCGTTCGTCGCCGGCCACCCGACCCGTTACCTCCACGAAACGACAGCCATGCGGCAGCCGGCGTTGCGAATGGGCACGTGTGCAACGGAGTTGCCTGCGGTCAGCCTAGTCGCATTCCGGCGACCGCCAAACCGGTGCGAGCCATTAGGCCTGCGGTGGCCAATCAGATGGAGTCTGTGTTTTCGCACCCGCCTGATTCGCCTGTTGATCCAATTTCGACGCGAATACCGCGGCTTGAGTCCGGCGTTCCATTCCGAGTTTCGCCAGCAATCGCGATACATAATTCTTCACCGTTTTCTCGGCGAGGAACATCCGCGACGCAATCTGCCTGTTGGTCAGACCCTCGCTGAGCAGGCTCAGCAGGGTGCGCTCCTGTTCGGTGAGGCCGGACAACGGGTCTTCGCGCTCGGCGGTGCCGCGCAGCTTCGCCATCAGCGCGGCGGCGGCCCGGTTGTCCAGCAGGGACTTGCCGGCGCCCACCTCCTTGATGGCGTGGGCCAGCTCCATGCCCTTGATGTCTTTGACGACGTAACCGCTGGCACCGGCCAGGATCGCCTCGAGCATCGCCTCGTCGGAGGTGAACGACGTCAGCATCAGGCAGCGCAGGTCGGGATGATCGGACACCAGGTCGCGGCACAACTCGATTCCGTTGCCATCCGGTAGCCGGACGTCGAGCACGGCGACGTCGGGCTGCAGGGCCGGAATCCGCGCCTTGGCTTCGGACACGGACCCGGCCTCGCCGACGATCTCGAGCTCAGGATCCGATGCCAGCAAATCGGCGAGACCGCGTCGCACGACTTCGTGGTCATCGACCAGGAAAACCTTCACCATTACGAGCCCTCCTGCCGGCCTTCCGGCCGGCGTACTGTCCCACGCCTCGATCATTGTCCGATTCATAATCGTCCTCTCACAAATGTTGCCGATTGACGATCAGCAGTGAGCAGTCGGCCTCTCGCAATGCGGAATTGTCAGCGACGGGCCCGATGAGTTCCGCTATCCGCCCACCATTGCGGGCATCGACGAAAACCATGTCCGCGGGAGCGGGTGCCGCCCCCCCGACCGCCCACAGCGCCGCCCGTATCGCCGCCCTGAACCATCGATGCCCACGACGATCGACGCGGGGGGGCGGCTCTGGCATGTCAATCGCGAACTACGAGAACCGAGCAGTCGGGGTAGCCGACGATCGGGTGACAGTTCGGGACGGCCAGTCCGGCCAGCTTGTCCGCGTCCGCGCTGCCCACCACCGCCAATTCGATTGCGCCGCCGGGCTTCTCAGCGCAGCCTAGCCCGGTCCCGGCGGCGACGGTCTGGACGGGGACGTCCGGATAGCGACGGATCCAGCTGCCCAGTCGCCGATCGATCTGGCGCACGGTGGCGTGGCGGCGGCGCCCTTCCTCCATCGCCTGATGCACGACTTCGTCGTTGTCCGGCTCGTCGTTGAGCACGACGGCCACCACACCAAGCTGCGTCGGCGACCCGTCGGGATTGGTGCGGATGACCGCGACCGGGCAGTGCGCACGCGCGACCAGGCCGGCGGCGGTCGGGCCCAGCAACCCGTCGGACGCCCATCCGCGCCGCGCGGTGCCCACGCAAACCAGGGCCGCCTCTTGGGACTGGTCGATCAGCACCTGCGCGGGATCCCCTGCCAGAACGGCCGTTTCGATCTCGACGAACTTACCCTCGCCGTGTGCGGCGCTCTGCACGGCGGACTCCGCCTGGCGCAGCGCGAGTTCGGCGCGTCCTAGCTCCCAGTCGGCCGCCCCGACGTCCGGGACCTCACGGTCGCCGATGACGTAGACGAGGCGCAGGGGCAGCTGCCGGCCCACCGCCTCGTCGATCGCCCACTTGGCGCCGTTGATCGCGGCCTGCGTGCCGTTGACTCCCACGACCACCGACTTCGCGTCCAGGACATTCATGTCGGCTCCTGACTATCGACCCCTAAGCAGCGGGGAACCTTCCATTCGACGAACTCCGAGAGCTCCCGTCGCGGTGTCGCCGGCAACGGGTCCGCGTTGATCGGTGCCCAGCCCACCCGGAGCAGCATCTGCGGATGGCTGCTGTCGCCGAAGACGTCGGAACGGACGGCCGCGCGCGTCTCGGGCATCTCCATCGGTTCGGTGACCGGGCAACTGGCCAAGCCCGTCGACGTCGCGGTGAGCAGCACGACGCTGGTCGCCTCACCGGCCCGCAGCTGCGCCACCCGATCGTCGTTGCGGGTTCCGAGTGCGAGCACCACGGCGTTGTCCTCGGACGGCGACGAGTCGGGCGCCATCGGCAGCGCCGCACCGGCGAACAACCGACTCGGAATCTTTGCCTCCGGGTCCGACACCGGCGCGTTGCGGGCCGGGACACCGGCCACCGAGAAGTACCGACCACTCCAGGCCGTGAGCTCGGCGAGATAGTCCCTGTTCAAATGCTCCCGAACGGATTGAGCGACGATCCCCCGCAGATTGTCGATGTCTTCGACGTGACACAGCGTCACCCCGTGACGCGCCGCTCGCGCCGCCATCAGCGCGACATCCCCGACGGGCACCGACCAGGAGCTGTAGTACCGCCGATCGGTCCGCCGTCGCGGTATCGCGGCGGCGAGCGAGATGTCCACGGCATCCGCGGGGTGCGGTGAAAGTTCGATCGTCGCAAGGTGACTCGGGTCGGACGGGTTCGGCAGCCGCGTGACCTTGGATCGCCACCCGACCGCTGCCAACGCTACGACGCAGTGATGCAGGGCCGCACCGCAGCTCAAAATCAGGTCTCGGCCCTCGGGATCGGTGTTCGGCAGTTGCCGGCTGACATCGGAGTACAGGTGCAGGCTCGCCGCACCGACCCGCCACCGCCACGGCTGGGTGTTATGCACCGAGGGCGCTCTCGACGCCAAATTCAGGACCGTCCGGACCGTGTCGTCGTCCGGGAAGCGGCTGTTCATAACGGTGCCCCCTTTGGTACTGCGTCGTAGTACCCACGAAAGCGCAAACGACGCCCACCGCACGAGGGCAGGACGGCACTAGCCCAAGGGACTTTGGGCTCCGTGCGGGGCGGACTCGTCCGTCGTGTCCGGCTTATCGGCCGGGGCGCCCTGGTGGCGGGCGGCCAGGGCACCCGCGATGGACGTCGCTGCGATCGTCAGCAAGGAACCGAACATCAACGCCGACGCTTCGCCCGCGGCGAGCAGGTGCTGCTGGGTGCCGATGGTGGCCGCGGCGACCGCGACGCCGAGCTGGGTGGACGACATCACTCCGAAGGTGAACGGCTGGCCGAGCAGTCGTCCCCCGCAGTGCGCCAGCACCCCGCCCAACCCCAGGCCGACACCCAGCAGGATGAATTTCGGTTGCGAACCCAACTCACGCACCTGCAGCGAGGCGCCGAGCCAGACGAAGAACAGCGGGCTGAAGAACCCCTCGGTGATGCCGAACAACTGACGCGCCAACCGACGTGGTTCGCCGACCATCGCGATCACCAGACCTAATGCGAAGCCTGCCATCATGATCGACACATCCGTGGCGACGGCCAGCGTCGCCAGTCCGAACAACAGCAGCAGGTTGGTCCGCAGCTCCAGCGCCAGTTCGTTGTCGTGTGAATAGTGGTGCATGCGCTCACGCCAGCCCCTGCGGTCGACCGCGCGCAGCAGCACATAGAGCACCACCGCGCAGCCGGTGATCGCCAACCCGCCCAGCGCCGCCGTGGCGGCATGACGAAAGTCAATCACTAAGGGCAGCAACACGATACACGCCGCATTCGCGATGGCGATCTGCGCGGTGACCGATAGCACCTGCGGCCCGCGCAATCGCAGTGAATCGATCATCGGCAGCGCCATCGCCGCCGACGACGAGGCCATCACCACCCCGTAGAGCGCCGCGTGCCCAGTGCCGAACGCCGCCGCCAACCCGTAGCCGAGCACCGCCGCGACGGCGCCCGCCAGCACCGCACGCGCCAACGCCATCGGCACCGCCGCGCGCATGGCGGGATCGCGGACCGGAACATGGCTGCCCACGACGAACATCACCAGCGCGAAGCCGATGTTCGCGAACAACTGAAACGTCGGGTTGGTGTCGTCGACAAGGCCGAAGCCGGTCCTGCCGATGACGATTCCGGCGATCAACTCACCGACGATCACGGGTATCCGCAAGCGCGGAACCGCGGCCAACAGCGGACCGGCAAATCCCACCGCGGTCAATAGGGCAAGCGTGTTGAAGCTAAATCCGTGCACCACGCAATTTTGCAGTTCCCGCGGTCAAAATCGGTGGATCAACGCCCCGCTAGTCGCTCAGGCGTCAATCACGACGCGACCGCTTTTCGCCCGCGAAACGCAGACCAGCATCTCGTCGTCGCCCTCACCGGCGCGGCCCCGGCGATCGACCTCGCCCGCCAGCACCTTGACCTTGCAGGTTCCGCAGAACCCCTGCTGGCACGAATACGGCGTTGTCGGGTCGCGGTCGAGCATCGCACCCAGTGCGGAGCGGTTCGACGGCACGTCGAGGACCCGCTGTGAACGTGCGAGCTCGAGCTCGAATGCAACGCCGTCGACGACCGGCGGCGGCGCGAATCGTTCGTAGTGCAGCGGTGCGTTCGCGTGCTCGTCGCGCACCGTGCGCACCGACTCGAGCATGCCGCTCGGGCCGCACACGTAGACAGACGTCGCCGGCCCGGCACCGGCGAGAAGCTGTGCGGCGGTAGCGATTTGGCCCCGCTCGTCGTCGGCCCACACCGTGACCCGGTCCGGGGCGACGGCGACCACCTCGTCCAGCAGCGGCATGTAATCGCGGCTGCGCCCGGCATAGACT
>NZ_JAFAUS010000434.1 GCF_019243155.1 Mycobacterium sp.
CTTCCGGGTGCCCGGAATCGCCCGCGTGCAAGCCATTACGCGGCCCCAGGGCACGCCGATCGAGCACACCTCGATCCCCTTCCAGATCAGCATGCAGGGCGTCAGCCAGCAGATGAACCAGAAGTACCAAGAAGATCAGATGGCCGACATGCTGAAACAGGCCGACATGATGCAGACGACCATCGACAGCATGGTCAAGATGCAGAGCCTGACGCAGCAGATGACCAACGACATGCATCAGATGGTCGCGAAGATGCACTCGATGACCATCGACATCAACGAATTACGCGACCATATGGCGGATTTCGAGGACTTCTACCGACCGCTGCGTAGCTACCTCTACTGGGAGAAGCACTGCTACGACATCCCGGTGTGCTGGTCGCTGCGCTCGGTCTTCGACGGCCTCGACGGCATCGACACGATGACCGATGACATCGAGAGCCTGCTCCCCATCATGGATCACCTCGACACGGTGATGCCTCAGTTGAACGCGCTGATGCCCAGCATGGTCGAGAACATGAAGGCCATGAAAACGACGATGCTGACCATGTATTCGACCCAGAAGGGCCTGCAGGATCAGCAGAACGAGGCGCAGAAGAACTCCAACGCCATGGGCAAGGCGTTCGACGCGTCCAAGAACGACGACTCGTTCTACTTGCCGCCGGAGACCTTCAACAACGCCGAGTTCAAGAAGGGCATGAAGAACTTCATCTCGCCCGACGGACACGCGGTGCGCTTCATCATCAGCCATGACGGCGATCCGATGTCGCAGGAAGGCATTTCGCACATCGCCGCAATCAAGAAGGCGGCCTACGAGGCGCTCAAGGGCACGCCGCTGGAGGGTTCGAAGATCTATCTGGCGGGGACCGCGTCGATCTACAAAGACCTCGGCGACGGCAACACCTACGACCTGCTGATCGCGGGAATATCTTCTCTCTGCCTGATTTTCATCATCATGTTGATCATCACGCGGGGTGTGGTCGCATCGGCGGTCATCGTGGGAACTGTTCTGCTCTCGCTGGGTGCGTCCTTCGGGCTGTCGGTGCTGATCTGGCAACACCTGATCGGCATCGAACTGCACTGGATGGTCTTGGCGATGTCGGTCATCATCCTGCTGGCCGTGGGCGCCGACTACAACCTGCTATTGGTGGCACGGTTCAAAGAGGAGATTCATGCCGGCTTGAACACCGGCATCATCCGGGCGATGGGCGGCACCGGTTCGGTCGTCACCTCGGCCGGACTCGTGTTCGCCTTTACGATGATGACGATGGCTGTCAGCGAGCTGACCGTCATCGGTCAGGTCGGCACGACCATCGGTCTTGGTCTGCTCTTTGACACGATCATCGTCAGGTCGCTGATGACGCCGTCCATCGCCGCGCTGTTGGGCAAGTGGTTCTGGTGGCCGCAGCGCGTCCGGCAACGCCCGGTTCCCTCGCCGTGGCCCAGCCCGAGCAAGGCGCAGGCCGAGGAACCCGAATCCGTAACTGCCGCTAGGTAACCCACTCCGGCTGCTCGCCGACGTCGACCGCCGAGAAGTCCTTGTGCCCGAGGCCGGCGGTGGTGCCGCCGTCGACGATGAACTCGGATCCGGTCGAGTAACTCGACTCGTCGCTGGCCAGGTAGACCACCAGGCTGGACACTTCCCTCGGGTCGGCGGCGCGGCCGAGGGCGGTCTGGAAGAGGTCGTCGGGAACCCACTCCGTCATCGGTGTCTTGATGAGCCCGGGATGAATGGAGTTCACTCGGATTCCGCTGGGCCCCAACTCGAGTGCGGCCGATTTGGTCAGCCCACGGACGGCGAACTTGCTGGCGGTGTAACCGTGGCAGGCGATGGTGCCGGCGATCCCCTCGATCGATGAGATGTTGATGATCGAGCCGCGTCTGGCTTCCTTCATGGGTTTCACGACGGCGCGGATGCCGAGGAACACCCCCGTCAGGTTGATGTCGAGGATGCGCTGCCACTCCGACAGTTCGTAGTCCTCGAGGGTGCCGATGTTGATGATTCCCGCGTTGTTGACCAGCACGTCGACCCCGCCGAATTCACTGATCGCGGTCGCCACCGCCGCGTCCCAATCCTCGGGTTTCGTGACGTCCAGATGAAGGTAGCGCGCGTCGTCACCGACTTCTGCTGCCACCGCCTTGCCCTCGTCGTCGAGGATGTCGCCCAACACCACCTTGGCCCCCTCGGCCACCAGCGTCCGCACGTGCGAGGCGCCCATCCCCGCGCTCCCCCGCTGATGAGCGCGACCTTTCCGGCCAACCGTTCTGCCACCATGTCTCCTGTCGTTGGGTCGTTAGCACCATACAGACAGCTGGGCATGTATGGCCATGGGTTAGACCGTCAGCCCACGAGGTCGATATACGCCTGCGGCAGGTCGTCGCGCGACAGCTTGGTCACGCTGACCGCGCCGGGGTTGTAGGAATCCTCGCCTTCGATCAACCCGTTCTCATCGATCGGCCACAGCAGCAGCTGCCGGAACACCACCAGGTAGTCGCCGTCGACGTCATCGACGGGGATGTCGATCTTGGTCGCCTCGGGACCCGGGTAGATCTGCTTGAGCAGGCCTTCGGTGACGACGCAGTGATCGTCGACGACGAGCGCGGGCAACTCGGTGGGCACTATTGTTTGTCAGGGCGCTCGGGTTCGGTCAGTTCGGGCGCATTCTCGCGAGTGGCCATGCCGCCTTCGCGACCGTGGTCCTCTGGGCCGGGGCGCCCGCCCTTTGGTTCGTCGTCGGCGGTGTCTGACTGCATGCTCATCGCAACCTCCTTGTCTACGGGGTAATACCCCCAGCGGCGCCTTTCCATGGCTGCCGCCATCTACGGCAATCACGACTGAACATCACTGAGAAGCTCGGCACCGTTCTTTATTTTCACGCGTCCCTACTATGAACGGGTGCAACGAGATTCGTCCCGGCGTTCGTGCTTTCCGGTGAACGCCCGGAAGGTACCGCCCAGTCGGCGTTGCTTTCCTACTGGGCGGGTAATCCGGTCAAAAACACCAGCCGAAATTTGCCGATCTGCAGTGCGTCGTTGTTGGCGAGCACCACTGGTGAGTCCACAGGCTGGCGGTTGACGTAGGTGCCGTTAAGGCTGCCAACATCCGTGACAGTCCAGTTGCCGTTCTCGTCGAGTCGAAATTCCAGATGGCGTCGGCTCACGGTGACGTCGTCGAGCAGGATGTCGCTGTCGGGATGGCGTCCCGCCGAGGTGACCGGCTGATCCAGCAGGAATCGGGAACCCGCGTTAGCGCCGCGCGTTACGACGAGCAGAGCGGTGCCCCGCGGCAATTCTTCGACGGTTTCCGTCTCCACGGAGGCGGCCGAATCTCCATCTGCCGGCTCGAGGAAGTCGTCGTCGAAGGCCGATGTGATCTCGCCCGCGGCTTCGCTGGGATAGTTATCGTCGTCGCGGTGCTTGTCCATGTCGACTGCGGTTCAATCAATTTCGATCAATTGCGGGATCCGGACGACCGCTAAAGGTGTCGCGCAGCAAAGTCGGCGCCCTGGTCGGTCATGCCGTTTGCCGCATACAACGTGTGAGCGAGGCCGGGTGGGCCTGGAGGCGCACCATTGCAGATGTTGTCGTCGGTGGAGCACAACTGAATGGTCTTGGGCGCGTACAACGGCCCGATCGTGATGGGCGGTGCCCCGGCACCGCGCAAGAATTCGTTGGAGGGGGTTCCAAACAGCACCACCGCGGCCACATGCTTAGCCACCTCCGGCGCCAGTGGCTGAGGTACGTAGGACGCGAACTCCTGCGGCACTTCCTTCGGCACGACGGCCGAGGTGACAAAGCCGGCGACGGCGGCGCCCTGTGAGTAGCCGCCGAGCACGATTCTGGTGTTGGGACAGTTCGACGCGGTGGACGCGACGTGAGCTCCGGCGTCCCGGATTCCGTCGACGACCGTTCTGGCGAAGGCGATTCCGCCGCTGAAGTCGCTGCTGGCGTCGTAGTTCACCGGATATACCCCTACCGACTTGCCGCCGGCGCGTGACCCGAGGGCGTCGACGAACGCCTGCCCGATTCCGCCTACTCCCGGTGGCTCGCCCGTACCTCGGGCGAAGACCACCTCGACGTCTGAACACGGCTCGGCCCAAGCTGCTGGCACTGGTGCGGAGATCAACGCCGCCCAAGCCGTAACCAAAGCGGTGGCCAGTAAGCGGGTGGTTCGTAGCAAGCTCACGTCGTGCGGATGCCCCAGTTTCGGTCGGCCGAAACGGACGAGTTCTCGCGCAGTTACCGGCCGACCGGAATACGGGGGGCGCAGGCCGCGGCGGCCTCGCGGATTCCTTCCGCCGAACCCCTAGCTCGCCATTGAGCGATAGTGGAACATTGCAACGGACAGAGCCGAGAGCCGGCAAACCGGTTCCCCGACGAAGCGGGCGACGATGTGAACGATTCCGCGTTGATTGTCTCCGTGTTCTTGGCCTGTTTGGTCGAGGCGGTCGAGGCGCTGACCATCGTGCTCGCGGCGGGCATCGCGCGAGGCTGGCGTTCGGCGCTCCTCGGAGCTTGCGCCGGCGTGCTGTGCTTGGCAGTGATCGTGGCCGTGCTGGGCCCCGCTGTCTCGGCGATCCCCGTGGACGGGCTTCGACTGGTTATCGGCGGGCTCCTTCTGATTTTCGGCCTCCGGTGGCTGCGTAAGGCGGTGCTCCGCGCGTCCGGAAACAAACCACTGCACGACGAAAGCTTGTCCTTCCAAAGCACTTTGGCCTCGGCGCAGCACATGACACGACAGCGCCGACGCAACATCCCGGATTGGTATGGGTTCAGTCTGGCCTTTCAAGGCGTGGTGCTCGAGGGACTCGAAGTCGTGTTCGTTGTGGTGACTTTCGGCGCCAACGAGCATCGCATCGTGCCGGCGGCGGTCACGGCTTTGGCAACTGTGGCCGTGGTGAGTCTGAGTGGGTTTGCCTTGCGTAAGCCCTTGACGCTGATTCCGGAGAACACACTCAAATTTGTGGTCGGCATCCTGCTGAGTGCATACGGGCTGTTCTGGAGCGTTGAAGGCGCCGGAGGCAACTGGCCTGGAGGCGACAAGTCGCTGCTCGTCATCGTTGCCGCACTGGCGTTGTACTCGGCGGTCCTAGTGGCCGTGTTCCGGCGTCGGCTGCCGGACAGACGCACTCACGAAGGAGCGCTCCCGTGAGCAACATGCGGCTGCGTCGGGTCGCCAGATTCTCGTATGCGTTCATCGTCGGCGATGACGGGCTGATCGCGCTCGGTATTCTTGCAGCGCTGGCAGATACCGCCTGGACCGTGCGTAGCACGGCCCTGCCCGCATGGTGGATCGTCCCTGCGGTGATCATGGTTTTACTACCGCTCAGCATCCGCAAGGCAGTCCGCGCCAGCAGCCGCACCGAACTCAGACGCTGACAGCCGCGCCAGGGCAGCTCACCGGGCATTCCGAAACCGCCTCGGACACGCTGACTGCATTTCCTTGACGTAGCGGTGAATCCTCAGCGGGTTCTCAGCGCTCGGTTCATACGCTGGCGCTCATCATGTTCGGTACGAGTGCCCCGCCGTGTGAGATCGAGGCGACAGATGGACGTTGATCAACTACGTCGCATACTCGCCCGCCTCCCGGGTGATATGCCGGTGGTTCTCGAGGATTCCCAGTCGGGGTGGATGCAGAATGCCCGGCTCTTCATCGTGCCCGCACACATTGATCGCCGTGCCTCCGGCAACTACTTGCACGCGCTCGATCGAAACAGCCGCGACAACTGTCACGCGTTGTTGCTGAGCGCATTTCAGCAATCTGACAAGATTTTCGCCGATATCACGCCCGCCTCCGCTGTCGACGACGACATACGAACACGTCCCAGGAGCCCGAGCGCGGCGGCACAAACCCAGGGACATGGGCGTCGGCGACACCGACACTAGCGATTGACTGCGTCGAGATTCTTGCAGCGCAATTTCTTTTAAACGCTCCGCGCCCGCTGTTCGATGACCAACGGCTCGCTATGGCATCGCGGTGGCGGCGACGCCAGGCGTGTGAAGCCGACCCGCGAGCCACGGCAGCGTCGCTGCGAACGCCGAGGCCGCCGACGGCCAGTCGTGTCGGCCGGGAAGTTGGACAACCTTGCAATCGATACCGTTGGCCGCCCCCAGTTGACAGAGCGAATCGGCGGCGGCGTGCCCGACCGCGCGGTGATCGGTTCGTCCGGCCGCGCCGGGAACAGCGAATAGCCCAGCCAAGTTCGGGTATGGGCCATGTTGAGCGATGACCGTGCTCGGGTCAAACCGCGCCCACGCCGCAGCATCCCCACCGAACAACCGCTCGATGGTTTGCGTTCGTGTGCCCGCGTTGGGTGTGATATCGCCGCCGATGTCGACGAAAGCGTCGAATGTCTCGGGATGCATCACAGCCAGGTCGACCGCGCACGTGCCTCCAGACGAGAAGCCCACGACGCCCCACTTCGGCTGCCCGACCAACCCGAACAGGTCATCGACTCGTGCAATGACATCGCCCACCAAGTGGTCGGCAGCATTGCCACGGGAACCGTTGACGCATTCGGTATCGACGGTGAATCCGCCTGTCGCATCGGCGAAGACAGCCATGGGCGCGTTTCCCGCGTGGGCTGCCGCGAATGCATCCAGGGTGGCGACGGCATCACCGGCGCGAACCCAGTCCGCAGGAGTGTTGAATTCACCGCCGACCATGAGGAGCGCCGGCAGCTGCGGCGACGGCGCATGGGTGAACCAGGAGGGCGGCAGATAAACCCATTCGCCGCGGTGACGGAAACCTGACACCGCAGAGCCCGTATCGATGGGGACCACCGCTCCCCGTTGCGGTGCAACGCCTTTGATCTTGGCTTCCCGAACCGCACGGAGATCGGACTGATCCGGCAACGGGGTGTTGGTCAGCTGACCCCACGCCGACGGAACGCTCGGGAAGTATCCCAACCACGAATTGATCGTCAGCCCGGTGCTCAACATGCAGAATGACGCGGCGAAAACACAAACGTTGCGTCGCCACCAACCAGCGCGACGCCAGGCGACGATCACCAGCACGGTGGCATGTCCTACCAGCGCGGTCCATAGCCACATCTGCCACGGTGGAGGCTCACTGGCAAGCCCGAGCGTTCCGTAGTACCAGTGGGCGAAGCAGACTGTCACGGCCCCGACTGCCAGGGCCAGCGGCACCCGCCAAGTCCACCAGTGCCGTCCCCGCCACGCGATTGAATAAGCCAGCGCCGCAACGGTTATGAGCTGGAGGGCGGCCGGGATCCATCCGTGCATCAACGAAAGGTGGTCGCCCATCCCATCGTTCTGCGCGGCGCGCGCCATCGACGGCCCGGCAATCAGCGGCGCCGGTCAGGCATCGGGTCGCGCCACGTCGCCGCGCCAGGCGCCGGTCTCGCCGGGTTGACTCTCGATGAACTTTTTGAACCGCTCCAGATCGCCGTGTACCCGGGCTTTCAGGATGCCGAGCTTGTCGGCCACGTTCTCGACGAAACCCTCCGGGTCGACGTCCATCTGCGTCGTCACCCTCGTGCTTTTGTCGTCGAGGCGGTGGAACGTGACGACACCGGCGTGGTCGGGGCCACTGTCGGACTTCCACGCAACCCGCTCCTCGGGATGCTGTTCGGTGATCGTGGCATCGAACTCGCGGGTGATCGGTCCCACCTTGATTCGCCAGTGGGTGTGAGTGTCGTCGCGCTGGTCGATTTGTTCGACACCCTCCATGAACTTCGGGAAGGACTCGAATTGCGTCCACTGGTTGTAGACGATGCCGATCGGTTGGTTCACGTCGATTGAGGCGGTAGTGGTGCCCATGGCTCTCCTAGATTTCGTCGTCACCGCTGTACTACCCGCAGATGGTGGACGAAAACCCTTACCAGTGCCGACCACTTGTGGCACGGCGATTAATCGATGGACGTCACCGCGAGCCCGGTTACGCACGACAGCTGTTGGGTATTGATTCCAACATCATGCTGGTACCGCGACTAAGCGGAACAAGAAAAGGTGTGGCGATGAGCCCGACGTCCAAAGCTCTGTATTTGCCTTTGTCGGTGGCGACCAGTGTCACCGGCGGGATCGTGGCTGGCGCGATATTCAGCCAACTCTGGAAGCGGTTCAGCGATCAACAGCCCGCGCCGCCAGATCCCAAGGACCTCAGCAGTTCTACCCGTGCTGCCCTGATCGGAGCCGGGCTGCAAGGGCTGGTCTTCGGAGTTGTAAAGGCCGCGGTAGACCGCGCTGGCGCCCGCGGTTATAAGGCCGTCACTCACGAGCCGCCACCGCGGTAGCGGCTTGCAAGCGCGAGTCCGACCTGTAGAAGCGCCGCGGCATTGAAAGTCTAGGAATTCACGACGTCGAAGACGGCCGCCGCCGAGGTGACGGCCTTGTCCCCGTTGCCCTCGTCGTGCAGCAGCATGCGCACACCGACGCGCCCGCGTCCGCCCACGTGCGCGGTGCCCTCGACGCGGAAGGGACCCACCTTGCCCCGCGACATGAACATGACATGCCAGCTGACCACCTGCAGTTTGCGGGTTCCGGCGACCGCGGCCGCCAGGTCGATCGCCGCCGTCTCGAGGACGACGTGTTGGGGCCCGATGTGCAGCGCCGCGTCCGGCGAGGCGAGTTCGGTGCTCAGCTCCGGCAGAATCCAGTGTCCATCGCCACGCCGGGTGGCGCCGAAGGCCTTCCACAGTGGCGGCAGCTCCGGCGAGTCCTCGATCACGATTTCGGTGCCCGAAACATCCATCCGGCCAAGACCTTCCGGTGGCTTGCCGATGATCGCTCCCTGCCCCTCGTTGAAGGCGATCACCCGGTCCGGGTTGTCGGCGTCGACGATCTTGCAGCGCCCGTACCCCATCGTGCGACCCTGGTGCATGACGCCCGACTCGACGATCTCAACCCTTTTGACGTCGTACCCGGGATCGACGATCTGCACCGACGCGATGACCGGATTCGGCACGGCAACCATGTCGGTCTGGCAGCCCTCGGGCGAGGAAATCGCCAACGGCGCCACCATGATTCCGCCGGCTTCATTGCGCATGTCACGGCGGATGATGACCGTGTCGTCGGCCTCCCCGAGGTCCATCGACGAGTGTTTGCGTCCGATGTAGCGATAGCTGAGCAGACCGGTCCAGCGCCGGAACAATTCGTCCCGATAGGCGTCGGAGTCTCCGGCCAACTCTCGGATGTCACGAAGTTGGTCGCCCAATTTCGGCCGCCTTCCTAGACTCTGCCGTGCCTCACCTGGTTGAAGGGCACGCCGCGGTCGGCGGCGTACTCGCGCGGGAAGTTCAAGACCCGCTCGCCGATCACGTTGCGCGCCATCTCGGTTGTTCCGCCACCGATGCTCGCGATCTGCCGGCCCAGATACCGGACGCCGATATCGAGCAGCGCCGCGTCGTCGCCGACCGCGGCCGCCGGTCCCGTGACGGCCAGCGCCGTGTCTGTTTCGACGTCGTGCACCGCGGCCATGGACAGCCGGATGATCGAGCCCGCGGCGGGCGGCAAGGACCCGCTGGCCACGGCGTGGAAGACATGCTCGCTGAGTTGGCCGTGCACCGCCCGGTGCACAAGGGCCCGGCCGACCATCTCCCTGGCCCGCTGCGAACCGGTCTGGTTCGTCTTCTCGACCAAGGACAGTAGATCAACCGAAATATCTTGGGCCTCAGTGATTCCCGGCCCGCTGGTGTACTCGGAGCCGTCACCCATGCTGCGGCGCTCGTGGTAGAGCTGGCGCGACGCGACTTCCCATCCTTTGCCCGGTTCACCGACGACGGCCTCGTCACCCACGTCGACGTCGTCGAAGAACTCCTCACAGAATTCGATGGAGCCGTTGACCTGCTGGATGCGGCCGACCGTGACGCCGGGATGTTTGAGCGGCACCAGGAACATGGTCAGGCCTTCGTGTTTCGGTGCGTTCCAGTCGGTTCGAGCCAGACACAGGCCGTAGTCGGCGGCGAATGCCCAGGTGCTCCACGTCTTGGCACCGTTGATGATCCAGCGTCCGTCTCGCCGGTCGGCGCGCGTGATGACACCCGCAAGGTCCGATCCCCCGCTGGGCTCGGACAACAGTTGCACCAGCACCTCTTCGCCGCGCAGTGCGGCCCCGATGTGCGCTCGCTTCTGTTCGTCGGTGCCCATATCGAGGATCGTCGCGCAGCAGATGGCGAAGGACGGGACGTTGAGCAGCAGCGGCGTCTCATAGGCCAACGCCTCGGCGTCGAACGCCTTCTTGTATTCGTAGCCCAAGCCGAGCCCGCCGTATTTGCGCGGAAAGCAGATTCCCGCGAATCCGCCCTCGTACAGCCTCTTTTGCAGCTCGCGGGCACGGTGCCAGGATGGAATTTCGTCACGTTGCAGAGGCATCGCGTCGTCGGAATCCAACCGCGGCAGGTTTTCGGCCAACCAGGCTCTGGCCCGGCTGCGGAACTCCGCGACCGTCTCGGCGGGCTGCGCTGTCACCGGCGCCGAGTCCGTCGTGGCGTCATTGCCGGTGGCCTCCCATTTTCCAGCGTCGACCTCGTGCTGTGCGACTGTACAGCACCGCTGAGCGACTGTACAGGCGGCTAGGAGGCGTTCAGCTGAACCGCGGCGCGGATGAGTGCCTTCAGCGCCTTCTCGTCGATCTTGTCGCCCTCATGGAAGTCGATCGCACGCCTGGTGTTGCCGTCGAGACTGGCGTTGAACAAGCCCGACGGATCGTCCAGCGAGGCGCCCTTGGCGAAGGTCATCTTGACGGCGGCCTTATAGGTCTCGCCGGTGCAGATCATGCCGTCGTGGTACCACACCGGCACGCCTCTCCACTTCCATTCCTCGACGACATCGGGGTCGGCATCCTTGATGAGTTTTCTGATCCGGGCGAGCATCTCGCCGCGCCAATCCCCGAGTTCCTTGATTCGGGCGTCTATCTGTTGGGCGGGAGACATTTCCTTGGTCATGTTCGATACCTTCGGCGACGGCACTGGTGCGCGCAAGTGTTCGCGGCGCGAGACAACGACTGGCCTACACTTCCCGGGAGCGCCGATCGGAGGGAGTCCAGCCGCAATGACAGAGGCCACGGACCAGTTAGCCGCAGACAGCGACGTCGCCGCGCTGCTCGCGATCGAGTCGATCAAACAGCTCAAAGCCCGGTACTGCCGGTATCTCGACACCAAGGACTGGGATGCGTGGCGGACGATCTTCGCTGATGACTTCGTCAGCGACACCTCCGAAGCCGGCGGCAAGGTGATCGCCGGCGCCGACGACTTCGTCGCCTTCACCCGCAAAGCGCTCGGACGCCCGACGCAGGCCACCGCCCATCAGGTACACGCGCCCGAGATCGAGCTCACGTCGGCGACGACAGCGCGCGGGGTGTGGGCGCTGCAGGACGTCGTCCGCTTCGGGCCCGGGGTGAGCCTGGTCGGCTACGGCCACTACCACGAGACCTATGAGAGCATCGCCGGGCAGTGGGTTATTAAGAGCTCCAAGCTGACTCGGCTACGAGAGGACATCGTCACCCCGATGATCTCGATCTACATCTCCAACCGAATCCGCCAAACGATCGGCAAGATCGCCGACCGACTGATGGCGCAGTGACGCATCCATGACTGTAAACACCGTCCTGGTCACGGGCGCGTTCGGACAAGTCGGAAAGCGCTGCGTACAGATCCTGCTCGAGCGGGGACGAACCGTCATCGCGACGGACCTGCGGACGGACAAAACCGTCGCGGTTGAGAAGGAACTGGCCGCCGGGCGTTATCCCGGGACTTTCATTTCGGCCTACGTCGACCTGCTCGACCCCGAGGCCGTGCAGGACCTTGTCGCGACCCATCGCCCCGAGGCGATCATCCACCTCGCCGCCGTCGTGTCACCGCTGTCGTACCGAAACCCCGGATTGGCCAGACGAGTCAATGTGGGTGGCACCGAAAATCTCCTGGCGGCGGCCTCGCAGATCGTCGATACGCTCCCCCACCCGCCGCTGTTCCTCATGGCGTCGAGCGCGGCGGTGTACGGGTCGCGAAATCCGCACCGCTACCCGGAGCGGATCACCCCCGACACCCCGGTGAACCCCATCGATCAGTACGGCCAGGACAAAGTGCTGGCCGAGGCGGCCATCCGGGGCAGCGGCCTGCCGTACGCGCTCTACCGGCTCGCCGGTGTCATCTCCCCGGACACTCAGGCCGAGATCAGCAACGACTACCTGATCATCATGCGCTCGTTGCCGACAGACAACCGCATCCACACGGTGGACGCCCGCGACGTGGCGCTGGCATTCGCCAACGGCGTTGACCGGGAGGCGACCATCGCGGGCAAGGCTCTGCTCATCGGCGGCAACGAATCCTGCGTGCTACTGCAGCACGAACTCCAGGACGGCCTGATGATCGCCAACGGCCTAGGCCCGCTCGGCCCGTCCGCCACCCTGCCGGGCGACCCCAGCGACGACCGCGGTTGGAGTTTCACGGGCTGGTACGACACCGCCGAAGCGCAGGCGCTACTCGATTTCCAGGAGCACGACTGGTCTCAGACCCTGGCCTGGGTCGGTGAAGCACAGGGCCGCAGGCGCATCGTGTTGCGCGTGTTGGGACCGATACTGCGTCCCATCCTGCGCGCCGTCCTGATCGTGCAACAACGGCTCGAGGGACGCGGCCCATACGCCGACCCGTGGGCGCTGATCGAAAAGAAGTACGGCGGCGCGGCATTGGCCAGCGTCGACTAGCGCGACGCGAAGAAGACGGCGGCCTTTCGGATCGAGTCTTCAACGGGCTCGGGCCGCCACCCGAGTTCGCGTTCGGCTTTGCCGTGGTCCAGCGGTGACATCAGTTGCGCCATCCGCATTCCCGCGTAGGCAAAGGGCAAGTCGCGACCCAGCAGCCGCGCCATCACATCGTTGCCGCGCGCACCTGCGAGCAGAACCGACATCGGGATGCCGATGCGCGGTGCCCGCCTACCCACGGCGGTAGCCGCGATTTCGTGCAGCTCCCGGCCGCTCATGTACTTGTCGGAGATGATGTAGCGTTCCCCGTCGCGGCCGTGCTGAGCCGCGAGAAGCATTGCCTTGGCGGCGTCTTCGATGCCGACCACTTCGGATGAGTAGCCGAAATAAAACGGAAAGCGCCCTTTGGCGACGAGCGCGAGCAGGGAACCGTGCGGAGTCGGCGCCCAATCACCCGGCCCGTAGGTCGTGGATATGCACATCGCAACGGCGGGCAGGCCCTTGTCGCGCGCGTACGACAGCAGCAAATTCTCCCCGGCCACCCGCGCCTCGATGTAGGGGCCACCCTGGTCCCAGTTGTGCGGATCGTCTTCGGTGACCACCTCGGTGTCGCTGATCGCCAAAGATCCTGCGGTGCTTGTGTATACGAACTTGTTCAGTTCGGCTTGCAGTGCCGCATCGAGAACGTGCCGCAGGCCCTCGACGTTTGTGCGGAACAGCGGCGCCGGGTCACGCAGCCACATCCGGGCATCAACGACGCAGTAGTAGACGACGTCGCAGCCCGCCATCGCAACCTGCAAAGCCGCATCGTCGAACACGTCGCCATAACAGCGTTCCACCTCGAGGTCGTCGATCCCCGCGGTAGAACTGCTGTGGCGCAACATGACTCGCACGTCGGCGCCCGAAACGACGAGCTGCCGTGTGACATGTGATCCCAGGAAGCCGCTGGCACCGATCACCAGCTTCTTGCCCGCTCCGATCACCGATCGATCCAGGCCATCTGCGCTTCGGCGTGGTGGCCCCCGACGGCCGGTGTCAGGGCGTTCAATCTGGCCAGCTGGTCTTGGGTCAGCTCGACGGAATCGGCTCCGACATTCTCCTCGAGGCGCGACACACGTTTGGTTCCCGGGATCGGCACGATGTCGGGGCCTTTCGCGAGCAGCCAGGCCAAGGCGACTTGGGCGGGAGTGGCGCCAACGTCGGCGCTGATGTCGCGCAACTCGTCCGCGCTGCGCAGGTTGTGCTGGAAGTTCTCGTCGAAGAAGCGCGGGTTGCTCTTGCGGTAGTCGGTGTCGGGAAATTCCTGCGTGGAGCGGATGGCGCCGGTGAGAAAGCCGCGGCCCAGCGGCGAGTAGGCGACGAATCCGATCCCCAGCTCGCGCAGGGCCGGCACGATCGCGCCTTCCTGGTCGCGCGTCCACAGCGAGTATTCGGATTGCACCGCGGTGATCGGGTGCACGGCGTGCGCGCGCCGGATGGTGTCGACGCCGACTTCGGATAGCCCGATGTAGCGGATCTTCCCCGCCGCCACCAACTCGGACAGCGCACCGACCGTCTCTTCGATCGGGGTGCCGCGATCAAGTCGGTGTTGGTAGTAGAGGTCGATGTAGTCGGTTTCCAGTCTTTTCAGCGAACCGTCCACCGCGACGCGGATGCTGGCCGGACTGCTGTCGAGGCCGTCGCGGCCCGTGTGCGAGATCAGGCCGAATTTGGTTGCCAGCACGACCTGGTCGCGGCGACCCTGTAGGGCGCGGGCGACGAGTTCCTCGTTGACGTAAGGCCCGTAGACCTCGGCCGTGTCGATCAGGGTCACGCCGAGATCTATGGCGCGATGAATCGTCCGGAGGGATTCGGCGTCGTCGAAGCCCCCGACCGCATAGGCCACCGACATGCCCATCGCACCGAGTCCAAGACGTCCAACGTGCAGCTCGCCGAGTTGAGCCTGTTTCATCGCCTGTCTCCTGTTTGGTCGGGGCGGTACCGTGGCGCTGTGTACCGCGTTGAGCTTTCCCCGATTTGATGGACACCGCAAACACCACACGACCTGCCCGAAATCTGGCGGTCGATTACTACCGAGTATCGGGTGTGGTGCTCATCGTGCTGGGGCACTGGTTGGCCGGATCGGTCACCTACCGCGATGGGCAGTTCGGGCGGCAGAACCCGCTCGTCGAGCTGCCCTGGACCCAGTGGCTGACGTGGCCGTTCCAGGCGGTTCCGACGTTCTTTCTGGTGGCCGGCTACGCCGGCGCGGTGTCCTGGACGCACCGGCGAGACACCGGCGGGGTCTCGCGCCAGGCCTGGCTGCAGCATCGGCTGGCCCGCGTGCTCGGTCCGACGGCGGTGTACGCCGTGCTGGTGTCGGTGGTGGTGGTTGTCCTGGGCGCCTGCGGGATCGCCGGTTCGGTGCTCGAGTACGCCGGGTGGGCCGTGGCCATGCATCTGTGGTTTTTGGCCGTATACCTGGTTGTGGTGTCGTTGACACCGATTGCGATTGCCGCACAACGGCGTTGGGGTCTCCTGGTGCCGGCGGCACTCGCCCTGGCAGTTGTGGCGATGGACGTCATCAGGCGCGTCGGACACGCGCAGTACGTCGACTGGGTGAGTTATCTATTGGCCTGGGGAGCCCTCTACCAACTTGGAATCGCTTGGCGCGAAGGGTCGTTGGCGGGCCGTAGACCCGCGTTGCTGGCCGCCGTGTCCGCAGTACTGCTCGCGCTGTTGATCTGGCTGAAGGTCTATCCGATCAGCATGATCGGCGTGCCCGGTCAGACGATCGACAACACGACGCCGCCCACAGTGGCACTGTTGGCGTTTGCGGGCGCACAAACCGGGATTGTCATGGCGCTCGAGCCCGCGCTCAACCGCGGGTTACGCGCCATCCGTGTCGAGCGGGTGCTGTCCATCGGCAACCAGAACATCATGGC
Organism: Mycobacterium sp.; assembly: GCF_019243155.1. Taxonomy (GTDB): domain Bacteria; phylum Actinomycetota; class Actinomycetes; order Mycobacteriales; family Mycobacteriaceae; genus Mycobacterium. The sequence continues at coordinate 15,583 of NZ_JAFAUS010000434.1, forward strand.
CCTTTACCTGTGGCACATGATCCCTGTCGTCATCGTCGCGATCGTCGGCTACCCCGCCGGTCTGCTGCCGCAACCCCCGGTGGGGACGGCCGCGTGGTGGCTGGCCCGGCTGGAATGGGTGGCCGTTCTTAACATTGTGACGGCCATCGAGATGGCGTTGTTGTGGTGGGGGCGGCGGGTTTTCGCGGCTCCCCTGCCGCTGGTCGGTATTCCACTCGCGCAGCGCTGGGGCGAACCGGTCATGCTGACCGGCGCCGCGATGGCGGCCTACGCGCTGTCCGCGCTAGCCGCCGAGGGCTTCGCCCCCGATGGCCGCTTTCCATGGTTGATCGCAGTGGTTTTCGCCGCCGGAGTGCTGCTGGTGGCGCTTCGCCCGAAGGCCCGGGCAGCAAGTCGCGATGCGAGTCCGCAGAGGTACGAAACCGCCTAGCCGTGTGCGGGAAGTACGTGGTCGGCCAGCTTGTCGGTGGACAGGCACAACGAGCAGACGTACGCGTTGTGGGTCTGGCACGCCAGCACGTCGGGCCGCTCGTAGTCGTGATGGCAGACATGGCATTTCAATTGCGCGGCTGACGGATTGCCGTATTCGTCGTACAGGGGCAGGTCGATGCCGTCGTCGGTGCGCCGTAGGTAGTACCTGCCCTGCGTCGCGACGGCCAGGATCGGCGGCATCACCAGCGCAATTACGATCGCCACCAGAGGCGAGTAGGGCTTCAGTTCGGCACCGAGCCCGCCGAAGAAGGCGGCAATCGACAGCCCCGCCGCCAGCAGCATCGAGCCGAACCCGACGGGGTTGATCGCGTACAGCATTCCCCGGCGGAACTCCGGCTTCTCGGGCGACAACTTCAACAGGTATTTGTTGAAGACGATGTCCGAGGCCACGGACACCACCCACGCCATGCCGCAGTTCGCGTAGAACGCGAGGATGGTGTTCAGGAAGTCGAACATGTCGGCTTCCATCAGGATCAACGCGATGGCGAGGTTGACCCCGAGGAAAACGACGCGCCCGGGGTAGCGCTTCGTGACGCGGGTGAACGAGTTGGTCCACGCGAGCGAGCCCGAGTATGCGTTGGTCACGTTGATCTTGATCTGGCTGAGCACCACCAAGACGACGGCCAGTGTCAGCGCCAGCCAGCCCGGCATGAAGTTGCGGTAGATCAACAAGAACTGGTGCACGGGCTGATCGGCGACCGGGGTGGACCCCGCAACACTGGATATCAGGTACACGGCCAGGAACAGGCCGATGGCTTGCTTGATCGCCCCGAAGATGACCCAACCTGGCCCGGCCAGCAGCATCCAAGCCCACCAGCTGCGGACGTTCGCCGGCGTCCGCGGAGGCATGAATCGCAGATAGTCGATCTGTTCGGCGATCTGCGCGATCAACGACAGACAGACGCCGGCCGCCAACAGGCTGGAGCCGATGTTCACCCCGCCGTTCTTGGCCTGGCCCGCGTAGGCGAAGAACTGGCGAACCGAGTCGGGGTGGCTCACCACGAGATAGATGAACGGCAGGACCATCAGGACCAACCACAGCGGGGTGGTCCAAAGTTGCAGCTGCGAAAGCACTTTCATGCCGTAGATCACCAGCGGGAAGATGATCAGCGTCGAGCAGGCGTATCCGGCCCACAACGGCACGTGCAGCCCGAGTTTGAGGCCCTGCGCCATGATCGAGCCTTCGAGCGCGAAGAAGATGAACGTGAACGTCGCGAAGATGACGTTGGTGACCACCGAGCCGTAGTAGCCGAACCCGCTGCCGCGCGTGATCAAGTCCAGATCGATGTTGTAGCGCGCCGCGTAATAGGCCAACGGCAACCCGCTCAGAAAGATCACGGCGGCGAAGATGCCGATCCCGCACAGCGCATTGCCGGTGCCGTAGGAGATACCGATGTTGGCGCCGATCGCGAAGTCGGCGAGATATGCGATGCCGCCCAGAGCCGAGATGCCGACTACCGCAGTGGACCATCGTCGATAGCTGCGCGGCGCGAAGCGCAGCGTGTAGTCCTCGAGCGTCTCCTTCGTGGCCGTCATGGTGTCCACGTCGACGGCGGCCGCCGATTGACTTTCGATTTCCCGCTCGGTTTCCTGCGTCATTTCGCCCCCCCAACGCACAGCTACCGGCAGACCATATCCGACGCGGGTTTCAAGTAAGTGACGTCGGATTCGTCTGCACGCCGCATGGTCCAACGACGAGACGGCCAGGAAGGTTTGCCGCGGCGGCGTTGTTGCAAACGTTGATTGTGCTGCCAGGAAGGACGTCTGAGACGGCCGTGACGGGCTTTCACGAGGGAGAAATCGCCACCCAGCGCCGAGCCGGTGTGGAGGCGGACGCGAAGCGGTTGGAGGTGATGCTCGATTCGCCCCGGCTATCGCAAGGCGCCACAAGGTTTCTCGCGTCGCAGCGATTTGTCGCCCTCACCGGACGCGACCGCGACGGGCTCCTTTGGATTTCGCCCGTCGCCGGAGAGCCCGGTTTTCTGCGCGGACGCGACGACATGCTGAGTGTGTCGAGCACGCCGCGTGACGGTGATCCGCTGCACCACATGCCAATTGAGCAACAGATCGGCCTGATCGCGATCGACTTTGCCACCCGCCGCCGGGTGCGGATCAACGGCAAACTTCTCAGTGCCGACGATGCGGGCCTGACCCTCCGCGTTGATCAGTCATACGGAAACTGTCCCCAGTACATTCACCGCCGCGCGGTCGATGCCGGCGGGTTTGCCGCTTCTCCTTTGATTCGCGCGAGACGCGCAGAGTTTCTGCACCCGTCCGACCAGGCAATGATCGCGGCGGCCGACACCTTCTTTCTGGGCACGACCCATCCCTCCCGAGGCAGCGACGCGTCACACCGGGGAGGTCCGACCGGGTTTGTCCGGGTCGACTCCCCCGGCAGCCTGTGCTGGCCGGACTTCCCGGGCAACAACATGTTCAACAGTTTGGGCAACCTGGCGGTGGACGACGAGGCGGCTTTGCTGTTCGTCGATTTCGTCACCGGTGCTTCCTTGCACCTGTCGGGAACCGCTCAGGTCCGGTGGACCGCTCCGGGCGCGGCCGGTGATGACGGCGGCGTGGGCCGCAGCGTCGCCTTCTCGGTCGAGGCCGTCGTGGCGCTCACCAAGTAGGGCTTACCGGCCCGGTGTTTGCGGGCAGGGCGGCCGCCGCCTGGCGCAGGGTGTGGCGAACACCACAGTTATCGCTTTCTCATGTTGGCTTCGCGGCTGGGGGCGCACGCCGGACGCAGTACTCTCACGCGTCGCCTGACTCATCGGGCAACGGGAGTTCGCACACCGCGCGGGCCTCGGCCGCGCCGAGCCCGAACAGCCGCAAAACGTTCTCCGTGACTACGTCGGCCGCAACCGCGTCGTCGCGATCGGGATTGTCCCGCAATAGGTTTCCCAGCCCCAGCAACGCGCCGCCGGCCATCGCGAGGGCGAGTTCCGGGTCGTCGCCGACGAAGCCTTGGAACCTCCCGGCTTCGATGCCTGCCTTGATATCGCGCAATGCACGCGGCGCCAGGCCGCGTTTCGACGACAACAGCGCCATCCCGCTGGCCAGCAAGATGCGGCTCTCCTGCGGGCGCCGGCGAAACAGGCGACCGGTCAACCGGAAGCTGGTCGCGAACGTTTCCGCGGGGTCTTTGATGGATGCGGTGAGCCGGTCCAGCATCGCCCCGTGGGCGTCGAGCACGTCGGCGACCGCGGCCTCGAACAACTCATCCTTGCTGTCGAAGTGGTTGTAGAAGGAGCCCATACCGACGTCGGCGGCCTGGGTGATCTCCAGGACCGACACGTTGACCTTTCCTTCGGCGATCAACCGCTGCGCCGCTTTGACCAGCGCCGTCCTGGTGCGCTGTTTGCGCCGAGCCAGGCGGTTGGTCGGCTCTGCGTCGGGCATGGCGCTCATGTTTAGCAGTATGCATCAGTTTTGAGGATTCCGTCAGGACACTTGACTGACTGTTATCTCGCATGTGACGATTTCGTCAGTTAGTTGGGAGACGGCCATGAATTCGACGCAGAGCACCCGCTTGGACGCGGACAACCGCAAATGTGCGCTTTCCGGTGAGCACCCGGGGCGATCCCGGAACCCGGTAGTCAAGGTCGTTGACATCGCATGGCTGGAATTCGAGCGGCCGGATCTGACCGTCGCGGAGTCTTTTGCGCGGGCGTTCGGATTTCACACGGCGCAGCACAGCCCGGCTGAGCTGCAGCTGCGCGGCACCCAGGCCGGCAGCCCATGCGTGGTCCTGCGACGCGGGCCGCGAAAGAGGTTCGCCGGCGTCGCGTTTCGCGCCTGTGACGAAATCGATGTGCTGCGCTTGGCCGATCACCTCGGCGCGCCGGTGGAGCCGCTGCCGGAAACGATCGGCGGCCTGTCGGTCGGATTGGCCGACCCGAGCGGCATGCCGGTGCGGGTGGTCTCGGGTATGCACGAACTTCCGGAACTCCCCGGCCAGCAACCGCATACCTTCAATTCGGGCCACGACGTGCGCCGCACCAACGCCGGCCAGCGTCCTGCGCGCGTTCCGGCTCGGGTGCAGCGCCTGGGCCATCTGGTCGTGCAGTCGACCCGCTATCTCGAGACGCTGAACTGGTACCTGGACAACCTGGGGATGATCGTCAGCGATTTCCTGTACTTCCCGGGCCAGCGCGATCGAGGCCCGGCCATGAGTTTCATCCGTTGCGATCGCGGGTCGACACCGGCCGACCACCATACCCTGGCCCTGGCTCTGGGCCCGGCCAATCGCTACGTCCATTCCGCCTATCAGGTCAGCGATCTCGACGCCCTTGCCGCGGGTGGTGAATTCCTCACAGAGCGGGGCTATTTCCGGTCCTGGGGAATCGGCAGGCATATCCAGGGCAGCCAGATCTTCGACTATTGGCGCGATCCCGATGGCTACCTGTTCGAGCACTTCACCGACGGCGACCTGTTCGACAACACTCTCGAACCGGGGTGGGCGCCGTTCACCGCCTCCGGGTTGGCCCAGTGGGGCCCACCGGCGAGTCGAGACTTTCTCGGCACAGACCTCAAATCGGCTCGCCACGAACTGGTTTCGATGGCCACCGCCCTGCGCACCAGCAACGAGTTCGACATCAACCGCCTGATCGGCCTACTGAAAGTACCCACCTCATGACCGTTTCCGTGCTGCGTACCGCCGACGCGTGGTGGCTCAAAAACGCCGACGGCGCCGCGAAGATCGACACCGCCGCCACCACCACCGCCGCGCTGCTGGGAGAGCGGGCCGCGATCGATGCCGCCGCGAACAGCACCGACACCGTCGCGCTCGAAAGCCTGGCATTGGTCTCCCCTGTGACTCGGCCGTGCCGGGTCATAGCTCAGATGACGAACTTCGAGTCGCACGTCAAGGACGCCGGCATGGATCCCGCGACGATTCCGCTGACGTTCTTCCGCAAGGCGTCGGCGTCGATCACCGGCCCGTTCGATGACATCGTCAAACCAGGCCACGTCAGGCTTCTGGACTACGAGGTCGAGATCGGCCTGGTGATCGGGCGCGCAATCGGAATCGGGACAAGCATTTCCGACGCGAACCTCGGCGACTTCATCGCGGGATTGGTGGTCACCAACGACGTCTCCGCGCGTGATATCCAACTTCCGCAGACCCAGTTCTATGAGGCCAAGTCGTATCCGACGTTCACCCCGGTCGGCCCGGAACTCGTGCTCCTGAACGCCGACGAGCTGAAGCGATTCGGTGAACTGCGGTTGCGCCTGAGTGTCAACGGCGACCCGCGGCAAGACGCGCTGGTCGATCCGGACATGATTTATCGGCCCCTGGCGGCGCTGCAGTCCCTCACCCAGTTCCAGGAGCTTGCCCCGGGAGATCTGATTCTTACCGGCACCCCGGCCGGCACCGCGCTGAGCGCCCCGCCCAAGCCGATGCAGATCATCGGGGACCTGTTGCCGCCGACTCTGAAGTGGAAAGTGTTCTTTTCACGTCAGGCCGGCAATCGAAATTACCTGCAGCAGGGCGACGTCGTCGAGGCGTCGGTGGCCACCGACGACGGCGCGATCGATCTTGGAAAGCAATGCAATACAGTGCGATTCAAGTGACCGAGCCGAGCTCTCCGCGCGTCCCCGTCGTCATCGTGGGCGCCGGACCGACCGGCATCACCGCGGCCACCCTCTTGGCCCAGCACGGGCTGGCCTGCCTGATAGTCGACCGCTGGGCCGGCGTGTATCCGCAGCCACGCGCCGTGCACCTGGACGACGAGATCTACCGCGTCATCGCACGGCTCGGCATCGCCGATGAGTTCGCGGCCATTTCGCGGCCGACCTTGGGCTTGCGGTTGCTGGACAAGCGATTCCGGGTGCTTGCCGAGTTCAAGCGTGATCCCTCGACCAGTGCAAGCGGCTACCCGCAGGCCAACATGTTCGACCAACCGGAGTTGGAATCGGTGCTGCGGGCGAACCTCAAACGTCACCCGAGCGCACAATTGCGGGGGGACGCGGAGGTCACCGGCGTGCTGGCCACCGCCTCGGGCGTGCGCGTCACCTTCACCGACCGTTGCACCGGCCTGGTGCACGAAGTCGACGCCGACTACGTGCTGGGCTGCGACGGGGCCAACAGTGTCGTGCGTGCCCAAATCAACTCGGCCATGCGAGATTTGAACTTTCAGCAGCGCTGGCTGGTCATCGATGTCGCCAGTGACGTCGAGTTGCGCCAATGGGACGGCGTACATCAGGTCTGCGACCCGGTCCGCGCGGGAACGTTCATGCGCATCGGACCGGCCCGCTATCGGTGGGAATTCCAGCTACTGGCCGGCGAAACCGCCGACGAGTTCGACACCTTGGGCGCGTTGCAGCCGCTGATCGCACCTTGGACCGACGAGGTGGCGATCACCGACCTGACGCTGCTGCGCGTTACCGAGTACACGTTCCGCGCACAGATCGCCGACCGTTGGCGCCGCGGGAACATCTTCATCCTCGGTGACGCTGCGCACCTCACTCCGCCGTTCGTCGGTCAGGGCATGGGCGCGGGAATTCGGGATGCGGCCAACCTCGCGTGGAAAATCGCCGGGGTCCACGACGGCACGCTCGCAGCCGACGTTCTCGACAGTTACGAACAGGAACGTAAACCGCACGCCCAGCAGATGATTCGGCTCGCCCTCGGTGTCGGCTGGGCGATGACAGGCGGCGGCAACGTCGGCAACGCCGTGCGCCGGGTCGTGCTGCCCAGGCTGCGGTTCCTCCCCGGTCTGCGTGACAGGGTCGTCGACTCAACGACGCCCCCGCTACGCCGCTCGGCGTTGGTGACCAAATCCGGCAGTCGGCTCACCGGCAGACTGTGCCCGAATATGCCGCTGCCCGAGGGCAACCGCCTCGACGACGTCCTCGGTACGGGTTTCGCGTTGATCACCACCCGCTGGCCCGACGCCGCCGACGAAGCATCGCTGCGGCACCGCGGCGTCACAGTGCTGGTGGCCGAGCCCGGTACCGTGCTCGCGGCATGGCTACGCCGGGGCCGCGCCACCGTCGCGCTCGTGCGGCCCGACCGAACGGTGGCACGCGCCGGACGTGACCTCACGGCGTTGTGCGCGTGGACATTCGCCACCCTGCGGGAAAGCTGACGCAATCACCCTGCCGGCCGGGCGACGATTACCGGTATCCGGACGGAATGCAGGACCGTGTTGCTGACCGAACCCAGCAGCATGCCCGTCAGCCCACCGCGGCCGTGACTGCCCACCACCACGAGTTGTGCGGATTCCGACCTTTCGGCGAGTTGTCGCGCCGGGTGGTCGCGGACGACCTCCCGGTGAACGGTCACGTCGGGATAGCGTTCCTGCCACCCCGCCAGGCTTTCGGCGAGGCTTCGTTGCGCTTCGCCTTCCAGGGCAGACCAGTCATGCTCGTGAAAATCACTCACCGCGATGTCGCTCCACGCGTGCAGGGCTACCAAATCGACGCCGCGACGGGATGCTTCGTCGAAGGCGATCTCGGTGGCCGATTCCGAAACCGGGGAACCGTCGATACCGACCAGGACGGGCGCCTGCGGGTCCGGCAGGTCCTCGTCGTGGATGACGGCGACGGGGCAGTTCGCGTGACGCACCACGGTGGAACTCACCGAGCCGAGCACGCCTCGTGCCAGCAAGCCCCGTCCCGCGGTGCCCACCACGATCAGCTCCGCATCGTCGGACATGTCGATCAACGCCAGTGCCGGGGTCGAATACACCAATTGCCTTTTGATGGGCACCTTTCGGTCTCCCTGCATCGCCTCTTCGGCGATTTTGACCGCATGCATGATTGCCTTTTTGCCCTCGTCCTCCAGCGCGGTCACGAGCGAGTCGGGATATGGGACCGGCGGCCAGGTAGTCGTGGGTGTCGCCACCGCATGGACCACGGTCAGTGGGACGTTCCTCAACACCGCGTTGCGGGCCGCCCAGGATGCGGCGACGCTTGATTGCGGTGAGCCGTCGACCGCGACGACAATGCCGAGTTGTTCATCGTGTTCTGACATGTTGTTCTCCCTCTTTCGCCAGCAACGCTATAAGAGGGTGGGATCGCGGTCGCGGGGCTTTGGTCCTCAGCTACCGGGCCGGAAGGCTTTCGACGGTTTCCGGTGGCTAGATCTGGCGCCGCTGTAGTTGGGCGATGATCCAGAACGGCAACGCCACGAACAGGGTGCCACCGATCAGGTTGCCGACGGTGGTGACACCGATGTTGGTGAGCAGGCCATGTTCGCCGAAGCCCCAGCCGATCGCGCCGCATGGGGCGGAGTGGAAGAGGTTGAGCAGCAACGGGAATCCGAGAAAGCCGACGTTCGCGATCACGTGTTGGGTGCCACCGATGACGAACGCGAACGGGCCGTAGAACGCGAACGCCATCCGGGCGACATCGCTGCGGGCCTTGAAGAACATGCACATCGAAGTCTGCAAAAACCACGTGCAGACGACAGCCAGCAGCAATGCGGTCCACAGCGGCTGACCGGCCTTCTGAGCGCCGACGGTTGCCGCGCGCTCGGCAAAGGCCCCCAGATATGGGCCGCCGGCGGCGCTGCAGACGGTGACGAACACCAACGCGCCCATGATGTTGCCGATCAGGCCGACGGTCACCAGGAATGCGTAGCTGCCCACGCTCATCGTGCGTTTGAGCACGGCGAGAAAACCGGCGGCCATGTCGGCGGTGATGAGCGACATGCCGGACACCAGGATCAAAACGAAGGACATGCCGAACGCCAAGCCCATCAGCAGGCTAGCGACGCCGGGCGTTTTGACCCCGGTGCTCACCACCAGTGCCAGCAATGAGCCGAACGCCACCATGGCGCCGCCGACCAGGGAGCGCATCAGAAATGCCCAAGGGTGTGCGGCCTTCTCCACAGCCATGGCGGCCACTCGGTCGACCATGACGCCCACGCTGAGCGGCTCGAACGGATCATCGGCGGTGCCGATCGTGATGACGTCGCCGGGCAGGCCGGAGACGGGGCCAGGCTCCGGCACGACGCTATCCAGTTGCGGCGCGTGCGCATTGATCGTCATCGGTGTTCGCCTTTCCTGAAGGTAGTGATCGCGTTGACGACCCCGGCGACGTGCTCGTCGGTGAGCTTCTCCCCGTCAAAGACGTGGCTCAACAGGATCTTGAGGTCCAGCATTTGTTGCAGGTAGATCAGGCACGGCGGGCACTCGTCGAGGTGCTTGGCGACGATCGCGCCCCACTGCAGCGGGTCGGAGTCGACAAGATCGTCGACGAGGCGGACGAAATCGACGCAGTCGATAGCGGGCACGGTGTGGTCGTAGACGGTCATCGTTGATACCGCTTTTCCAATTCGTTTCGAAGATTTCCTCGGGCGCGGTACAACAGGGCGCGCTGCGCCTCGGCGGACAGTTCGAGGAGCTCGGCGGCCTCCTCGGCGGTCGTGCCGACGATGTCACGCAGGATGACGAGCTGACGTTGCCGTTCAGGCAATGAATCCAGTGCCGCGCGGACATATCCGACGAGCTCGCTGGCCACGGTGTGGTCCTCAGGCAGGAAACGTCGCGACGGCGGAACGCTCCAATGGCCCGCGTCGGGATGGCCGGCCTGGTGCATGCGACCCGACAGCGGGTCGATGGCTTCGGCATCTGCCAGCACCTCGTGGTCGCGAATCCGGGATTCGCGGCGCCGGTGCCGCGAAGCGGTGTTCTTCACGATCCCGAATAACCAGGTGCCCACGCCGGACCTGCCCTCGAAGGAATCCGACGACTGCAGCACCTGCACCCAGGCTTCCTGCACGGCCTCCTCGGCCACCGCCGACGAATTCACCATGGTGCGAGCGAAATTCACCATCGGTCGGTGGAAGTCGTGCACCAGGCTGGCCAGCGGCACCCCGCCGACCAGTCGCTGCGATTCGGCGCCCTCCGGTGGCACCGCCACCGGAGTCACCATGGACCCACGCTCAGGCGCATGCGGCCAGTTCCCAGCGCAGTTGGCCTTCGGATGGGGACTGGACGGGAATGAACGCCGCCTCCCGGTAACGACGGCTAGCCGATGTCCTGCTCGCGTATCCCTTGCCGCCCGCCGTTCGGATCTCCAAATCCGCACTTGCGCTGGACAATTCGGCTGCCACAAGCCGCAGGGAGAGCAACTCCTTCTTCGTGGGTGACTGCGACCCTCCCACGGCCGCGGCCAGTTGCGCCAACGTCGCCTCGGCGCCCGCGAGCCGCTCTGCGACGCTGTCGACGTCCGCGCTGAAAACCGAGTTGACCCCGCTGAGCCCGTGGCCGGCCTGCTCGACGGCTGTCCTGGTGAGTCCCAGGCACATAGCCGACTGCAGGACAAGGAATGTCGGGCGTACGGCTTGCAGAAATCCGCCGAAGTCGTGCGACAGGACTTGCTCGGCGGGGACGTAGGCATCTTGCAGGTTCAGATACGACGAGGCGGTGCTGCCCATCGCCAGCAGTTCGAAATGCTCACCCAGGGCCACCCCGGGCGAATCCAAGGGCAAGGCCACGATCAACTTCTCGCCGGTATCGGTGCGTACCGCGGTCACCATGGTCGAGTCGGGGTACAGGTTGCTGGCCCAGCGGATCGGGCCGGCGACTTGATAGCCGCCGGCGACCGTTGTGGCCGTCAGCTCCAGGCTGCCGCAGCCGGCCGCCTCCTTGAACGCCGAAGCCATGCCGGTGACACCCAGCGTCGTCCCGGCGAGCAACGGCTGGACCGCGGCGACGCTGAAAGGCGTTGCCGCCGTGAGTAAGTACTCGACTGCCATGCGGTGGGCCCACAACGAGAAACCGGTGCTCATGCACGCGCCCGAGATCAGCCGGATCACGTCGGCCATGTCGGGCAGCGCGCCGTCGGCGTTGCACGGGGCGCCGACCCCCAGCAGCCCGGCCGCGCCCAGCGCCCGGAAGCTGCGCCGGGACTGGTGCTCACCGCGGTCCAGCGCCGCGGCGTGGGTGCGGACGTCCTCCAACAGCGCGGCGTCCAGCAAACCAGCCGCAGGATCCTTCGTCAATGCTGTTGCCACAGTGGGATTCCCGTCATTTTCATTCGGTGAACAGAGTGGAGTCGACGCTCACCGGGTTGCGGAACGTGTTCACCACGGGTGACCACGCGATCGCGTTGTCGTGGATCTCCTTGAGGGTCGCGTCGTCGGCGTCGCCGGCCAGGGTCACCGTGCAGCGGACCGCGCTGAAGCCCAATCGTTTGCCCTCCGGGGTGTCGCCCACTCCCCACACCGCGGAGATGTCGATGTCGCCTTCCATTTCGACCTCGATCTTGGTCAGGGTCACGCCCCGGTGCGTGGCGTTCGCCAGCAACCCCACCGACACACACGAGCCCAGCGCGGCCAGGGCGGTCTCGGAGGGATTGGGTGCGGAGTCGTCCCCCAGCAGTGCGGGCGGCTCGCCCACCAGCATGGGCGCCAGGTCTCGAACATAGGTCATGTTGCGGAACCCCGTCTCGCACACGGTCTTGGCCTTCAATGTCTTCCTGCCGGTGTCCGGGTTGGCCTTGGCGTTACACGAGAGGCGGTCCAGGCCTTGAGCGTCGATGACGAGCGCGTCTGTCATGCGTGTCCTTTTCGTTTCTGGGGAAATTCTGGGTCTTCACGGATTTAGTGCTCGGCAGCGCCCGATGCGTGACGGCATGCGGGATTGATTTACTGCGACGACACGAAACATGACACGCACGAAACATCGCGGCCGCCGGCGGCGGCCGCGCATCAGCGAGGTTTGCTCAGCCGAACAGGCTCTGCCCGATGTAGTGGCCTTCGGCGGGCGCGGGCGGCACCGCGAAGATTGCTGAGCCGATGTGGCGGATGTATTCGTTGAGCAGGTCGTTGGCCCCGAGGCGGTTCTGCAGGCGAATAAAATCTTGCGGATCTTTTTGATACGAGACGAACAGCAGACCGGCGTTGAGTTGGCCGTTGGCGTCGAGACCGTCGGTGTAGTTGTAGGACCGGCGACGGATCATGATGCCGTCGTTGTTTTCTCGGGCGGCCAGGCCGACGTGGGACTTCGGATCGATCAGCGGGCTGCCGTCGGCGTCCTTGGCGGCGAAGTCCGGGGTATCGAACTCGGCCTTGCCGCTCAGCGGCGCCCCTTCTTCCTTGCTGCGGCCGAAGATCCTCTGCTGATTGCCGATCCGGTCGACATCCCATGTCTCCAAGAGCATCCGGATCTTGCGGACGACTTGGTAGGTGCCACCGTTCATCCAGGGCTGGTCGCTCTTGTCGACCCATACGAACCGGTCATACTCCGCATCGGTGCTGATGTTGCGGGTACCGTCCTTGAACCCCAACAGGTTTCGCGGTGTGTGCTGGCCGGGCCCGGCCGAGGCCCGGCCGAACCCCAGCACCGCCCAGTACGGAAAGACGATGTTGCGGCCGAGTCGGGCCAGGTTACGCACGGCGTGGTAGCACACCTGGGGATCGTCGGCGCAGGCCTGCACGGACAGGTCACCTCCGCGCAGGCGCGGATCCAGGTTGTCCCCGTTGAGCGGCGGCAGATCGGTGAATGCGGCGGGACGCTTCGCCGCCAACCCGAAACGATCACCGAACAGCGAGGGCCCCAACCCGATGGTGACGGTGAGACTCGCGGGGCTCAGCCCGTAGGCCTCACCCGTGTCGGTCGGCGGCTGCACGTCGACCTGCGGTTGCACGGTGCCGACGGGCTTGCCCTGCTGCAGGATCGCGGCCGCGGCCGACCACCGGGCCAACAACGTCTGTAGCTGGGCGCGGCCGGCGCCGGAAGCCAGGGAGAAGGACATGAAGGTGGCGTAACGCTGTGGGAGCGTGGCGATTCCACCCTGGTGGCCCTGGCCGTAGAAGGGATAGCTCCGGCGCAGATCGACGGTGTCGTCGTCATCGCCGCGCTGCTCGGCCGCGGCCGCATAGCCGGTGAACCCACCGCCGACCGCACCGACAGCGGTGCCGGTGATCCCCGCCAGCATGGCGCCGCCGAGCATGCGTCGGCGCGTCACCGCCGGGGTGGCACCGCTGTTGTCTTGGGTCGTCTCGTCAGAGGGCTCAGTCATGTCGTCCGTCATAGTCAGTGCGCCGAAACAACCTTCTGGGCCACCGTCGACAGGCTCTGATGGAGCGGCTGGATGACCGCGGTCAACTTCGGCGCGTCGCTGGCCCGCAGCTCGGGGGTGTACGTCCGGTAGCCGCCCAACGCCGACGGGTCGCGGTACCCGTCCAGTGTGGCGAGCACCGTCTTGAACTGCTGATCGATCTGGTTGACCAGGTTGCCGTCGATCTTTTCCAGCCCGGGCCGTAGCGACGCGTAAGCCTGCTGCGCGCCTTCGACATTGCCCGAGAAGTCGACCAGGTCGATGTGGCTGAAGGCTTCTTCCTCGCCGGTGATCTTCGTGTTCTGCACCTCTTCGATCAGGTCGCTGGCACCGTTGGCCAAGTCCTCGGGCTTGTACTGCAGGGTCGCCACGATTGTGTTCAATTTGCCGACGTTGCTGACCAATTCGGTGCTGAACGCCTTGGTGCCCGGAGTGATTGCGCCGCCCTGCCACAGGTCGCGTTCGATCGCGTGGAAGCCCTTCCAGCCGACCTTGGCGTCGACGGGCGTCGACTCACGCATGTCGATCAGGTAATCGAGGCTGCCGGCGTTGTCGCCGACCGCGAAGCCCGGCAATACGAAGCCCTCGACGGTCGACTCCGAACGTTCCCAGAAGAGCCGGGCTTTGGCGTAGGCGGCTTTCGCGGCGTCGACGTTGCCGGACTGCACGGCGGCGTCGAGCGCCTTCACCCCGTCGTTGAGCTGGCCGGTCTGATTGACGATGTAGGCCGCGTAGTCCTTGGTGCCCTGGCTGAGGATGCTTGCCACCGTGCCCGTCGGTGTCGCCGGGGCCTGGCCGGTCACCGTCAGGGTCTGGTATTCGTTGCTCGCGCCGGGGCAATACAGCTGATAGGCGCCGCCGTCCAGGGTGACGGTGAACGACACCGGGTCCAAGCCCGGCGCGAGATTTTCCTTTTCGCCGACGATCCGCTGGTCTCTGAGCAATTCGACTTCGCTGATGCCCGGCGCATTCGTGTTGGCCACCGTGAAGGTCACCGGCCCGGCGGGCACGCTGGCGGAATCCAACGCGCAGCCGTCCTGGCCACTGTTGTTGGCCATGGTGACCTTGACCGCGTTGGTGCCGCCGGGTCTTGGAGAGTCCGCCTTGCCCGAGTTGCCGCTCGAGTGACTGCACGCGGTCGCAGAGAGCACCGCGATCGCGACCAAAGCCGTTGCAGCCGACCAGATCTCAATGGACCGGCGTGCGGTACGATTCGCTGTCACTCGGTTTCCTTTCTTGTTCTCCCCGGCGGGGACGCCGCGTTGAGGCTATAGCGCCGAGCATGCAAAGCACGGCGAAACCGCCAAGCACCAACGGAAGCCAGACTTTCCACAGCTGCACTTCCGCGTGATTGCGATAGCTCGCGGCGATCCGCGCCGCGGCCTGCTGGTCTTCGGCACTGGACGTGGACCAGTCCGTCGGTTGCCCGCCAAGACTGACTGTCTTGGCTCCGGTCAGGCCGCCGCCGGTCAGTATCGCCGTGCGGTTGCTCGTCGCTTTCGCGCTTACCACGAAATCGCCTTGCGCGAGCACGGTATACGCGGTCGTTGTCGCCCATTGCCCCGTAAACGGCCCAGGAGTGCGGCCAATCGCGAGGCCGACCGGCAGCCGGCCCCCCGTCATACCCAGCAACTGATCCAGCGTGACTGCGGGCGCACCGTCGGCCCCGGTAGCCTCGTCAGCCTGCCACACCTGTACCGGTAAGCCGTCCACCGTTTGGTCGCCCGCCGGGACAAGCGTGACGCTGTTGCCGGCCGCGCCGCCCTGCGGGGTGATTGTCAGCTCGCGTCCATGCGGCCCGATCGTCATCGACACCGCGGCCGTGTGGCCGGCCCGATCGGTCACGGTCCGGGTCCGGTCGGCATCCGAGGATGGACCCGCGGGCACCGCGACGAACAGTACGGCCGCGGCGACGAGCAGCGACATCGCGGTGGCCGTCAGCAGCCGACTCCGGATTCGTGGCTCCGCGGCGAGCCGGGCGGGCCACAGGAAGACAACGAGCACCGGTACCGCATAAAGAAGCCAGCCCAGCACCTCGACGAGCCGAGGATCGGCGGGGATGCCGAACACCCCGGTGATCACCGCGCCCAGCACCGAGTTACCGGGTATCGCCGACGACAGATCGAGCACCCGCTGCTGTCCGATGCTCACCCAACCCGCCTCGTGTGCGGTGCGCAGCGCGCCCAGCACGAGCCCGGCGGCGATCAGCACCAGGAACACCCCGGTCACCCGGAAAAACCGGCCGAGGTTGATTTTCAGACCGCCGAAGTACAGGCCGGCGCCCGGCGCGACCGACACCGCGATCCCCGCCGCGCCGCCCAGCGCCGCGAACCACCGGCTGCCGTGGGACGTCTCGGCGGCCGCCAGCAGGAACACCGACGTCTCGAAGCCCTCTTTGAGAACGGCGAGAAAAGCCATGCCCACCAGAGCGAGCGCTCCGCCCCGGTTGATCGCCTGCCGGGCCTCGCGCTCGAGCTCACCTTTGAGCTGTGCGGCGTTGCCGTTCATCCAGATGATCATCGAGGTCACGAACACCACCGCGACGGCGTTGATGACCGTCTCCATCATCTCTTGCTGGGCCTGCGGCAGACTCGTCGCGAAGAGATCCAGGCCGACCCCCACGGCCACGCTGATCAGCACGGCGAGGGCGACCCCGGCGAACATTGGGCGTATCGACTGGCCGTTCCGTTTGAGGAATGCACCGACGATGCTCACGATGAGCGCCGCCTCGAGACCTTCCCGTAGGCCGATGAGGAAAGTGCTGATAAATACGCCGAATACGCCCTGCATGTGTCCCGATTTTCCGGTCCCGCGGACCGGGACCTTCTGCTTAGCCTAACCTAAGTTAAATTCGGCCCTATCCGTTCGGTCACGAGGCCGGTTGGGTCACGAAGTCTATGAGCTCCTCGACCCGGCTGATCAGCGCGGGCTCCAGGTCATTCCAGTCGCGCACCCGCGACCGGATCCGCCGCCAAGCCCTGGCGATATCGGCCTGATCGGCGTGCGGGAAGCCGAGCGCGTCACACACACCGTGCTTCCACTCCACCTGCCGCGGCACCTCCGGCCAAGCAGCCAGACCAAGCCGCTGCGGCTTCACCGCCTGCCAGATGTCGACGTAGGGATGCCCGACGACCAACGTGTCCGTCCCGCCCGGGCCGCGGCGCACGGCGTCGGCGATCCGCGCCTCCTTCGAGCCCGAGACAAGGTGATCGACCAGTACACCGAGCCGGCGACCCGGGCTCGGCGCGAACTCCGCCACGATGTCCACCAAGTCGTCGACGCCACCGAGTTGCTCGACGACCACGCCCTCGATCCGCAGGTCCTCGCCCCACACCTGCGCGATGAGTTCGGCGTCGTGGCGTCCCTCGACGTAGATGCGGCTCGCACGGGCCACACGGGCCCGGACACCTTGCACCGCGACAGAGCCGGACGCCGTTCGGGCGGCGGCGGCCGGCGCCGGACGACGCGGCGCGGTCAGGATTACGGGACGGCCTTCGAGCAAATACCCAGGGCCCAAGGGGAAACCGCGCACGTGGCCGCGCCGGTCCTCCAAATCCACTCGCCCGTATTCGACCCGGACCACCGCGCCCACGTAACCGGTCTGCACGTCCTCGACCACCAAGCCCAGTTCCGCCGGATGTTCGGTAGACCGGGGCTTGCGTCGACCCGCGGCAAGGACATCGGTTCCATAGCGATCCACCACGCGGCAATATTAGAAAGCCTTGCGGCCAAACGCCGTAACGGCGCGCCCGGCACGATTGATACGCTTGAGCGTCACCTGGCTAACGGCCAGATCGCATGACGACCGCGGACCGCGGTCCGACCTGTAGCTGTTGCCCGGCACGTCCGGTCCTCGCAGGGTCGAAGGAATCACAGACGATCTCCCAGGGTCGCAGCGCAAGATCTCCCGGAACGACGAAGGTCAACGGCTCCCACCAAGCGTTGACGAACACCATGAAGTCATCGTCGACCAACGGCGTGCCGTCGGGGGTGACGTCGGGATCCGTTGAGCCGTCAACGAACAACGCGATGCTGCGCGCAGCGGGGTCCATCCAGTCCTGGGGTGTCATGTCGGCACCTGACGGGGTGAACCAGCGCAAGTCCGCGGCGGAGGCCCCGCTGAGGAAGCGACGCCGGCGGAAGACCGGATGACGGCGGCGCAGCGCGATGAGATCGGTGGTGAACCCGATAAGCGCATCGTCGGCCCCCGACCAGTCAAACCACGTGATGTCGTTGTCCTGACAGTAGGCGTTGTTGTTGCCCCGCTGGGTGCGACCCAACTCGTCACCACCCAGCAGCATCGGGACGCCACCCGAAAGCAACAGCGTCAGCAGGAACGCGCGTTCCTGTCGCGCTCGAAGGGCCTGCACATCGTGATCATCGGTCGGCCCCTCCGCTCCGCAGTTCCATGACCGGTTGTCGTCGGTGCCGTCGCGGTTGTTTTCGCCGTTCGCCTCGTTGTGCTTTTGGTCGTAGGAGACGAGGTCCCTCAGCGTGAATCCATCGTGGACGGTGACGAAGTTGATCGATGCGCTCGGGCGCCGACCCTCCGCACGATCGCCGTAGATATCCGACGACCCACACAACCGCGACGCAAATTCCGCAAGGCGCCCATCCTGGCTGCGCCACCAATCGCGCAGGGTGTCGCGGAAGCGTCCGTTCCATTCGCTCCAGAGCGGGGGAAACCGGCCGACCTGGTAGCTGTCCATCTGACCGACATCCCACGGTTCGGCGATCAACTTTGCCTGCGAAATAACCGGGTCTTGGGCGACGACGTCGAAGAAGGCGGAAACCGGGTCGAAGGCACCGTCCTGTCGGCCGAGGGTGGCGGCCAGGTCGAAACGAAAGCCGTCGACGCCCATCTGCGACAACCAATAGCGGAGGGAATCCATGATCAACCTCAGCGTCGTGGGATTGTCGGTGTTCAACGAATTGCCAGTGCCTGTCGTGTCGTAGTAACTGCCCGGATCAGCCGGAACGAGGCGGTAGTAGGCCGAGTTGTAGAGCCCGCGGAAGGACAACGTCGGCCCGCCCGCTCCGCCCTCGGCCGTATGGTTGAACACCACGTCGAGGATCACTTCCAAACCGGCACTGTGGAGGGCATCGACCATTACGCGGAATTCCGCGACCTCTGCGCCTGAGTGACCCGCTCGCGCCGCCGCGGAGTAGTTCGCCTGCGGCGCAAAGAATCCGATCGTGTTGTATCCCCAGTAGTTGGTCAGGCCCCGGTCGAGGAGGAATTGCTCGGGCACACCGCGGTGGACGGGCAGCAGTTCGACGGCAGTCACGCCAAGGTCAGTCAGGTGTTGCAGAGCCGCCTCGTGAGCGAGACCCGCATAGGTACCGCGCAGTTCTTCGGGAACGCCGGGATGGGTTGCTGTGAATCCGCGAACGTGAACCTCGTAAAGGATGGTGTCGGCGAACGCATGCCGCGGTTTGGGTGTGGTGACAGGCGGTAGAGCCTCAGGCACCAGGCTCCGCGGAACATGTTGCGCCGAGTCCAGAGGGCTTGGCGCCGAGGGGTTTTCCAGCGAATGACCGACGACTTCGGGGCCGAATCGCACATCGCCCGTGATCGCCCGGGCGTAGGGGTCCAGCAGCAACTTGGCGGGGTTGTAGCGCAGCCCGCGTCCCGGATCGAAGGGACCGCTGACCCGAAATCCATAGGCCTGTCCGGGGGCCACCCCCGACACGAACCCGTGCCAGACGTCGCCGTCGCGGTCGGGCATCACCAGCTGGGTCTCGGCTCCGTCGGCGTCGAACAGGCACAGCCTCACCTCGTCACCACCGGAGACGACCGCAAAGTTAGTGCCCCGGCCGTCGGGCGTGGCGCCAAGCGGGTCTGGGCGGCCGGGCACGATTTTCGGTGTCATCGTCCAGTCCCCTCGGGTTGCCGTGCTGCGATTCGGTCGGTGCCGACAAACACTCTCGCGACGAGGAAACCGAAGACGAACCCGCCGACGTGGGCGAAGAACGCGACACCGCTGCCACCGGCCTTCGATTGGACAAGCGAGTAGTTGCTCTCAAAGAACTGGTAGAGAAACCAGCCACCCAGGAATACCCAGGCCGGTATTCGGATCGGGAACCACCCCACGAGCGTGCTGATGCGCGAGCCGGGATAGAGCACCAGGTACGCGCCGAGCACGGCGGCGATCGCGCCGCTGGCGCCGAGAGTCGGCACCTGTGCGTCGGAAGCCGAGCCGAAAAGCAGCGTCATCGCGGTCTGCGTCATCGTTGCGACGAATCCGCCGGCGAAATACAAGCCCAGGTAACCGAGCCGTCCGAAGGCGTCCTCGACGTTCTTACCGAAGATCACCAAGAACAGCATGTTGCCGAGGATGTGGTCCCAACCTCCATGCAGGAACATCGCCGTGATCCAGCCGATCCCCCACGGGACGCCTATGTGACAGGCATTGTCGACGTTGCACGGATAAAACGACGCTCGGTCGACCGCCGCCTCCCCGTTCAGCAATTCATAGAACACAAACACCGCGAAGTTGACCGCGATGAGCGTGGAGTTGACGACGGGGAACCGCCGGGCCGGAATACCGTCCGAGTAAGGGATCATCCGGGCGAGCTCCCTTTGGCTGTAGACGCGCGTCTTGGCAAGACAATCGTCGCGCCTGCAAGCTCGCTCGTCATTGTTCCGGACAACACCATCTGCGACCCGACCCTGTGACGGTTCATAGCCCGAATGTTGCACAAATAAGTCGCCAGTAACTGCGTTGCCTTACCGGGCTGATGACATCGCCGGTGGTACGTTGCCAGACATGGTGGAAACTGCCGTCAATCCTTAGGATGCGGCGGTCAGCGAGGTGGATTATGGACTTGACCCTTTGGGTGTCGAGCATCGTGGCTTTCGTGCGGGCCGGCTATCCGGCGACCGGTCACACGCCGGTGGTCGCCTTATCGCGCCGACGGCTTTGTAACGATGAGATCACTGCCATCGCAACCAAACTCATGAAGCGCAGGCTCTGGCCCATCAGCTCCATTGACATCGGGGTGGAGATCACCCGAGTCACCAACGAAATGCCGTCGCCGGCCGACGTCGAGCGGGTAATGCATCGCCTGAATGTGATGCGCTGCGCCCGCGGATAACCCGCGTCAGGGCGTGCCCTGCACTGGTCCACCGCAGGCCTTGAGGTAATCCGCATAATTCCAGGTCTGCAGGAACTGTTGGCCTGCTTGCAGTCCCCGTTGATACAGCGCCTCGCGCTGCGCGACGGTGATGTTGAAGTCGATCGGGCTGACCCCGTCGGCGGGCACGAAGATCGTGCGCTTAACGGTGCACGGATCGTCGATGTAGGCGTTGTCCTGATTGCTCACCAGCGTCTCAATCGCCGCGAGTCCCAACGAAACCGGGCCGTGCACCGGATGGGTGGGCGGGATACCCGGGCGAGCCGACAGCCGTATCCCGAATGTCGGCCATCGCGACTGGGCATCGGTCCTGTCGAACAGCTCCACCGGGAAGTCGGACAGCAACCCCCCATCGACCCAGGTGGCTCCGCCCACCCGAACGGGTTCGAACACATAGGGAATCGCCGACGACGCGTGCACCGCACGCGCCACCGGAAACTCATCCGGATCGATACCGTACGAATCGAGGTCCCACGGGATGCGCACCAGTCGGCGCCTGGACAGATCGCTCGCGGTCACGACGAGTGACCACGCGAATTGCTCGGGCTGTTCGCCGGTGCGCAAGTCACCGAAAGTTCGCACGCCCAGGTCACCGAGGAGACCGGCGAGCAACTGTTCGAGATAGGCCCCGCGGTACACCCCATCCGACACCAGCAACGACAGACCGCCACCGATCAGCGGCACCCGCCCGATCAGGCTGCGGTCGAGGAATTTCTGATAGTCGATGGTGCGCATCACCTCTGCGAGCCGGCTCAGCGGTTCACCCGCGGCCTGCAGCGCTGCGACCAGCGACGCGACGATCGCGCCCGCGCTGGTACCCGCGACACGCGGAAACCGGTAGCCGGCGGCGGTCAGCGCGTCGACCGCACCGACCAGCCCGATGCCCCGGACGCCGCCGCCTTCGCACACCAGGTCGACACGATTTGCGTTCATGAGACCCGGTGTCCGTCCGTGCTGAAGAAGTGCAGGTGTCCGGGTTCGGGATGCAGGCGCACCCGGCTGCCCTTCTCCGGCGGGTGGCGTCCGTCGGCCCGCGCGACGATGGGCTGGTCGATCACCTTGCCGGAGCCGGTGATTCGGCCGTAAAGGTAGGCGTCCGCCCCCAACTCCTCGACGACGTCGACTTCCATCTCGACGCCGAGGCCGCCGAGCTCGAAGTGCTCAGGACGCACCCCGATCACGACCTCGCTTGCGGAGTCGGCGAATTCGCGCGGCAGCGCGATGGGCCAATCACCCAGCGACACAGCGGAATCGAAGATCGGCAGGGTGAACAGGTTCATCGCAGGCGATCCGATGAACCCCGCCACGAAGACGTTGACCGGGTTGCGGTACAGCTCACGTGGAGCCGCAAACTGTTGCAGCACACCGTCGCGCAGCACAGCGACACGGTCCCCCATGGTCATGGCCTCGACCTGGTCATGAGTCACGTACACGGTGGTGGTGCCGAGCCGTCGTTGCAGCGCGGCGATCTGGTTACGGGTTTGGACCCGCAATTTAGCGTCCAGGTTGGACAGCGGTTCGTCCATCAGGAATACCTGTGGGCGACGCACGATGGCCCGCCCCATCGCCACCCGTTGGCGTTGCCCACCGGAGAGGTCTTTGGGTTTGCGGTCCAAATACGGTTGCAGATCAAGCAATCTCGCTGCGTCCAGCACCCGGTCGCGGATCTCGGCCTTCGGCGTCTTGGCGATCTTCAGGGCGAAGCCCATGTTCTGGGCCACCGTCATATGTGGGTATAGCGCATAGTTCTGGAACACCATCGCGATGTCGCGGTCCTTGGGATCGACGTTGGTGACGTTTCGCTCACCGATCCGGATGCACCCGGAGTCCACCGTCTCCAACCCGGCCACCATCCGCAACGACGTCGTCTTGCCGCACCCCGACGGTCCGACCAGCACGACGAACTCGCCGTCACCGACATCCAAATCGAGGCTGTCCAGGGCGGGTCGGTCCGCGCCCGGATAGCGCCGCGTCGCTTGCTCGAAAGTCACCGAAGCCATGCGCTACCCGTTGAGTCCCGTGACGGCGATACCCCGGACGAACGATCGCTGTGCGATCGCGTAAATGATGACGAGTGGCAGCATGATGAGCATCGAAGTCGCCATGATAATCGGCCAGCGCGCGACGTATTCGCCGCGCAGCCGGACCAGGCCGAGCGTGAGCGTGGCCAGGCTGCTGCGCTGCAGCATCAGCAACGGCCACAGGAAGTCGTTCCAGACGTTGACCCAAGTGAGCACCGCGAGCACCATCACCGCGGGCCGGGCATGTGGCAGCAGGATTCGCCAGTAGATCTGCCATGGCGAACAACCGTCGAGGATCGCCGCCTCCTCGAGGTCGTTCGGGAGTGTGCTGAAGAACTGCCGCATGAGGTAGGTGCCGAAGGCGCTGCCGAACAGGCCCGGCACGATCATCGCCCACGGGGTGTCGACCCAACCCACCGTGCGCATCAGGATGAACTGCGGGATCACCGTCACGGTCAGCGGCACCATCAGGGTGCCCAGGTACAACACGAACAACGTGTCGCGGCCGCGAAACTGCAGTCGTGCGAACGCATATCCGGCCAGTGAGCAGAAGAAGACCTGCCCCGCCGTGACGCATCCGGCGTACAGCACGGTGTTGAAGAACATGCGCCAGAACGGCATCAGGGAGAACACTTCGGTGTAGTTCAACCACCGCGGATGGGCCGGAAACAGCTTGGGCTCGGTAATCTCGCCTTCCCTCTTCAGAGAGCCCGACACCGCCCAAGCGATCGGGAAGAGCCAGCACCAGGCGATGCCGATCAGCGCGGTGTAGACGAGCACACTGCGAAAGACAGTGGTTTTGAACAGACTCTCAACTGAGGCCACGAGAAGTCTCCCAGGACCGTTGCCGGGTGAGCCGCAACTGCAACACGGTCAGCACCAGCAGGATGGCGAACATCACCCATGCCAGCGCGGACGCGTAGCCGAACTCCAGGAAGGAGAACGCGTGCTGGAACAGCATGATGCCCAGGACATAGGTGGCGGTCTCCGGGCCGCCGTTCGCGCCGTTGAGGACGTAGACCATGTCAAATGCCTGAAACGCGTGAATGATCGAGATGACCCCCACGAACGATATCGATCCGCGGATCAACGGAACCGTGATGAACGCGAACTGCCGGATCTCCCCCGCGCCGTCGATTCTGGCCGCCTCGTAAACGGTCCCCGGAACCCCCTGCATCGCCGCCAGCAAGATCACGGTGGCGAAGGGGACGCTCCGCCACACGCTGACGATGCACAGCGAGACCATGGCCCACCTGGGTTCGACCAACCATGGGACCGGGCCGAGCCCGACCCAGCCGAGCATGATGTTGAGCAACCCGTTGTCGGTGTTGAAGACGAACTGCCACACGACCGCCATGACCACCGACGAGATGGCCAGCGGCAGAAAGACGATGGTGCGGAACACGCCGATGCCCCGGACCTTCCGGTTCAGCACGGCGGCCACGACGAGGCTGACGAGGACGGTCGGCACGACGGTCCCCACGGTGAAGATCATCGTGTTGCGGATGGCGATGAGGAAGAGCGGGTCGGAGGTGAACAGCTCTTCGAAATTCTTCAGGCCCACGAACTTTGGCGGCCTGAACACGTCCCATCGCTGAAAGCTCATGTAGAGCGAGAATCCGAGCGGAAACAGCATGAACACCGCGACCGCCGCCAGGTTGGGTGCGACGAAAAGGCGACCGGCCCAGGCGCGGCGCCGCGACGGACCGGAACCCGTCGAACGTCGGGGGCCGCGTGCGGTTCGGGAATCGATCGACGTCATGGGGTGCGCAGCACCTCGTCGAGGGCGGACGACAGACCGGTCAGCGATCTCGCCGGCCGGGATCCGCGCAGCACGGGGCCGAAGTTGCGGTCCATCAAGGCGACAACCTTTTCCCACGCCGGGGTGACCGGCAGCCCTTCCGAATACGCCGGTCCTTGCGTGAGGACAGCCAGGTTGTCGACCCTTCGGTGAGCGTCGGCGAACCCGGCCGAATTCAGCGCGGACCGCAGCACCGGCACGAACAAGCTGGATTCAGCGATCAACGCCTGTCCGACGGGACCGGTCGCGAATTTGACGAATTCCCATGCCTTTTCCTTGCGTGGACTGCTCGATGAGACGGCCAGCCCGGTGGTACCGATGTTGGAGTGGGCGGGCTGGCCCTGCCGTCGTGGCCCCACCGGCAACGAGGTGACATCGAATTCCAGGTCGTCGGCGCGAAGGAACGTCTGATATCGCCAGTGGCCACCCATCGCGATCGCCGCCTTACCCGAAGCGAACAGATCGGGCGTGGACATCGACTGCACCTCGGAGGCGTTGGGCGCGACCCTGTACTTGTTGGCCAGGTCGGCGTAGAACTGCACCGCCTCGATGAAGCCGTCTTGGTCGAAGTTGAAGTGCGTCGGATCCTTCAGCGGCGTGGCCCACGGCACCCCATTGTTCATGGCGAACAACCCGGCCGAGTAGTACGAAAACCACATGTTGACGAAACCCCACTGGGTTACTCGCCCGGCGTTCCGATTGGTGAGAGCGCTGGCGGTGTCGCGGAATTCGGTGAAACTCCATGGCCGGTCCCACGTCTTGGGCGGCAGTGGCACCCCGGCGTCGGCGAAAAGCCGCTTGTTGTAGAACAAGTAGTTTCCGGACCACTGCTCCGGTAGCGCGTACTGGCCTCCGTTGAACGTGAAGGTGTCGAACAGCGGCGCGATGCTCTCCGATTTGAGTTGCTGGGCGAACGCCTTGTCCCCCGCCAGCAGGCTGTTGAGATCGAGCAGCACCCCGCGGTCGGCCAGTTCGGCATAGGTCAACTCCCAGGCCATCAGCACGTCCGGGCACTTGCCGCCGGCGCAGAACGTCGCCAACTGCTGCATGGCGCTACCCGCCGACAGCAGGGTGCGGACTTTGATGTCGGGATGGCGCCGCTGGAATTCCTCGACGATGCGTAGCCGCGCGTCACGCTCATCCGGATTTGCCGCGAAGAAGAAAGTCAGCGCGTCTTCGTCGTCCGGGGCGCAGCCGCCCGTCCACGGCGCCAGCGACGCCGCGGTGAGCGCGCCGGCGCCTCGCAGCAGACTTCGCCGCCCGAACGGCTTATCGAGCATGGTGCTCCCGGTCTCGAACCGGCAGCGTCAGCGTGGTCCGACGGATGCGATCCGCGTCGCCGGTGATGTCGATGGTGTGGATGCGATCGTCGGCCCCGAGGCCGATCACCAGCAGGACCTGCGCGCGTCCGCGGGGCGCGAGAACGATCCCCGGTGCCCCGTCGATGAGCATGACGACGCCGGTCGCCGCCCGCCGCGCGAATCGGCGAGTCTCCTGCGCGACCTCGCCGGCGCCGCGCACCTCGGTGGGCACGTCGTCGGGAACCAGCGCCCGATCGACCCGGCGCACCACCTCGGGAGCCAGCAGTTCGAGCAAGGTCGCGATGTCACCACCACGCGAGGCCGCCAGGAACGCGGTGACAACCCGCAGGTGTTCCTCGGTGCGTCGCGGTTCGCCGACCGGGTCGGAGTGCAGGCGCAAACGGGCCCGGCTTGCGAGCTTCTTCGCGGCGTCCGGCGTCCGGTTGAGCAGACCGGCGATCTCGTCGAACGGCATGGCGAAAGCGTCGTGCAGCACGAAGGCGACGCGCTGCGCCGGAGAGAGCCGATCAAGCACGACGAGCAGCGCGCCACTCACCGACTCCGCCAGCAGCGCATCCTCGTCGGCCGGCGGCGAGACACCGAACTCGGCGGCCTGGTCGAGGGGCCGCTCGGCACGCCGCTTGCGCACCCGAAGTTGGTCGAGCGCCTCGCGTGCGGTGATCGTCGTGAACCAACCGGTGAGGTTGTCAACCTCTTCAATGACGGAGGAATCCGCGCGGCTGGCCTTCAACCAGGCGGACTGCACTGCGTCGTCAGCGTCGGCCACCGAGCCCAGCAGCTGGAACGCGACCGACCGCAGGTGTCGCCGATCCGCATCGAAGCGCTGGGCGAGATCTAGGAGATCCTTGGTCGCAGTCATGGGTCACCTTTTCCGCATGGGAGTCGTCAAGAAGATGACCGCGTCCATCAAACTCTCTGCTGCGAAGGAGACCAGCACCATGACCCTAACGATTGTGCTCCGCCGCGTCCGCCGCAACCAACCGACTCGCCGCTGCGGAAATAGCTGCGCGACAACGGTTTGATCGCTATGAACACCGCATATGTTGTGATCACGCTGTTCACCGCGACCATCACGGCGGCGATCGCCGTTGCCGATCTCGTCCCCGCCGACTTCGTGTTGGCGAATTCAGCCCAGGTCGGGGTGCCGCGTTCGTGGTTACCGGCGCTCGGGGCCGTGAAGCTGGCCGGAGCCGGCGGATTGGTGGTCGGTCTCTTGGGCCTACCGGCCTTGGGGATCGCGGCCGCCGCCGGTCTGGTGCTGTTCTTCGTCGGCGCCGTCGTCACGCACCTGCGGGCCCGGGTCCTGTACAACATCGCGTTTCCCGGAGCCTTTCTGTGCCTGTCGGCGGCGTCGCTGGCGTTGATGATCGTCCGCTGAACGGGCAGGCGATCAGGCGGGAAAGTACCTGATCGCCTTGATGGCGTTCCCGCGCCAGGCCACGTCGGCGAACAGGATGCCGCGCCCGTGACCCGAGTTGAGCGAGACCGCGACGGTGGAGCCCGCGCTGTTCAGCTTCGTCGGGCTCGCCCCGTCCAGCTGTTCGACGAGTTCGGCGAGATCGAGGGGTTCGTGATCACCCAAAGTTATTGCAGCCGTTGCTGATAACACCCGCGAAGCGGCGTGGCGATCACGGTGCGCGACGGCATCGAGAATGGACTCGACCAGCTTCTTGTGTCGCGTACCCACCCGCCGGAATCCCGCCATGAAACCCGCGGTCCCGCTCAGACCCTGATTCGCGAACAACCCCTTCGACAACGCGAGCGCGGGCGAGACCGCACCCGGCCCGGTCCCCAGGAACTGCAGCATCATCGCCGGAAGTTCCCAGTAGGCGCGCAGCTCGCCAATGTGCCAGTCGCCGTTGGCTTCTCGCAGGTCATAGCGCAAGAAGGCCGGGATGTACATCGTGACGGTGGAGCCCATAGCGACCTCGAGCTCGAGGTCGCGCAGCACGACCGTGCCGAAGACGATGTCGAGGTCCCGGTGGAATTTGATGTCGCGCGGACCGATGAAAGTGTCGTAGAACCGGCCGATCTGCTCATGCCCGACATGCGGCCGCGAGCCGACCGGATCCTCGATGCGGCCGTCGGCGGTGAACAGCGACACCCACCCGCTGCGATCGTGGGCGCCCGCCGCCTGCGGCGACCGCTCGACGACGGCCAGCAGGTGTTCCCGATCCAGCGGCACAACCATCACGAACCCCCGATCAGCTCGACGCCGGCGGATTGCATCTGAGCGAGCGCCTCCGTGGCCGACCCGCCACCCACCGACGCGGTCAAATCCACCAGCACTCTGGTGGCCAGGCCGGTCCGGGCCGCGTCCTCGGCGGTGCGCCGGACGCAGTGCTCGGTGGCGATGCCGACGACGTCGACCTCGTCGATCCCCCGCTGCCGCAACCACGCAAGCAGCGTCGTCCCGTTCTCGTCGACACCCTCGAAACCGCTGTAACCGGCGTCGTAGGCGCCCTTGCGAAAAACCGCGTCGATCCGGTCGGCGTTGAGGCCGGATTGAAATTCGGCGCCCTCGGTCCCCGCGACGCAATGTGGCGGCCAGGACGTCGAAAAATCCGGCCGGTCGGAGAAATGGGCGCCCGGATCGATGTGGAAGTCCTGGGTCGCCACGATGTGCTGATAGCCAGGCTCACTCGCCAGATAATCGTTGACGGCAAGCGCCAAAGCGGCGCCCCCGGGCACCGGCACGGAGCCGCCCTCGCAGAAATCGTTTTGCACGTCGACGATGATCAACGCTGCCACGCGCTCCACCCTATCCGTGCGGGTTCTAGCAGGGGATATCCGCGGGACGGTTTGCTCGACTTGCAGCCGGGTAATACACCGGCCATGGTGATCCGGAGAATAGCGCGGCCGTTGCTGTCAGTGGCGTTCATCGGCCAGGGAGTCAATTCGCTGCTCAATCCAAAGTCGGCCGCGCAGGCCGCGGCCCCTGCGGTAGACGGTTTGCAATCATTACCCGATTCGGTAAGTAGCAACATTCCGAGCGATCCCGAGACATTCGCGCAAATCAACGCTGCCGTTCAAATTGGTGGCGGGCTGCTGCTCGCCGCGGGCAAGCTGCCCCGTTTCGCTTCCGCGGCGCTCGCGGTCACGGTGTTGCCGGCCAACCTCGGTGCGCACGCGTTCTGGAGCGAGACCGACCCGCAAGCGAAGGCGCACAAACGCCAACAGTTTCTCACCGACCTCAGCCTGCTAGGCGGGTTGCTGATCGCGTCCGCAGACACAGCGGGCAAACCCTCGCTGGGCTGGCGTGGCCGGCACGCCGCCGAGCGGCTCTCGGATCGGGTGTCGTCGGCGCTACCGGGATCCGATGACTCTGATTTCTCGGAGCTCGGCGAGCGGATCGTGCACGGCCTGCAAGTCGGTGCCGAGCGCGGCCGCGAGTTGGCCAGTACCGCAGCCGAACGCGGCGCGCCATACGCCGAGGCCGCCCTCGAGCGGGGTCGCGAATTCGCCAGCACCGCAGCCGAACGCAGTGCGCCGTACGCGGAAGCCGCCCTCGAGCGGGGTCGCGAATTCGCAAGCACCGCTGCCGACAGAAGCAAGCCGCTCGCCAAGGAGGCACGCAAACGCGGCGAAAAATTCGCCGACGAAGCGGCCGACCGGGCCGCATATCTCGCCGAGAAGGCACGCAAGCGCAGCGAAGAGCTGGCCGACGACGCCGCCGACTGGGCCGAACCGCTGGCCAAGAAGGCCCGCAAGCGCAGCGAGAAGCTGGCCAAGAAGGCGCGCAAGCGCAGTGAGAAACTCGCCGACATCGCCCGCGAGCGAGGCAGCGATCTGGCAGACACCGCGCGGTCTCGCGCCGAGGATCAGGTCAAGGCGGGCCGCCGCAAGGTCGGCTGGTAGAGCGCGCCACGAAGGCGTCGACGATCGCGTCGACGCCTTGGTCCACGTCGACGGTCATACCGGCCTCATCGGCACCGAGCGGTTCCAGCGCGTCGAATTGTGAACGCAGCAATTCGGCAGGCATGAAGTGTCCGGTCCTGGCGGCGACTCGGCTCCCGATGAGTTCCGGCGAGCCGGCAAGGTGCAGGAATTCCACGCGGGGGCAGAGTGCGCGCAACCTGTCGCGATATTTCCGCTTGAGCGCAGAACAACTCGCCACTCCCCCGTCGACATGGGCGGCCAGCCACTCACCGACCTTCTCCAGCCAGGGATAGCGATCGTCATCGGTAAGCGGTTCGCGTGCCGCCATTTTGGCGATGTTGGCGGGCGGATGCAGGCTGTCGGCGTCCACGAACGGGACCCGCAAGCGCCGCGCTAGCGCCGCCCCGACGGTCGACTTGCCCGACCCCGAGACGCACATCACCACCACGGG
>NZ_JAFAUS010000470.1 GCF_019243155.1 Mycobacterium sp.
CGGTTCGCAGACCGCCTGCAGGTGTCCCCGACGTTTGACGATCCGGTTGCGCACCACGCGCGGGAACTCGCACGCGGGGTCGACGGCGGCCCGCGCCAGGTAGGTCTTGCGCACCAAACCCCGGGAGAACAGGGTCTGGTAGGCGCCGCGCACCTCGCGCCGGGCGGTGAGCAGCAGCACCCCGGCGGTCAGCCGGTCCAGCCGGTGCGCCGGGCTTAGCTCGGGCAGCCCGAGTTCCCTGCGCAGCCGCACCAGCACCGTCTGCGCGACGTGCCTCCCGCGCGGCATGGTGGCCAAAAAGTGTGGTTTGTCGACGACGACGATGTCCGCGTCGGCATGCAGCACGGGGAGGTCGAACGGCACCGGCACCTCGTCGGGCAACTCGCGGTAGAGGTAGACGCTCGCGCCGGCGGGCAGCACGGTGTGCTCGTCGACCACCGCGCCGTCCGCGTCGACCACCTCTCCGGCAAACACTTTGGCCTGGGCGCGCGGGCCGAACCGGGCGGTCAACTCCGCCAGCACGGGACCGCCGTGCAGCCGCACCCGCGCCGGACCTAGGCCGTCGCGCACGGGAAGCGGCGCTTGCCTCAACTGAGCGGTACCGGCTCGAGGATCTCGGCGCGGGCCTCCGGTGCGCTGGCCCGCAACTCGTCCGCCGACACGTCGTCGGGCTGGGCCTGCGACAGGATCTCGGCCTCCACCCGCGCGGTGTAGTTCGCGACTTCTCGCTCGACATCCTGCGCGCTCCAACCGAGCACGGGCGCAACGACTTCGGCGACCTCGCGGGCGCAATCGACGCCGCGGTGCGAGTATTCGATCGAGATGCGCATCCGGCGGGCCAGGATGTCCTCCAAATGCAAAGCGCCCTCGGCGGTTACGGCGTACAGGGCCTCGACCTTCAGATAGCCCGGCGCCTCCTTGATCGGGGTGAGCAGACCGGGATCGGCCGCCGAGCCCAGCACCTCGCCGATCAGTGAGCCGTACCGCTCCAGCAGATGCCGCACCCGGTGCGGATGAAGTCCCTGCAGCGCCGCCACATTCTGGGTTTGGTTGATCAGCGCGAAATAACCGTCGGCACCCATCAGTGGAACTTTCTCGGTGATCGACGGTGCAACCCGCGCCGGGATGAACTCGGCAGCGGCGTCAATGGCATCGGCCGCCATCACCCGGTAAGTGGTGTACTTGCCGCCGGCGATGGCCACCAGGCCCGGCGCGGGCACCGCCACGGCGTGCTCGCGGGACAGCTTGGAGGTCTCCTCGGACTCGCCGGCCAGCAAGGGCCGCAGGCCGGCGTACACCCCGTCGATGTCCGCGTGGGTCAGTGGAATGGCCAGCACGGTGTTGACGGTCTGCAGGATGTAGTCGATGTCGGCCTTGGTGGCCGCGGGGTGAGCCAGGTCGAGATTCCAGTCGGTGTCGGTGGTTCCGATGATCCAGTGCGTCCCCCACGGGATGACAAACATCACCGACTTCTCGGTGCGCAGGATGATCGCGACGTCGCTGACGATCCGGTCCCGCGGCACCACCACGTGCACGCCCTTGGACGCGCGGACCTGGAATCGCCCGCGCTGCTTGGACAACGCCTGGATCTCGTCGGTCCACACCCCGGTCGCGTTGACCACGACATGACCGCGGACCTCGGTGACCGCCCCGTCCTCGGAATCCCGCACTCGCACACCGGTGACCCGATCACCTTCGCGCAGCAGGGCGACCACCTGGGTGGAGGTGCGCACCACCGCGCCGTAGTGCGCCGCGGTGCGCGCGACGGTCATGGTGTGCCGGGCGTCGTCGACGACGGTGTCGTAGTAGCGGATTCCGCCGATCAGCGAGCTGCGCTTCAGTCCCGGGCTCAGGCGGAGGGCGCCCGCCCGGGTCAGATGTTTCTGCGCCGGAACCGATTTCGCGCCGCCGAGGCGGTCGTACAGGAAGATGCCGGCGGCGATGTAGGGGCGTTCCCACACGCGGTTGGTCAGCGGGAACAGGAACGGCATCGGCTTGACCAGATGCGGCGACAGCGTGGTCAGCGACAGCTCTCGTTCGTAGAGCGCCTCGCGCACCAGACCGAACTCCAGTTGTTCGAGATAGCGCAACCCGCCGTGGAACATCTTCGACGAGCGGCTCGAGGTGCCGGACGCGAAGTCGCGCGCCTCGACGAGGGCCACCTTGAGCCCACGGGTGGCGGCGTCCAGCGCGCACCCCGAACCCACCACGCCGCCGCCGATGACCACCACGTCGAACTGCTCTGCGCCGAGTCGCTCCCAAGCCAACGCGCGTTGCGGGGGTCCCAACGAGGAAGCCGCCCAGGTCTGCGCGCTCCCCGGTGCCTGAATCGGGTTGCTCACGGCAGCGGACTCCTCACTGGGTACTCCTGTCGGTTACTCGTCAGTAGGTCGATGCCACACCAAGGCTAGTCGAGATCGTCGTGGGCCATCAGCCGACGAGCCGCCTCGGTGATCGACCCCGACAACGACGGGTAAACAGCGAGCGTCTGGGCCAACTCGTTGACCGTGATGCGGTTTTGCACGGCCACGGCGATCGGCAGGATCAGTTCGGAGGCGATCGGCGCGACCACCACGCCGCCGATCACCACGCCGGTGGACTGGCGGCAGAAGATCTTGACGAAGCCCTGGCGGAGCCCCGACATCTTGGCCCGCGCGTTGGTGCGCAGCGGCAGCATGATCGTCCGCGCCGGCACCGAGCCGTCGTCGATCGCCGACTGTGGCACCCCGACGGCGGCGATCTCGGGTCTGGTGAACACCGTCGCCGCCACCGTGCGCAGCCGGATCGGACTGACGCCCTCACCCAGCGCGTGGTACATCGCGATGCG
>NZ_JAFAUS010000509.1 GCF_019243155.1 Mycobacterium sp.
TTTGAACAACGTCCGTAAGACGCTCATTCTCGCCGCGGTCACAGGCACGCTCGTGACCATTCCTGCGGCCACCGCACACGCGGACCCGATGGGCTCTGACCCGAACGCGGTCCCGGCCGGAGCCGCCACGGCTCCCGACGCCCCGCCGCCCCCGGCTCCGGACGCCCCGCCGCCGGCTCCGGACGCCCCGCCGCCCCCGGCTCCGGACGCTCCGCCGCCGCCGGCTCCCGACGCTCCGCCGCCCCCGGCTCCGGACGCTCCGCCGCCGGCTCCCGACGCCCCGCCGCCCCCGGCTCCGGACGCTCCGCCGCCTCCGGGCCCGGAGGCACCGCCCCCGCCGCCGGTCCACGCCTACAGCGTGAACTGGGACGCCATCGCGCAGTGCGAGTCGGGCGGAAACTGGGGGATCAACACCGGTAACGGCTTCCAGGGTGGGCTGCAGTTCACCTCCAGCACCTGGCACGCCAACGGTGGCTCGGGCTCGGCGAACAACGCCAGCCGTGACGAGCAGATCCGGGTTGCCGAGAATGTGCTGCACACGCAGGGCATCCACGCCTGGCCGGTCTGCGGCCGCCGCGGCTGATAAGTCGTACGTATAGATAAGTAGTGCCGGGCACCTCGTGCCCGGCACTACTTATCTCCAGTACCGAGAGGTGATGCAGTGGAGCGCACCCATCCCGACTGGCCCGTCCGTTCGCGCCGCACCGGTTGAAGATCTACGTCGTCATGTTGTAGTTCGCGGCGCTGTCGTCATGTTCATGACGATCGTGGCCGGCACCGGCCTCGTGGCGCCGAGCCGGACTGTCGATATCGTCGCCAACCTCAGACCTGAGGCCCTTCTGCGGGTAGCGTCGGGCCCGTGACCGCTACCCCGCGTGAATTCGACATTGTGTTGTATGGGGCGACCGGCTTCGTCGGAAAGCTCACCGCCGAATACCTGGCACGGTCGGCGCCGGGCACCAGGATCGCGTTGGCCGGCAGATCGACCGATCGCCTGCGCGCGGTCCGCGACACCCTGGGCGAATCCGCGCAGTCCTGGCCCGTCCTGGTCGCCGACGCGTCGTCACCGTCCACGCTCAACGAGATGACCGCAAGGACGCGGGTCGTCATCACCACGGTGGGGCCCTACACCCGCTACGGGCTGCCGCTGGTGGCGGCCTGCGCCGCCGCGGGCACCGATTACGCCGACCTGACCGGCGAGGCGATGTTCGTCCGCGAGAGTATCGACACCTATCACAAGCAGGCCGCCGACACCGGCGCCCGCATCGTGCACGCCTGCGGATTCGACTCGGTGCCGTCGGATTTGAGCGTGTATGCCCTGTACCGGGCTGCACGCGACGATGGTGCCGGAGAACTCGTCGACACCGACTTCGTCGTCCGGTCCTTCTCCGGCGGAGTCTCCGGCGGGACCGTTGCGTCGATGATGGAATTGTTCGACACAGCTTCCAGGGACCCCGAGGCGCGGCGCGCGCTTGCCGACCCTTACACGCTGAGCACCGACCGCGCTGCCGAACCCGAAATCGGTCGCCAGCCCGATCTGCCGTGGCGTCGTGGCCAGCAGATCGCGCCGGAACTGACCGGCGTATGGACGGCCGGCTTCGCGATGGGGCCCTACAACACGCGAATCGTGCGCCGCAGCAACGCATTGCTTGACTGGGCGTACGGCCGTCAATTGCGGTACACCGAGAGCATGAGCCTCGGGTCGTCGCCGCTGGCGCCGCTGGCGTCCGCTGCGGTCGGCGGGGCCGTCAGCGCAACCTTTGGATTGGGGAGCCGCTACTTCCGGCTGCTGCCGCGCCGACTGCTGGAGCGCGTCGCCCCGAAGCCTGGAACCGGTCCGAGTGCCGCTGCGAGGGAGCGCGGCTTTTACCGGATCGAGACCTACACCACCACAACCACGGGCGCACGTTATGTGGCCCGCATGGAGCAGCGCGGAGACCCCGGCTACAAGGCGACCGCGGTGCTGTTGGGGGAGTCGGGCCTGGCGCTGGCGCTGGACCGCGACAAGCTCTCCGAATTGCACGGTGTGCTGACTCCCGCGGCCGCGATGGGCGACGCGCTGCTGGCGCGATTCCCGGCGGCCGGGGTCTCGCTGCACACCGAACGGCTGACCTGAGCCTGCCCTTCGATTTGGATCGATGCAGGTCCGGTGTTGAGCTGGCCTATTAGGGACCAAATCCGTCCTGCGCGAAGGCTGTTGACCGAGACAACATGCGTCTAGTGTCGAAGTCGACTTGGCTCCATACCCCAGGAACGAAGGTGGTTACACCGATGGCCGGTCTCGACGATCTGTACAGCCAGATCCCCACATCTGATATCGCAAACAAGCTAGGTGTCGACCAGGGCGACGTCGACAACGCTGTTCACACATTGGTGCCCGCACTGCTCGGCGGGCTCCAGCAGAACTCCGAAGATCCCGAGCACGCCAGCACGATCGAATCGATGGCGAACAACCACGCGGCGCGGGGCCTACTCGACGCAGGCGGTGGCCTCGCCGACAATGGCGAGGGCGACGGACACCAGGCTGTCGCATCCTTGTTTGGCGGTAAGGACGCCGACCAGGTCGCGTCGGCACTTGCCAACAGCGGCGCGGGCAACCGGGATCTGCTCAAGCAGTTGCTTCCGGTGGTGCTCCCAATTGTGTTGGCATACATAGGAAAACAGCTCGGGTCGGGTGGCGGGGCGAGCGCGCCCCAGAAGACGGAGGCGGCCTCCGGTGGCGGCCTTGGCGAGGTTCTGGGCAGCATCCTCAGCGGCGGCGGCGCCGACAAATCGCTGGGCGGGATCCTCGGCAACGTGCTGAGCGGCAAGGGTGGAGCGCTCGGGGACATCCTCGGCGGCATGCTCGGTGGCAAGAAGTAGCCCGGCGCCGACTCCCACTATTCATGGGTAGTTCCCGCACGATTCGGATCGCGTCGAATTAAGGGCTGCCCAAGACAAACCAAGATGAGTAGGTTCGTAACTATCGGACACCGCAGATAACGTCCGACCTCTTCTCGGCCGGACGATGACGACGAGAGGGAAATGCCATGGCGGACACGCTTACCCAAGGACAAAAGCTCGTGCGAGGTGAAGCGCTCACCTCCAACAACGGCGCCTATACCCTCACCTTGCAAGAAGACGGCAACCTGGTGCTCGCGTCTCGCGGCCAAACCATCTGGGCCACCGGGACCGATGGTCAAAACGTGGTGCGCGCCGAAGTGCAGCCCGACGGCAACTTCGTCGTCTACACGGCCGACAAGCCGGTGTGGCACAGCAACACCGAGGGCAAGAAGGACGTCCGGCTCGTGCTGCAGGACGACCGCAACCTGGTGCTCTACTCCGGCAACGGAGCGGCCTGGTCGACCAAGACGGAGACCGACGCACCCCCGCCGCCGGCGCCCGAGGCCGCTCCCGAGCCCGCCGCCGAGGAAGCTCAGCCGGAGGCTGCCGAAGGAGCCGTCGCAGAGCCCGTGGCCGAAGCGGCCCCCGAGCCCGAACCCGCCGTTCGGACCTACACCGTCGAATCCGGCGACAGCCTGTGGGCGATCGCGGAGCGCTTCTATGGCGACGGCAGCAAGTACCAGGTGATCGCCGACGCGAGTGGAATCCCCAACCCCGACCTGATCCAGCCCGGTCAGGTGCTGACGATTCCCTGATCGTCTCGCGGGGGCCACTACGGCCGAAACCGTGTGAGCTGCTAATTCGGGCACTTACACGGGCCTTTAACGTGCTCCCTAGAATTGACGGGTGACCGCCAGCCGCAGCCCCGCTACTGACCTGCCCAAGTCGTGGGACCCCGGCGCGGCCGAGGACGCGATCTATCAGAAGTGGCTCGATGCGGGCTACTTCGAGGCGGATCCAGCCAGCGCTAAGCCGGGGTACTCGATCGTGCTGCCGCCGCCGAATGTCACCGGCAGCCTGCACATGGGTCACGCGCTGGAACACACCATGATGGACGCCCTGACGCGTCGCAAGCGCATGCAGGGCTACGAGGTGCTGTGGCAGCCCGGGATGGATCACGCGGGCATCGCAACGCAGAGCGTGGTCGAAAAGCAGCTTGCCGTCGACGGCAAGACCAAAGAGGACTTCGGCCGCGAGCTGTTCGTCGACAAGGTCTGGGATTGGAAACGCGAGTCCGGTGGCACCATCGGTGGCCAGATGCGCCGACTCGGCGATGGGGTGGACTGGAGTCGCGACCGCTTCACGATGGACGAGGGCCTGTCCCGCGCCGTGCGCACGATCTTCAAGCGGCTCTACGACGCCGGGCTGATCTACCGCGCCGAGCGGCTGGTGAACTGGTCGCCGGTGCTCGAGACCGCGATCTCCGACATCGAGGTCGACTACCTCGACGTCGAGGGCGAGCTGGTGTCGTTCCGGTACGGCTCGCTGGACGACTCGCAGCCGCACATCGTCGTCGCTACCACCCGGGTGGAGACGATGCTGGGCGACACCGCGATTGCAGTGCACCCGGACGACGAGCGCTACCGCGACCTGGTCGGCACCACCTTGCCGCACCCGTTCGTGGATCGGCAGCTCGTCATCGTCGCCGACGAGCACGTCGACCCCGAATTCGGCACGGGCGCGGTCAAAGTCACCCCGGCACACGACCCCAACGACTTCGAAATCGGTCTGCGGCACAACTTGCCGATGATATCGATCCTGGATACCAAAGGCCGGATCGTCGACACGGCAACGCAATTCGACGGCATGGACCGCTTCGAGGCCCGCGTTGCGGTGCGCGAGGCGCTGGCGGCCCAGGGCCGCGTCGTCGCGGAGAAGCGCCCGTACCTGCACAGCGTCGGACACTCGGAGCGTAGCGGTGAACCGATCGAGCCGCGGCTGTCGCTTCAGTGGTTTGTCCGGGTCGAGTCGCTGGCCAAGGCGGCGGGCGACGCGGTGCGCAACGGCGACACCGTGATTCACCCCGCGAGCCTGGAACCACGCTGGTTCGCCTGGGTGGACGACATGCGCGATTGGACGATCTCGCGGCAGCTGTGGTGGGGCCATCGCATCCCGATCTGGTACGGGCCCAACGGCGAACAGGTGTGTCTGGGTCCCGACGAGACACCTCCGGATGGCTGGGAGCAGGATCCCGACGTGCTGGACACCTGGTTTTCGTCCGGCCTGTGGCCGTTCTCCACGTTGGGCTGGCCTAACGTCACGCCGGAGCTCGAAAAGTTTTATCCCACAAGCGTTCTGGTCACCGGTTACGACATCCTGTTCTTCTGGGTGGCCAGGATGATGATGTTCGGCACCTTTGTCGGAGGCGACGACGCCATCACCCTGGGTGGCCGCCGCGGGCCGCAGGTGCCGTTCACGGACGTCTTCTTGCACGGCCTGATCCGCGACGAGTCCGGACGCAAGATGAGCAAGTCCAAGGGCAACGTCGTCGACCCGCTGGACTGGGTGGACGAGTTCGGGGCCGACGCGCTGCGCTTCACGTTGGCCCGCGGCGCCAGCCCCGGCGGTGACCTGGCCGTCGGTGAGGACCACGTCCGGGCGTCGCGCAATTTCTGCACCAAGCTCTTCAACGCCACTCGCTACGCACTGATCAACGGCGCGGCGTGGCGCCCGGGGGAGACGCTGCCCCCTCAGGCCGAGTTGACCGACGCCGACCGGTGGATACTGGGACGCTTGGAAGAGGTTCGCGCGGCGGTTGATTCGGCGTTCGACCGCTACGAGTTCAGCCGCGCCTGCGAGGCTCTCTATCACTTCGCGTGGGATGAATTCTGCGACTGGTATGTCGAATTGGCCAAGACGCAGCTGGCCGACGGGGTCGCGCACACCACCGCCGTGCTCGCCACCGTGCTGGACACGCTGCTGCGACTGCTGCATCCGGTGATCCCGTTCATCACCGAAACCCTCTGGCAGGCGTTGACCGAGCAGGAATCCCTGGTGATCGCCGACTGGCCGCAATCGTCCGGGATAAGCCTGGATCGGGTTGCCGCACAACGGATTACCGATATGCAGAGGCTGGTCACCGAGGTCCGCCGGTTCCGCAGCGATCAGGGTTTGGCCGATCGGCAGAAGGTGCCGGCCCGATTGGCCGGTGTCCAGGACTCCGATCTGAGCACTCAGGTGAGTGCGGTGACGTCGCTGGCGTGGCTCACCGCGCCGGGTGCCGAGTTCCGCCCATCGGCGTCGTTGGAGGTCCGGCTCGGCGGCGGCACCGTCGTCGTCGAACTCGACACCTCGGGCACCATCGACGTGGAAGCCGAGCGTCGCCGCCTCGAAAAGGACTTGGCCGCGGCGCAAAAGGAGCTGGCGTCCACCGCGGCCAAATTGGGCAACGCGGACTTCCTGGCCAATGCGCCGGAACAGGTCGTCACCAAGAATCGCGACCGTTGGCGCCTGGCCCAGGAGGAAATCGACCGCATCAACGCGAGGCTGGCCGGGCTGCAATGAGTTTCGATCCATCCGACTGGACCGAGCCGCGTCAGGCCGTCAGCGCCGCACCCACGCCGGACGAAATCGCGTCCCTGTGGCAGGTCGAGCATCTGCTGGATCAACGCTGGCCGGAGACCAAGATCGAGCCCAGCCTGACCCGGATCAGCGCGTTGATGGACCTGCTGGGCTCACCGCAACTCGGCTACCCGTCGATCCACGTCGCAGGTACCAACGGCAAGACCTCGGTGGTGCGGATGATCGACGCGCTGCTCACCGCGCTACAACGCCGAACAGGCCGGACCACCAGCCCGCACTTGCAGTCGGCGGTCGAACGCATCGCGATCGACGGAAAGCCAATCAGCCCAGCGCAATACGTGGACACCTACCGCGAGATCGAGCCGTTTGTGCAGATGGTCGACGCGCAATCTCAGGCCGACGGCGGGCCGGCGATGAGCAAGTTCGAGGTGCTCACCGGGATGGCCTTCGCGGCGTTCGCCGATGCGCCCGTCGAGGTCGCGATCGTCGAGGTGGGGATGGGCGGGCGTTGGGACGCCACCAACGTGATCAACGCGCCGGTCGCGGTGATCACCCCGATCGGCATCGACCACGTCGAATACCTCGGCGACGACATCGCCGGGATCGCCGGTGAAAAGGCCGGGATCATCACCCGAGCGCCCGAGGGGGCACCCGATACCGTCGCGGTCATCGCCCGACAGGTGCCGGAAGCGATGCAGGTGCTGCTCGACCAGACGGTGCGTGCCGACGCCGCGGTGGCCCGCGAGGATTCGGAGTTCGCGGTGTTGGGCCGGCAGGTCGCGATCGGCGGACAGGTAATGCAGCTGCAGGGCCTCGGAGGCGTGTATTCCGACGTCTTCCTGCCGCTGCACGGCGAACACCAGGCGCACAACGCGGTGGTGGCGCTCGCCGCGGTCGAGGCCTTCTTCGGCGCGGGCGCGCAGCGCCAGCTCGACGTCGATGCGGTCCGGGCCGGTTTCGCCGCCGTCGCCAGCCCCGGCCGGCTGGAGCGCATGCGCAGCGCCCCCACGGTGTTCATCGACGCCGCCCATAACCCGGCCGGCGCGGCGGCGCTCGCGCAGACCCTTTCCGATGAGTTCGACTTCCGCTTCCTCATCGGTGTGCTCAGCGTGCTCGCCGAAAAGGATGTCGACGGCATCCTCACCGCGCTGGAACCGGTGTTCGATTCCGTCGTCGTGACCCACAACGGGTCCCCGCGGGCGCTCGACGTCGAGGCGCTGGCCGTTGCGGCGCGCGCGAAGTTCGGGCCCGACCGGGTGACGACGGCCGAGAATCTGCGCGACGCCATCGACGTCGCGACCGCGCTGGTCGACGAGGCCTCGCTGGGCGAGGACGCCGAAGCCCTGTCCGGAACCGGGATCGTCATCACCGGCTCGGTCGTCACCGCAGGGGCGGCGCGAACCCTGTTCGGTCGTGATCCCGAGTGACCGACGGACCCGAGGACCAGGCCCCTGCGCCCGCGGCCGACCCCTGGCGCAGCTTCGCTGCGGTAATGGCCGCGACGCTGGTCCTCGAAGCGATTGTGGTGCTGCTGGCGATCCCTGTGGTGGGCGCGGTCGGCGGCGGGCTCACGTCGGTGTCGCTGGGGTATCTGATCGGCCTGGCCGCCCTGCTGATCCTGC
>NZ_JAFAUS010000515.1 GCF_019243155.1 Mycobacterium sp.
GCGGGTTGGCCGACGAGGGCGAGTACCGGGACGCGGCTGGCGAGCGACTCGCCCAGCGCCGCGAGCAGATTCAGCGCGCCGCCGCCCGAGGTCGCCGCGACCACTCCGAGACCGGCCCCGCTTCGGCTGTATCCGTCGGCCATCGTGGCCGCGGAGAACTCGTGTTTTGCCAGCACCGCGTTGACCTCGGGCCGGAAGTAGGCGGCGTCGTACAGGTCCTCGATGTTGGCGCCGTCGACACCGAAGACGTGGTCGACTCCGAGTGCGGCGAGGTGTCCGACGATGTGGTCGACCACCCGATGCCTGCCTGACATGTCTTGAGATACGAGCCGGGCGCTGGATCGGTTCACGCCCGGGAAGTGAACCATTTGTCGGCGGCCCCCGTGGTGTCTAAATGGCCATCGAACTGTCCGACGTGGTGCGCGAGTATCGGGTCGGCGGTCAACCAGTCCGGGCGCTCGACGAGATCAGCCTGCGACTCGAGGGCGGCCAGTTCGTGTCGGTCGTCGGGCCGTCGGGGGCGGGCAAGAGCACGTTGCTGCATCTGCTCGGGGCCCTGGACTCCCCCGATTCCGGGTCGATCACGTTCGACGGCAAAGAGATCGGCCGGCTCAGCGATGAACAGCAGTCGGCGTTCCGCCATCACAGGGTGGGATTCATCTTCCAGTTCTTCAACCTGCTGCCGACGCTGTCGGCCTGGGAGAACGTGGCGGTCCCCAAACTCCTCGACGGCGTCCGGCTGGGCAAAGCCAAACCGGACGCGATTCGGCTGCTGGAACGGGTCGGCCTCGGCAACCGCACCCAGCACCGGCCCGCGGAGCTGTCCGGCGGTCAGATGCAGCGGGTGGCGGTGGCGCGCGCGTTGATGATGAACCCGCCGTTGATCCTGGCCGACGAACCCACCGGAAACCTCGACTCCGCGACGGGCGCGGCGATCCTGACGCTGCTCGCCGAGGTGGCCCACGAGGACGGTGGCGGCCGGCTGGTGGTAATGGTGACCCATAACGTGGAGGCCGCCGCGGCCACCGATCGGGTGATCACCCTGCAGGACGGTCGGGTCGGTTCCGACGTAGCGGCGGTCCTGAGGTGAGACCGGCGTCCGCGGTGGCGACCGCGGCGAGCAGGCTACGCGTGTTCAGCTTGCGCGAGCTCGCCGTGCACCGCCGTCGCACGGTCGCATCGATCGCCGTAATGGCAGTATCGGCAACATATTTGGTTGCGGTCTTCGGCATCTTCGGGTCGATCACCGGATCGGTCAACCGGCTGTCCGACGGGATCGCCGGCGTCGCGGCGCTCGAGGTCTCGGGCATCACCGACGCCGGGTTCTCCGATGCGGTGCTGGCCGACGTGGCCGCCGTTCCCGGCGTCGCCACCGCGGCGCCGATGATACGGACGTCGGCGTCCACACCGTCGGGTCCGGTGCTGCTGCTCGGCGCCGACAAGCGCACCGCCGACTTGGGCGGCGCCCTCAAGGATGCGGTCTCGCGACCGCTCGACGCGATGTCGTCGACGCCCGACGGCGTCCAGGTCGGGCCGAACGTCGGCTACGCCAAAGAGCAGACGTTCCACCTGGGCTCGGGATCGGTCACGGTCACCGAGGTGCTCGCGGGCAAACAATATGCGAGCCTCAACGGCGGCCACTACGTCCTTGCCCCACTTGCCTTGGCGCAGAACGTCGCCGGACGCACCGGCCAACTCGACTCGATCCTGATCACCACCAAACCGGGTGCCAACCCGTCCGCCGTGCGCGCCGCGGTCAGCGCCGCCGTCAACGGCCGGGCCGTCGTCGCGGACCCGAGTTTCCGGGCGGCCCGGGCCGGCGACGGCGTCAAGCTGATGAACTACATGGCGCTGCTGGGTGCGGCGGTCGCGCTGGTGGTGGGCGCGTTTCTGATCTATACGACGATGACGATGGCGATCACCGCACGCAGGCCCGTCATCTCGATGCTGCGCGCGATCGGCGGCCGGCGCGCCACGATCGTGGGTGACATGCTTGCGGAGGCGGCCGTGCTCGGGCTGATCGGCGGCGCCATCGGCTCTGGCGCCGGAATTCTGGCCGGGCACATCGCAATTGGACGATTGCCTCCGGCGGTGACCCAAGGGCTGGAGGCCCGGATCGAGTACGGGCTTCCCGGCTACGCGATACCATTGGCGCTGGCGGCGACGGTGCTCACCAGCGTGCTGGCGTCGGCGATGGCCGCGCGGCAGGTGTACAAGGTGTCACCGATCGAGGCGCTCGCACCCGTCGGCGCTTCGGCGGCCGATGCCGTGCCACGCTGGCTTCGGATCGCCAGTGGGGTGGGCGCCGTCGCGGTGTTCGCGGTGGCGATCCCGATTTTCGTCGGCCAGCGCGGCACCGTCGCCTTTGTCGCGATGGCCGCCCTGTTGGGTGCCGAGATCGCTGTCGGCTTCGCGCTCACCGCCGCGATCGTGAGGGCCACGGCCGCAACGGCTCGCGTGTTCGGATCATTCGGGGCGCTCGCGGCCGCGACGATCGAACGCGCCCCGCGGCGAGTGTGGGCGACGGTGATGACCGTGCTCATCGGCGTCGTCACCACCGTCGTGATTACCGGCACGAACGCCGACATGATCCGCTCGGCCCGTGACATCTTTTCGCCGGTCGCCGACACCGACGTCTGGGTGAGCGCGGATCCACCCGACAGCTATCCCACTGACGTTCTGCCGCAAGGCCTCAGCGGCAAGGTCGCGGGGGTGCCGGGCGTGGCCCACGTCGTCGAGGGCGCATTCGCGTTCGCCGTCGTCGGTGGCACCCGCGTCCTGCTCGACGGGTTCTCCGCGGGAAGCCACGACGCGCTCTTCCGCGCGCTCGACGATCAGTTGCGCGCCGAGGTGCTCGCCGGCCGCGGCGTGGTGCTCACGCAGAATTTGGGCAAGACTCTGCACGTCCGGGCCGGCGACCAACTGCGGCTGCAGACGCCGCGCGGCCCCCGGGAAACGAAAGTGCTTGCCCTGGTGCCGTTCTTCTCGACGGTCATCGGCACCGTCGGAATCGACCTCGATGACATGCGGACCTGGTTCGACCGCCCTGCAGCGACGACACTCCAGATCATCGCGGCCCCGGGTACGGATCCGGCGCGGCTGTTGGCGGCGGTCCGCGGGGTGGTGCCGGCGCCGAACCAGGTGTACGACGGCCGCACGGCGTTGGCCGGGCTCGAAGCCCCGCTGCACCAGAGCATGTTCATTGCCAACGCCGTGTGGATCATCGTGGTGGCCGTCGCGGCCGTCGCGCTCCTCAACACGTTGACACTCTCGGTGACCGAACGCCGTCGCGAACTCGGTGTGCTGCGGGCGATGGGATCCAGTCGCCGGTTCACACTACGGATGGTCCTGGCCGAGGCGGCCGGAATCGGCGTCGTCGGCGGCGTTTTAGGGCTCGCGTTCGGCCTGACCGACCAGTGGCTGTTCAGCATGGTCAGCGGGGACCTGATGAACTTCCGCGTCGGTTTTCACCTGAGCTCGATGGCGCTGGCCTTCACCCTCGGCGCGCTGGCGATCAGCCTGCTCGGCTCGCTGCCACCCGCGCGGCGCGCGGCCCGCCTGAACATCATCGAGGCCGTCAGCGTCGACTGAGGGTGGCGAATCCCTGCAGATGCGGCTTGCACGGAAAAGGCACCGGTGTGCGCGGAATCCATTGCAGCGCAGCGGTATCGAATCCTGCCGCCTCGATGGCGTCCAGGGTTCGCCGGTTCGGCTCACAACCGCCGCTTAACCACGACCACGGCTTTGCGACCAGGTCCTGGAACCGGCCCGTCACACCCTCGCCGCGCACATGCTCGAGGACCACCAGCCTGCCTCCGGGTGCGAGCACCCGCCGGATCTCACCGAGGGTGGCGGCCACGTCGTCGACCGAGCAAAGCACCAGTCCGATGTGCACCGAATCGAAGCTGTTGTCCGGGAACGGAATCGACTCACCGGTCCCGTCCACGATATCGACCGCGACGCCGTGGCGGCGAGCCAAGGCCGTGGCCATGCGGCGGAACCTCGCCTCCGGCTCCACAGC
The DNA here is from genome assembly GCF_019243155.1 of Mycobacterium sp. Taxonomy (GTDB): domain Bacteria; phylum Actinomycetota; class Actinomycetes; order Mycobacteriales; family Mycobacteriaceae; genus Mycobacterium. The sequence goes on from NZ_JAFAUS010000515.1 coordinate 4,022, forward strand.
GGCGACCGACGTCACCGCGGCGGGCAAGAACGTCAGGTCGGTTCCCGGACCCAGGCCGACCATCAGCAGCCGGCCCGTCGCGTTGGCGATCGCGGCTCGGCGATACCGGTGATAGAACAGCCGGTCGAAAACCGGCTGCCCGAATCGATAGACATACGGAAACAACGGATTACGACGCGTCATCTGACCCCAAATCCATTCGGAACGGCGGGTATCGGTCGTCCATCAAGGACACGTACACGGCCACCCGATAACGCCAGCGCACGATGCCCATCAACAGATCGCGCATGCCCGGCGGAATCGTCCCGGTGCACAACAATGACACCGCGGCGATCACGCACAGCACCTGCAGCGGCGCTTCCAGCGACCAGCACAGCAGCACCTGAGGGATCGCCAACAGCCACTTGACCAGCACGGCCCATTTCCTGAGCCGCTCCGGATAGTCGACCTCGAGATCGCCCGGGTAGTCGGGCCGCGACGCAAATGTGAAGGGCGGGTACCTGTCGGTGCTGTTCATCGGGAACCGGAAGTTCATGACCCGCCACGACCAGCGCAACGTCCCGACGTTGAAATCGAACAACGGCCGCGGATACCTTCCTGTGCACAGGATTACGATGCCGGCGAGGATCGTCGACAGCGGGTACACCAGGTAGAGCCCGATCAATATGGGGTAGTGCGGCACGGCCAGCACACACCACTTCACCAGCCAGAGCCAGCGCGAGGGCGAGTCGTAGTCACCCCGGACATTCACGGGGCTGTCCGTGTTGGTCACGGCCTGGCCGGAATCACCATCGCCCCCGCAAGCTCCCGGCTGATCGCCGCGGACATCCGCCGGTGGCTGGTCCAGCGCAAAAACGTTGTCAGCGCCCAGGACTGCAACCTGTCCGGGATCAGGGCGGCCGGTCGCAACACGGCCTCGCCGTGCGAGACCGGCAGCGACGCCACCCTCGACACGGCCATCACCTTGCGCCGCCGGGTCTTCTCGTACCAGCGCAGCGCGCTCACGAGATCGGCACTGCCGCCGTCGCTCCCGACGTCCAGCAACGCCTTGCACAACACCATCGTGTCGAGCAGGGCCTGGTTGGTCCCCTGTGCCAGGGTGGGTGGCATCGTGTGGGCGGCGTCGCCGAGCAGGGTGACCGGCCCTCGACCCGCGTGCGGAATCGGGTGCCGGAAATGCGGAAACGGCGAGCGGGCCAGATCGTCGTCGCTCAACGTCGCGAGCACGCGATCGGCCAACTCGGACCAGCCGGCGAAGTTGGACCGGATCACCTCGATCGGGCGTTGCGGCCGAACGAATTCCGGCGACCACGGCAGGTCGAACCACCACTGCACCTCGGAGCCGCCGGCCGGCCACACGCCGAGATTGCCGTGCCCGCCAACGATCACGAACGCGACGTCCTTGTCCGGGACATCCGGAAGGGTGACCAGCCCCTGCCAACTGGACCAGCCGGTGTGCTTCGCCGCCGGGGCGCCGACGCTGTTCCGGACCATCGACCGCAGGCCGTCGGCGCCGATCAGCACATCGCCCTCGGCGGAGCTGCCGTCGTCGAACTCGACCCGCACCCCGCTACGCGTGCGGAGCACCGCGATCGCCCGGGAATCGCATCGAATGCGTTCTGCCGGAAAGCCTTCCATCAACCGTTCCAGTAGAACCCGGCGCGGAACCATCCGCACGGGTGCGCCCAGCCGGTCCACCATCCCGGTCACGTCAAGGGTCCCCAGCGGTAGCCCCGAGGACGTCATCGCCCGCACGGTGGACAACAGCTGACCGGCGCCGTCCATGTCGACACCCAGTTGCCGCAGCACCGTCTCGCCGTTGGACCAGATCGTCACCGCGCCACCGGCGGCCCGCACATCGGGGCGCCGCTCGAAAACGGTGACGTCGTGACCGTCACGCAACAACCCCCGGGCGACGGAGATGCCGCCCACGCCGGCGCCCACCACCAGCACCCGAAGCGAGCGCCGGTGGCTACCCATGTGTGCCGGACCCTTACAACGAACGCTGCAGCAGAACCTCGCCGCTATCGGCGGCGACTATCTGTACGGCGGCGATCTCATTGACCGGTGTCGAGATGCTGCCCGCGGGCGTGGCGGTGTGCCCGGGTTCGGCCACCCAGGTCGCCAGCCGGGTCTGGCTGCCGTCGCGACCCACCACGACCATCGCCAGCGTGTCGTGGTGCGCGTTCAGCGGCGCCAGGCAGACGCACTTCAGGTTGATCGATGTCCCCCAGTGCTGGCTGCTCAGCTGAACCGTCGAGGTGAGCAGGTTGGTGCCCACCTGCGCCATCGGCGCGGCCGCAGCGGTCACCTGCTGTGTCGAGTTCTGCGACGAGGTCGCGAGGTAGCCCTGGACGCCGACGAATACCCCGACTCCGAGCACCACTGCCGCGGCCGCCGAGGCCACCCAGGTGACCACCCGCGTGCGTCGGCGCCGGAAGCTCACCGCGGCCAGCAACGACGGCAACAGCTGCGGCGACATCTCGGGTGTCGCCGGTGGCGTCGAGCCGGACTCGTTCATCGCGGCCACTTCTGCGCGGTCCAGTTGCGACAGCAAAGCAGGCACGCCGCTCAGATCGGCGACGGCGTCGCGGCACCTCGGGCAGTGCGCCATGTGCATTTCGAATTCGCGGCGCTCGGCTGCGGACAACGATCCCAGCACGTATGCGGCATCCCACATCGCGTAGCGGTCCTCGGGGGGGCCGATGCTGTGCAACGACGTCATCATCTCGTCCATTTTCCTGTCACCCTTCAAGTATTCGGAGCCCGTCACCGGGTAACCCCAAGTTCCTGCAGAGTGAGTCGCAATGCCCGAATGGCATAGTGTAGTCGCGACTTCACTGTTCCCTCAGCGATATCGAGGTCTGCAGCGATTTGTGTGGTGGTCCAACCGCGGTAGTAGGACCGTTCGATCACGGCCCGGTGCTCGGCTGACAACTGGACCATTGCGTCCGCTATCAGCAGCCGGTCCAGCGCCGCGTTCACCTCGTCTGGTGTCGACTGCTCCGGCGCCCCCGCTTCGTCCGTGGAACCGACGACATTGCGGTACCGCGCACTGCGTCGATCGTCGATGATCATGTTGCGAGCGACGGTGAACAACCATGCCCGCGCAGAGCGTTCCGTGTCGCCGACGACCTCCGGATGTTGCCAAGCCCGCAGCAACGTCTCTTGAACCACGTCCTCGGCCTGGCTCGCGTCCCCCGTCAACCGGAGCGCGTAGCGCCATAGAACCGCCGCGTGCTCGTCGTAAAGCGCCTTCATCAGAGCGGCCTCGGCCGCCCCGGACGCTCTATGAGTGCCAGAAACACGAGCCACTCGATCACCTCCGACTACTGAAACGAGTCGAACGCGCGTTTAGTTCAAGCCTCTAGCTGCAGGTTAGTACGCGCGGCCCATCCTCGGTCACAGCGACCGTGTGCTCCCAGTGCGCCGCGCGCGATCCGTCGGAGGTTGTGACCGTCCACTCGTCGTCCAGCACCACGGTCTTGCCGGTTCCAAGGGTCAGCATCGGCTCGATGGCCAACACGGATCCGGGCGCCAGCAACGGCCCGCGGCCGGGAGATCCCTCGTTGGGCAGGAACGGATCCATGTGCATCTGCCGGCCGATACCGTGACCGCCGTAGCCCTCGACGATGCCGAACGCGCGCCCATAGCGCTCCTGCGCCGCGCGGGTGCCCAGTTCGATCGCATGCGACACGTCGGTCAGGCGGTTGCCGGGCAGCATCGCCGCGATGCCGGCTTCCAGCGATTCCCTCGTCGCCTGGCTGAGCGCCTCGTCGGCCGGGTCGAGGCTACCCACCCCGAAGGTGATGGCGGCGTCGCCGTGCCAGCCGTCCAGGATCGCGCCGCAGTCGATGGAGACCAGATCACCCGGCGCCAAAATCTCTGCGGCAGAAGGAATTCCGTGCACCACACGTTGATTGACCGACGCGCAGATCGACGCCGGGTAACCGTGATAGCCAAGGAACGACGGCACCGCGCCGGCCTCGCGGATCACCGATTCGGCGATCTGATCGAGCCCCAGCGTCGACACCCCGGAAACCGCGGCCGCCTGGACCGTTTGCAACGCGTTGGCGACCACGGCGCCCGCGGCCGCCATCGCATCGAGTTCGCCGGCGCTGCGCTGCGGCACTACCTTGCGACTGCGCAGCCGCGCCAGCGGATTCACGACTACTTGCCCAGCGCCTTGAGTGCGCGGGCGAAGACTTCGTCCACAGAGCCGACGGCGTCGACCGTTTTCAGCTGGCTGCTGTAGTACTCCAGCAGCGGTGCGGTCTCGTCGCGGTAGATCTTCATCCGGTTGCGGATCACGTCTTCGGTGTCATCGGCGCGGCCACGCGACTTGAGCCGTTCCAACAGCTCGTCCTCCGACACCCGGAACTCCACGACTGCGTCGATGTCGGTGCCCCGGCGCTCGAGCATTTCGTGCAGCGCTTTCGCCTGATCCACGGACCGTGGGTAGCCGTCCAGGATGAAACCGTTGGCAACGCTGGGATCGTTCAGACGATCGTCGACCAGCTGATTGGTCAGCTCCGAGGGCACCAGGTCGCCGGCATCCAGGTAGCGCTTGGCCTCCAGGCCGAGTTTGGTGCCGTCGCCGATGTTTTTCCTGAACAGCTCACCGGTGGAGATCTGCGGGATCCCAAGCTTCTCTTCGAGCTTTTCCGCCTGCGTGCCCTTGCCCGCACCGGGCGGTCCCAGCAAAACGACTCTCACTTGAGGAACCCTTCATAGTTGCGCTGCATGAGCTGGCTCTCGATCTGCTTGACCGTATCCAAACCGACGCCAATCATGATCAAAACCGCAGTACCGCCGAAGGGCAAATTCTGAACCGTTCCGCTGTTGCCGATCTGCAAAAACAGGTTCGGCAGCACCGCGATGGCCCCGAGGTAGATCGAGCCTGGCAGGGTGATCCGGCTCAGCACATAACGCAGGTAGTCGGCGGTCGGCTTGCCCGGCCGGATGCCGGGAATGAAGCCGCCGAACTTCTTCATCTCGTCGGCACGCTCGTCCGGGTTGAACGTGATCGACACGTAGAAGTACGTGAAGAAGATGATCAACCCGAAATAAATGCCGATGTAGACGGGGTCGCTGGGGTCTGACAGGTAGGTGCCGACGAACTTGTCCCACCAACTGTTGCCGACACCACCGCTGCCGCTGCGGATCAGCTGGGTGATCAGGTGCGGGATGTAGATGAGCGACGACGCGAAGATCACCGGGATAACACCGGCCTGGTTGACCTTGAGCGGCAGGTACGTCGACGTACCGCCGTACATACGCCGGCCCACCATGCGCTTGGCGTACTGCACCGGGATGCGTCGCTGGCCCTGCTCGACGAACACCACGCCGACGATGATGACCAGCGCCGCGACCAGTACGGCGGCGAAGATGAGGCCGCCACGGCTGTCCAGGATGGTCTTCCCCTCGGACGGGATGCGGGCGGCGATACCGACGAAGATCAGCAGCGACATCCCGTTGCCGATGCCGCGTTCGGTGATCAGCTCGCCCATCCACATGACGAGCGCGGCGCCCGCTGTCATCACCATCACGATGACGACCAGGGTGAAGATGCTCTGGTCGGCGATGATGTCGAGGGAACAGCCCTGCAACAGCCCGCCGTTGGCCGCCAGCGCCACGATGCTGGTGGCCTGCAGGACGGCCAGCGCGATCGCCAGGTAGCGGGTGTACTGGGTCATCTTGGCCTGGCCCGACTGGCCCTCCTTGCGGAGTTCCTCGAACCTGGGGATGACCACCGTGAGCAGTTGCACGATGATGCTCGCGGTGATGTACGGCATCACCCCCACCGCGAAAATGGTGAGCTTCAGCAGTGCGCCGCCGGAGAACAGGTTGATCAGCGAGTAGATCTGCCCGGCCGCACCACCGCTGGCCTCTTTGATGCACTGCTGGACGTTCGGGAAGTTGACGCCGGGCGACGGCAACGCGGCGCCGAGCCGGTAGAGGACAACGATGCCAAGCGTGAAGAGGATCTTCCGTCTCAGGTCCGCTGTCCGCAACGATGAGATGAAAGCCGAAAGCACTCTATCCTCCTGCGCGGCCGGGGGGTTTCCTGCATTACGCGCCCAACACCCGCAGGCCAGGACGTACGGCCGCCTTATTACAGCGCGTCAAACCGTGTACGAGACTAACAGCTGGTTTGGGCTGGTCCGGTCAAGGGCCTTTGACCGGCCCCGTTGACCGACCCAAACGTCACAGGCGGCGCATAGCCGTAAGGCGTACAGTTTCCTTGGCTCGTTGCATTTGCTAAATAAATGAGGAGCACCATGACACGCACTGACCAAGATTCCTGGGACTTGGCCTCCAGCGTAGGCGCCACGGCCACCATGGTCGCCGCGGCCCGCGCAGTCGCCAGCGGGGTCACCAATCCGATCATCAATGATCCGTTCGCAGCGCCGCTGGTGCGGGCGGTCGGCCTGGACTTCTTCCGCCGCCTGGTCGACGGTGAAATCGTCGCCGCCGACACGCCCGAAAACGGCGAACGGGACCTGCAACTGGAGACCGATTCAATCGCGGTTCGCACCCGCTTCTTCGACGACTTCTTCCTCAACTCCGCCCGGGACGGGATTCGGCAATCGGTGATCTTGGCCGCGGGCCTGGATGCCCGCGCGTACCGGCTGAGTTGGCCCGCTTCAAGCGTGGTCTACGAAGTCGATCAGCCCCAGGTCGTCGACTTCAAGAGCGCCACGATGGCGACCCTGGGCGCCGCGCCGGCCGCGGATCGGCGGACCGTCAGCATCGACCTGCGGGACGACTGGCCTGCCGCGTTGCGCAGCAGTGGTTTCGACCTGACGCAGCCGACGGCCTGGAGCGCCGAGGGCCTGCTGATGTACCTGCCCCCCGAGGCTCAGGACCGGCTCTTCGACAACATCACCGCGCTGTCCGCACCGGGCAGCAAGCTGGCCACCGAATACCACGCGGAGACCGGCGTCGCGATGTCCGAGCGGGCCAAGCAGTTCAACGACCGGTGGGCCAATCTGGGCTGCGACATCGACCTGTCCGGCCTGTTCTTCGACGGCGAGCGCAGCAACGTCGTCGAGTACCTGACCGACAAGGGCTGGCAGCTGGTCACCCGGCCGCGGCAGGAGTTGTTCGCCGACTACGGCCTCGTCTTCCCGGACGACGATCGTCTCAGCCAATTGCGCAGCATCACCACCGTCACCGCGACGCTCAGATAGGAACGGTCATGACATCTAGCGAAACCAAGCGATTCGACGGCGACAGCTGGGATCTGGCGTCCAGCGTGGGCGCCACGGCGACCGCCGTGGCCGCACGGCGCGCGATGGCATCGAAGGGCCCGAACCCGTTGATCGACGACCCGTTCGCCGAGCCGTTGGTCAACGCCGTCGGTGTGGACGCGTTCATCCGGATGATGAACGGCGAAGTCGAACTGTCCGACGACGATCCCGCCTTCACCCCGCAGCGGCTCAGCGAGGGCATGGCCGTGCGCACCCGGTTCTTCGACACCTTCTTCACCGACGCCACCGAAGCCGGTGTGCGCCAGGCGGTCATCCTGGCCTCCGGCCTGGACACCCGCGCCTACCGGCTGCCATGGCCGGCCGGCACCGTGCTCTACGAGATCGACCAACCCCAGGTCATCGAGTTCAAGACCCGCACCCTGGCTGGTTTGGGCGCGGAGCCGACAGTCGATCGCCGGCCCGTCGCGATCGACCTGCGTGACGACTGGGTGGGAGCGTTGCGGGCCGGCGGATTCGACACGGCCCAGCCGACGGCGTGGATCGCCGAAGGACTGCTCGGGTACCTGCCGCCCGACGCCCAGGATCGTCTGTTCGAGAACATCACCGCGCTCTCGGCTGCGGGCAGCCGGATCGGGACCGGGTATGTCCCCGACATGCGTGACCGCGTCGAAAAGCGAGGCCGGGAGATGAGCGAACGCTGGCGACGGATGGGCCTGAATCTCAACTGGTCCGACCTGGTCTACACCGGCGAGCGCAATGACGTCGCGGTCTACCTCGGCGAACGAGGCTGGCAGACGACCGTGCGAAGCACACCGGAGATGTACGCGCACAACGGTTTTGAGTTTCCCACCGAACCATCGATGGTCGCCTTCGGTGACATCAAATACCTCACCGCGACGCTGACCGGGAAGGCTGCCGCATGACACGCACCGACCAAGACACCTGGGACCTGGCATCGAGCGTGGGGGCGACGGCGACCTGGGTCGCCGCCTGCCGGGCGCTGGCCGGCAAGAAGCACGACGCGCTCATCGACGATCCCTACGCCGACCCGCTGGTTCGCGCGGTGGGCGCGGACTTCTTCGTCCGCGTGCTCGACGGCGAAATCACCGATGAGACAGGCGGTCTCGACCCCGACGCGGATCCCGACGTGGAGCACAACCTGGAGCGGATGGTCAACATGATGGCCGTCCGCACCCGGTATTTCGACGACTTCTTCACCGACGCGACCGCGGCCGGTATCCGCCAGGTCGTGATCCTGGCTTCCGGCCTGGACTCGCGGCCCTACCGGCTTGCCTGGCCCGCGGGCACCGTCGTGTACGAAGTCGATCAACCCGCGGTCATCGAGTTCAAGACCACCGCGCTGTCGGAGTTGGGCGCCCAGCCCACCGCCGAACGCCGAACCGTCGCGGTTGATCTGCGCGACGACTGGCGCCGAGCGTTGCGGCAGGCCGGCTTTGACGAGACGAAGCCGGCCGCGTGGAGTGCCGAAGGACTACTGATGTACCTGCCGCCCGAGGCTCAGGACCGGTTGTTCGACGCCATCACCACGCTGAGTGCCCCGGGCAGCCGGCTGGCGACCGAATACCACCACGACGGGATCCCGTTGCTGGAGAAGCGCGCCAAGGCAATGGCCAAGCGCTGGGGGCAATTCGGCTTCGACACCGACGTGTCCACACTTGTGTATCACGGTGAGCGCACGCCCGCGGCCGACTACCTGAGTGCGGCCGGCTGGCAGATCTCGGCGCGCAACCGCGCCGATCAGTTCGCCGACGCCGGGCTGTCCGTGCCGCCCGGCGACAGCCGCGAGGCGCTGAAAAACAGCATCTCGGTAATCGCGGTTCGGCAGTAACGCCTAGCTGGGTTTGGCGGCCGGCGCCCGGACCACCAACGGCGCGGCGGGGAAACACCACGCCAACTCCGAGCGCGACTTGCGCAGCGCGGCGGTGCCGAAGCCCCGCTTGCGGTGGTCGGGGTGAATCCAGATCCGCACGTCCACTTCGCCGCGGACCAACTCGCCGAACACCATGCCG
>NZ_JAFAUS010000524.1 GCF_019243155.1 Mycobacterium sp.
GGGTGCCCGGCGAGGAGTGGGAACTGCTGGCCATCGGCGTCCCCGGCGACCGCGAGGTCGACGAGAAGCGGCTGGGCGCGGCGCTCGAGCCCGCCGAATACGCACTGCTCGACGACGCCGACTTCGCCAAATACCCGTTTCTCGTCAGGGGCTACATCGGGCCGAAGGCGTTGCAAGCCAACGGAGTTCGCTACCTCGTCGACCCGCGGGTGGTGGCGGGCACCAGCTGGATCACCGGCGCGGACGAGCCCGGCAAGCACATCGTCGGCCTGGTCGCCGGCCGCGATTTCGCCGTCGACGACACGATCGAGGCCGCCGAGGTGCGCGACGGCGATCCTTCACCCGACGGCGCGGGCCCGCTCGTCTCGGCGCGCGGTATCGAGGTTGCGCACATCTTCCAGCTCGGCCGCAAATACACCAACGCCTTCACCGCCGACGTGCTCGGCGAGGACGGCAAACCGGTGCGCCTGACGATGGGGTCCTACGGCCTCGGGGTGTCGCGGATGGTGGCCGTCATCGCCGAGCAACATCACGACGAGCTCGGCCTGCGCTGGCCGTCGTCGGTCTCGCCGTTCGACGTACACCTGGTGATCGCGAACAAGGACGACCAGGCTCGCAGCGGGGCGACCGCGCTGGCCGCCGACCTGGACGGGTTGGGCGTCGATGTGTTGCTCGACGACCGGCAGGCGTCGCCCGGCGTGAAATTCAAGGACGCCGAACTGCTGGGCGTGCCCTGGATCGTCGTGGTCGGTCGGGGCTGGGCAGACGGCGTGGTGGAGTTGCGGGACCGCTTCGGCGGCGAGACCCGCCAGCTGGCCATCGGGCCGTCGCTGGCCACCGACATCGCCGCCGTCCTGCGCGGTTAGTCGTTCCCGCCGGGGAAGCTCGTGGTGATGGGCCAGGCGCCCAGCAGTCGGCTCCACCGGGAGGCCATCACGGCGCTCTGCGTCAGGGCCGTCGAGGCGAATGCACGGTCGTCGGCCGTTTCGGCGCGCTCGACGACGACGCGCCACGTGCCCGCGCAGTCGTTCTCCATCCGTGCGGCCAGCCGCGCGGAATCTGCCGCGCTGGCCACCAGCATGGGCAGCTGATAGCCGGGCGCGGCGACCGGCGCGGTGACCTTGCGGGCGTTCAGAATTGCGATGACGTCATCGCGGCGCTGGCGGTGCTGCCCGAGGGCTTCCACCACCAAGTCGTTCACGCTGGGCGGCGACATCGCCGACACGACGCCGTAGCCGTAGATCGTCGAGTGCTCGATGGCCAGCGCGTCGCACAGGGCCGCGTTGTCGGCGTCCTTGCCGGAACTCATATCGACGGACCTCCGGGCACCAGCGCGACCAGATAAGAAGCCGTGCAGGATGCGGCAATGGATGCGAGCAGCCCTGCCCGGTAGCCGGATTCGCTCGACACCAGCCGGCTGGCGCTGTCGGCCGACGCATGCAGCGCGTTGATCACGTCGGAGACCGGTGGCGGAGGCGGCGGTGGCCCCGCCGGTTGGGCCGGGCTCGGGCTCGGCGTGGCCGTCTCGCTCGTCGACGACGTGGTGAGCTTGCCGGAGGCGCGGGAGATCTCCGTCGACAGCGCCGTGGCGTGGGCGGTGCGCTGGGTCGCTACCACCGCCAGGGCGGCGGCGACCTGTGGCGGATTGCCGAGGGACGCGGCGGCGGCACTCGCGAGCGCGCTGTCACGCCTGGCCTGGTCCAACGGCCCGAGCAATTCTTCGACGGGCGGGGGCTTGGGCGGTGGCTCGCTGCAGGCGGACGCCACCACCCCGAGCGCAGCCAGAGCCGCGCCACCGGCGAGCACACCCCGCCTGTTGACGACGGAATCTGCGCTAGACACAAGCACATCCTGCCATCGCCACGAAGGTGGCCTCGATGCCAGGACGCGATCACGCCGTCACAAGCCATTACTGGCGTATCGTTGATAGCTGCTCTGGCGGAACGGCATGTCTTGCGTTCCGCCGGGACATTGGAGAAGACCGGACAACTCAAGATGAGGAGCTCGCCGTGACCACCGGGCTACCTTCGCAGACGCAGGTGATCGAGCTACTCGGTGGAGAGTTTGCGCGCGCCGGCTATGAGATCGAAGACGTGGTCATCGACGCCAGGACTCGTCCGCCTCGGATCATGGTGATCGCCGACGGTGACAAAGCTCTGGACCTGGACACCGTTGCCAACCTGTCGCGGTCGGCATCGGCATTGCTCGACAACGTGGACGGCATCGACGACCGCTACGTGCTCGAGGTCAGCTCGCCCGGTGTGGACCGGCCTTTGACCAGCGAAAAGCATTTCCGCCGCGCCCGCGGCCGCAAGGTTGACGTGGTCCTCACGGACGGTTCGACACTGGCGGGCCGGGTCGGCGAGACGCACGATGACACCGTTGCCCTGGTGGTCCGCGCGGGCCGTGACTGGGCGATACGGGAGATTTCGCTCGGCGACATCGCCAAAGCTGTTGTCCAGGTTGAGTTTTCACCCCCCGCCCAGGCTGAACTGGAGCTGGCGACTGGGGGTCGGCCCGATGGAACGGAGGCCGGGGCATGAACATCGACATGGCCGCGCTGCACGCGATCGAGGTGGATCGGGGCATTTCGGTCAACGAGTTGCTCGAGACCATCAAGTCGGCGCTGCTCACCGCGTATCGGCACACCGAGGGGCACCAGACCGACGCGCGCATCGAGATCGACCGCAAGACCGGCGTCGTCAAGGTGATCGCCCGCGAGGCCGACGAGGACGGCAACGTCATCAGCGAGTGGGATGACACGCCCGAGGGTTTCGGACGGATCGCCGCCACGACCGCGCGTCAGGTGATGCTGCAACGCTTTCGGGACGCCGAGAACGAGCGCACCTACGGCGAGTTCTCCACTCGGGAGGGCGAGATCGTCGCGGGTGTGATCCAGCGCGACAGCCGGGCGAACGCGCGTGGGCTGGTCGTCGTCCGGATGGGCACCGAGACCAAGGCCTCCGAGGGCGTGATCCCGGCGGCCGAGCAGGTCCCGGGCGAGGGCTACGAGCACGGCAACCGGGTGCGCTGCTACGTGATCGGCGTGACGCGCGGGTCCCGCGAGCCGCTGATCACGCTGTCGCGGACCCACCCGAACCTGGTACGCAAGCTGTTCTCCTTGGAGGTCCCCGAGATCGCCGACGCGTCGGTCGAGATCGTGGCCGTGGCGCGCGAGGCCGGTCACCGCTCCAAGATCGCGGTCAAGTCGAACGTTCCCGGTCTGAACGCCAAGGGTGCCTGCATCGGTCCGATGGGGCAGCGGGTCCGTAACGTGATGAGCGAGCTGTCCGGGGAGAAGATCGACATCATCGACTTCGACGACGACCCCTCCCGCTTCGTCGCCAACGCGCTGTCGCCGGCGAAGGTGGTGTCCGTCTCGATCATCGACCAGGCCGCGCGGGCCGCTCGCGTGGTGGTGCCCGACTTCCAGTTGTCGCTCGCCATCGGCAAGGAGGGGCAGAACGCCCGCCTGGCCGCCCGGCTCACCGGCTGGCGCATCGACATCCGCGGGGATTCACCGGAGCATTCCGAGAGCCATTCCGAACACGGCGCCGCCCATGGAATGGCCCGCGATCACTGACCCTTCCCGGTAGATCGCGGCGCATCCTCGGGCGGTTCTGACCATCGTTTAAGTGACGCTAGACTGAGCCGTGATCCAGCGTGAGCCTTCGGCTTCCCTAACCAGCCGGGCACACCGATGCATGGGTGGGCCCGTGCGGACGTGTGTGGGATGCCGAAAGCGAGAGTTGGCCGTCGAGCTGCTTCGAGTGGTTGCTGTGTCCGACGGGAACGGCGAATACGCCGTGATCGTTGACACGGGGAGTAGCCTGCCAGGGCGGGGTGCATGGTTGCATCCCGCGCCGCAGTGCGTGCAACAGGCGATTCGACGGAGAGCTTTCGGCAAAGCGCTGCGCATCACCGGTTCACCGGACACATCGGCGGTGGTCGAGCACGTTGAGGGTCTCTGAGACCCTCAAAGCGCCAGGTCACCCCGCAACAGAACAGGTAGCAAAGAACATGAGCACACCGTGAAGTCCCGATGACAATGCGTCATAGCTAAACCCGAGGCGCGGCCCTGCGACTGTCGCCTCATAGACAGGAGATGTAGTGGCAGGTAAGGCCCGCGTACACGAGTTGGCAAAGGAACTCGGTGTCACCAGCAAGGAAGTGCTCGCCCGGCTTAATGAACAGGGCGAATTCGTCAAATCCGCATCGTCGACGGTAGAAGCACCGGTCGCCCGCCGGCTGCGTGAATCGTTCGGGGGCGGCAAGCCCGCGGCCAAGTCCGGGGCTCAGGCCTCGCCCAAGCCGCCGGTCAAGGGCCCCGACAAATCGCTCGACCAGGCCCTCGACAAGGCGATCAACAAGGTCGTCGCCAACGGCGAGGCGACCAGCGCGCCGGCCAAGCCTGGCGCTGGGTCGCCGCCCGCGGCCGCCGCACCTTCCCCCGCAGCGCCGCCGGCGCGGCCGGGACCGGTGCCCGGACGGCCGCCGGCGCCCTCCCCGGGGCAGCCCAAGGCGCCCACACCCGGCCAGCAGCCCGGCGGCCAGCAGCCGCCGCATCCCGGTGGTGCGACCCCGGGGCCGCGTCCGGGCCCGATACCCAAGCCAGGCGTGCGCACCCCGCGCGTCGGCAACAACCCGTTCTCGTCGGCGCAACCCGTCGACCGGCCGATCCCGCGTCCGCACCCGCAGGCACCGCGCCCCGGCGCGCCCCGGCCGGGCGCGCCGCGTCCCGGCGGAGCGTCCCCCGGCAGCATGCCGCCGCGTCCCGGCGGCGCCGGCGGGCAGGGCCGTCCGGCCCGCCCCGGCGCTCCGCGTCCCGGTGGTGGTCGTCCCGGTGGACCCGGCGGTGGTGGTGGCGGCGGTAACTACCGCGGTGGCGGTGGCGGCGGCGGAGTCGGCGCCCCACCCGGTGGTGGCGGCGGCGGCTTCCGGGGCCGTCCCGGCGGTGGTGGCGGCGGCGGTGGCCGCCCCGGACAGCGCGGTGGCGCTGCCGGCGCGTTCGGCCGTCCCGGCGGTGCGCCGCGGCGCGGTCGCAAGTCCAAGCGGCAGAAGCGTCAGGAATACGACTCGATGCAGGCGCCGGTCGTCGGTGGCGTGCGGTTGCCGCACGGCAACGGCGAGACCATCCGGCTGGCGCGCGGCGCGTCCCTGTCGGACTTCGCCGAGAAGATCGACGCCAACCCGGCCTCGCTGGTGCAGGCGCTGTTCAACCTCGGCGAGATGGTGACGGCCACCCAGTCGGTCGGCGACGAGACGCTCGAACTGCTGGGCGGCGAGATGAATTACGTCGTTCAGGTCGTCAGTCCCGAAGACGAGGACCGCGAGCTGCTGGAATCCTTCGACCTGTCCTACGGCGAGGATGAAGGCGGCGAGGAGGACCTGCAGACCCGTCCGCCGGTGGTGACCGTGATGGGTCACGTCGACCACGGTAAAACCCGACTGTTGGACACCATCCGTAAGGCCAGCGTGCGCGAGGGCGAGGCCGGCGGCATCACCCAGCACATCGGCGCCTACCAGGTCTCCGTTGACCTCGACGGCAACGAGCGGCCGATCACCTTTATCGACACACCGGGTCACGAGGCGTTCACCGCCATGCGTGCCCGCGGTGCCAAGGCCACCGACATCGCGATCCTGGTGGTCGCCGCCGACGACGGCGTCATGCCGCAGACGGTGGAGGCCATCAACCACGCGCAGGCGGCCGACGTGCCGATCGTGGTGGCGGTCAACAAGATCGACAAGGAGGGGGCCGACCCGGCCAAGATCCGCGGCCAGCTCACCGAATATGGTTTGGTCGCAGAGGATTTCGGTGGCGAGACGATGTTCGTCGACATCTCGGCGAAGGAAGGCACCAACATCGAGTCGCTGGAGGAGGCGGTGCTGCTGACCGCCGACGCCGCCCTGGACCTGCGGGCCAACCCCGACATGGAGGCCCAGGGTGTGGCGATCGAGGCGCACCTGGACCGCGGTCGCGGGCCGGTGGCCACGGTGCTGATCCAACGAGGCACGCTGCGCGTCGGCGACTCGGTGGTCGCCGGTGACGCCTACGGCCGCGTCCGCCGTATGGTCGACGAGCACGGCGACGACGTCGAAGAGGCGTTGCCGTCGCGTCCCGTGCAGGTCATCGGTTTCACATCGGTTCCCGGTGCGGGTGACAACTTCCTGGTCGTCGACGAGGACCGCATCGCCCGCCAGATCGCCGATCGGCGCAGCGCGCGCAAGCGCAATGCCCTGGCGGCGCGTTCGCGTAAGCGGATCAGCCTGGAGGACCTGGACTCGGCGCTGAAGGAAACCAGCCAGCTGAACCTGATCCTCAAGGGCGACAACGCCGGTACCGTCGAGGCGCTGGAGGAGGCCCTGATGGGCATCCAGGTCGACGACGAGGTGGCGCTGCGCGTCATCGACCGCGGTGTCGGTGGCATCACCGAGACCAACGTCAACCTGGCGTCGGCGTCGGACGCGGTGATCATCGGGTTCAACGTGCGTGCCGAGGGCAAGGCCACCGAGCTGGCCAACCGCGAGGGTGTGGAGATTCGCTACTACTCGGTGATCTACCAGGCGATCGACGAGATCGAGAAGGCCCTGCGCGGCATGCTCAAGCCGATCTACGAGGAGAACGAGCTGGGTCGCGCCGAGATCCGGGCGATCTTCCGGTCCTCGAAGGTGGGCATCATCGCCGGCTGCATGATCAGCTCCGGCATCGTGCGGCGCAACGCCAAGGCCCGCCTGCTGCGCGACAACGTCGTGGTGACCGAGAACCTCACGATCCACTCGCTGCGACGGGAGAAGGACGATGTCACCGAGGTCCGCGAGGGCTTCGAATGCGGTATGACGCTGGGCTATTCCGATATCAAGGAAGGCGACATCATCGAGTCCTACGAGTTGGTCCAGAAGGAGCGCACCTGACCACCGTCGACGATGCCGAGCGAAGCGATGAGGAGGAGGCGGTGAATCGAAATGCCTGACCCCGGTCGAGCGCGCAGGCTGGCCAAACGGATCAACACCATCGTCGCATCGGCGATCGAGTTCGAGATCAAGGATCCGGGGCTGGACGGCGTCACCATCGTCGACACGAAGGTGACCGCCGACCTGCACGACGCAACGGTGTTCTACACGGTGATGGGACGCACGCTCGAGGAGCAGCCGGATTACGGGGCGGCCGCGGCCGCGCTGGACCGGGCCAAGGGCGCGCTGCGCACGATGGTCGGCGCCGGTACCGGTGTGCGGTTCACGCCGACGCTGACGTTCACCCGGGACACCACGTTGGACACCGTGCAGAAGATGGACGAGCTGCTGGCTCGCGCTCGCGCTGCGGACGCCGACCTGGCGCGGGTACGCTCGGGCGCGAAGCCGGCTGGGGAGGCCGACCCTTACCGGGACAGCGGATCAAGCGAAGCGAGAGAGGGCAGCGGTGACGGCGATCGACACGAAGACTGAGCTCTCCGGCGCCCGGGGCGCCGCAGCACGCGTCGATGCCCTCGGTGCGGTCGAATTGCTCTCAAGTGCAACGACAATCGCGGTGATCGCCCACGTTCATCCGGACGCCGACACCATCGGCGCCGGGCTGGCGCTGGCCTTGGTGCTGGACAGGAGCGGCAAGCAGGTCGAGGTCAGCTTCGCCGCGCCGGCGACGCTGCCCGAGTCGCTGGCGTCGTTGCCGGGCGGGCGCCTGCTGGTCAGCCCCGAGGAAATGCGCCGCGACGTCGATCTGGTTGTGACCGTTGATGTTCCGAGCGTCAAGCGGCTGGGCACGCTGAGCGACCTGGCGGTTTCCGGGCGGCAGCTGCTGGTCATCGACCACCACGCCTCCAACGACCTGTTCGGCACCGCGAATTACGTTGACCCGGTGGCGGATTCGACCACACTGCTGATCGCCGACCTGCTCGACGCGTGGGGAAAGCCGATCGACCGGGAGGTCGGGCACTGCATCTACGCCGGGTTGACGACCGACACCGGATCCTTCCGCTGGGCCAGCGCCCGCGCGCTTCGGCTGGCGGCCCGGCTGGTCGACACCGGCGTGGACAACGCAGCGATCAGCCGAACCGTGATGGACAACCATCCGTTCAACTGGCTGCCGCTGCTGTCGCGCGTGCTGGGCTCCGCGCAATTGCTGCCCGACGCGGTCGGGGGCCGCGGACTGGTCTACGCCGTCGTCGACAACCGGGATTGGAACGATTCCCGCCCCGAGGAAGTCGAAAGCATCGTCGACATCGTGCGCACCACGCAGCAGGCCGAGGTGGCGGCGGTCTTCAAGGAGATCGAACCGCAGCAGTGGTCGGTGTCGATGCGGGCCAAGTCCCAGGTGGATCTGGCGGCGGCCGCGTCCACCTTCGGCGGCGGTGGCCACCGGTTGGCCGCCGGCTACTCGACCACCGGCTCGATCGACGACGTAGTGGCCTCGCTGCGCACTGCGCTCGGCTGATCTAGAACGCCCAGCTTCCCGACCGCTGCAGCACGAACCCGTGGTCCCCGCTGGTGCTGTCCAGGCAGGCGACGAGGTTGTCGTTGCCGACGGCGCAGGTGACGTTCAGGTACGACAGCTTCTGGCCCGCGTTGAGCACCTTCGCGCCCGACGGCGCGGAGGCGGGGTTGCCGTCGCAACCGAAGTACGACATCCGGCTTAACTGGTAACCGGGTCCCTTGAAGTCGACCGAGCCCACCACGCAGTCACCGGGGCGTGACCGGCCCCCGCCGGGGAAAGGCAAGTCGTCCAGTCCTGGCAGGTCACCCTTGCATTTGATGTCCTGCGACGGTTGCGGCGCGGGCGCCGGCCCGCCGTAGAAGTCGCACACCAGGCCGTAGGGGCCGGCAAAGCTCAGCCGGGGCGATCCCGCGGCGGCGGAGGCGTAGCCATCCGCCGGCACTGCCGTGTAGCCGTCGAGGCTGGGGAAATTCGGCGGCGGCTGCGCGGCAGCCTGCGGCGCGGGCCCCGGGATCACGGAGGCCGCCGCCACGGTCACGCCGCCGAGCATCCTGACGGTGACGCCGAGGACCACACGCATCGACTCCTCCTAGCGCTGGTGAATGTTTCCTTATCGCTGGATCGTATGGCCTATCGCACCTGGGCTCGGCCGCGTTGCAGCACCGCCTCGCGGTTGGCCGCGATGTCGTCGCCGCTGGTCCGGAACTCCCGGGCCGCCGTGGCCTCGAGCCACAGGCCCGAGCTGGAGTGCGTCTCGTCGATCCGGTGATAGGAAGCCAACAATGCGCGCACTGCGCTCTGGTTGTTGCCGACGATGGACGTGGCCACCTGGCGTGCGGCACTGAGCAGCTGGTTGTGCGGCACCACCTCGGTGACCAGGCCGGCGCGCAACGCGTCTTCCGCGGACAGGTAGTCCCCGGTGAGGCTCATCCGCCGGGCCAGGCCGACGCCCACTTTCTGCGGCAACCGCACGGTCAGGCCCCAGGTGGGCAGCAGGCCCACCCGGGCGTGGGTGTCGGCGAACCGGGCGTTCTCCGAGGCGATCAGGATGTCGCAGTACAGGGCCAGCTCCAGCCCGCCGGTCACGGCGGCACCGTTGATGGCGCCGATCACCGGCGTGCTCATCGCCGGCCAGCGCGGCGAGATGTCCGGAAGGGCCGACTGGCCACCCAACTCCTTGAGGTCCAGCCCCGCGCAGAACACCGGGTCCGCGCCGGTGAGGATGACGACGTGGACGTCATCGTCGGAGTCGGCGTCGGCCAGGGCGGCGAAAAATTGGTCCCGCAGCGCCGAGGACAGCGCGTTGCGGGATTGGGGCCGGTTCAGGGTCAGGGTCCGCACCCGCTCGTCGGTGTTGATCAGCAGGATGTCGTCAGTCATGGCATCACCGTAGCCAGTCGCCGGGCGCGCCTATCGTTGAGGCATGTGCCGGAACATCACCGAACTGCGCGGTTTACAGCCAGCGGCCACCGCCGAGGAGATCGCCGCGGCGGCGCGCCAGTACGTACGCAAGGTCAGCGGCATCACCCACCCGTCGGCCGCCAATGTCGAGGCGTTCGAGGCGGCGGTCGCCGAGGTCACCGAGACGACGACGCGGCTGCTGGGGTCGCTGCCCCCGCGCCGGCAGCCGCCCAAGACCGTGCCGCCGTTGCGTCGGCCCGAGGTGGTCGCCAGGCTGGCCCGCGCGAAATGACCATCACCGCAACCACACCCGCGCTGAAGGAGTGGAGCGCGGCGGTGCACGCCCTGCTGGACGGTCGTCAACGGGTGCTGCTGCGCAAGGGCGGCATCGGCGAGAAGCGATTCGAGTTGGCGGCACGCGAGTTCCTGCTGTTTCTGACCGTCGCGCACAGCCACGCCGAACGCGTCCGCCCTGAGCATCAGGACTTGCTTGCGGCCGCGGCGGCCGACAGCACCGACGACGAGCTGGTGATCAGGGCCGCCGCGAAAGTGGTTGCGGCAGTGCCGGTTAACGATCCGGACGGCCTCTCGGCGATCGAGGACCTGCACATCTGGACCGCCGAATCGGTGCGCTCCGACCGGCTCGACTTCCGGCCCAAGCACAAGCTGGCCGTGCTGGTGGTGTCGGCGATCCCCTTGGCCGAGCCGCTGCGAATCGTCCGGACCCCGGAATTCGCGGGCTGCAAGAGCTGGGTGGACCTCCCGCTGCGGGCCTCCCTCGCGCCGCCCCTCCATGACGAAACCGCGCTAGCCGAAGTCGCTGCCCGGGTGCGCGACGCCGTTGGCTGACAAGTCGTTTGGGCCCACGGGAAGTAGCAACCGGGACCGTCCGTAGCGCACGGTGTGGGTGGCCGGCTTGGACTGCTTGGCGGTGAGCACCGGTTCGTCGGTTCCGAGATTGCGCGCGTAGCGGGGGAACCAGCTGCCCGCGATCAGGACGCGGATGCGCGAGCCGGCGCGGAAGCGGTGGGCCGTGGGGTCGAGTTCGAGGCGGACGGGCTTGCGGGACCTCTGTGCGGCGTTCAGTCGCTTGTAGCCGTCAGTGACGTTGCGGGAGCGGCCTTTCGCGTCGACCTCGCTGACCCGGACGAACAGGTCGACGTTCGGATTGTCCGAACTGTGCGCCAGCTCGACGACGGGACTCCCGTACGCGCACACGTCGTGGGTGAGGGTCGCGCTGGTGAACGCGAGCACGTCGTTGCGCAGGGCGAGCCGGGTGTCGTCGCGGTAACCGCCGTTTGTGGTCAGCAGGGGACCGCCGGTCGTGGGAGTCGGGTCGGCCGGGTCGTAGCGGAAGGTCGCCGGGGTGACCTTCGTGAGGTCCGCCGGTGGAATCTCGTCCAGGTAGCCGCCCGGCCGCAGGTACAGCGAGCGCTCGGTGGTGGCGGGCGGCCAGTCCGCCACGTTGTGCCATCCCTGACCGGTGACACACACGTGAACTCTGTTGGGGCGCTTGGGGTCTGCCCCGCCCAGGTGGGTGTCCAGCCAGTCCAGGGTGTCGTGCATGGCGATGGCCAGTCCCTTGCTGAGCAGCTGGGTGTGCGTC
>NZ_JAFAUS010000012.1 GCF_019243155.1 Mycobacterium sp.
GGCAGAATCTCGGTGTAACAGCGTTTCACCAATTCGCCATTGGGCAGCATTGTGATGACGACGTCCGAGCCGGCGACCGCGTCGGTGGCGTTGTCGAAACCGGTGACGCCGGTGGCGGTCGCGGCGGACAGCGCCGCGGGCACCGGATCGAATCCGCGCACCGCATGGTTGGCGGCAACAAGATTCGCCGCCATGGGCGCGCCCATATTGCCCAGGCCGAGAAAAGCCACCGTCAAGTGCTCAGTCATCGCTGCCTTCCTAAGCGGTTGCGCGGAACCGTGCGGCTTCGGACCGACCGACGACCACCCGCATGATCTCGTTGGTGCCCTCGAGAATTCGATGCACCCGCAGATCGCGCACGATCTTTTCCAGACCATACTCGCGCAGGTAGCCGTACCCACCGTGCAACTGCAGGGCCTTGTCGGCGACCTCGAAACACGTGTCGGTGACGTAGCGCTTGGCCATCGCGCACAGCTCGACCTTGTCGGCGTCATCGGAGTCCAGCGCACTGGCGGCCCGCCACAACATCATTCGCGACGTCTCGAGCCCGGTGGCCATGTCGGCGAGGGTGAACCGGATGGTGGGTTCGTCGAGCAGGGCAGCCCCGAAGGCCTGCCGGTCGCGCACGTAGGCGCCGGCCTTGTCGAAGGCGGCCTGCGCGCCGCCGAGCGAGCAGGCCGCGATGTTGATCCGGCCACCGTTGAGGCCCTTCATCGCGATGCCGAAGCCGGCGCCGTCGCCCTCGGGGCCACCCAGCATGGCGTCGGCGGGAACCTGCACGCCGTCGAGGATCACCTGAGCGGTCGGTTGGGCGTGCCAGCCCATCTTCTCCTCGTGGGCGCCGAAACTCAGCCCCGCGGTGCCCTTTTCGACGATGAAGGCCGAGATCCCGCGCGGCCCCTCGCCGCCCGTGCGCGCCATCACCACGTAGACGTCCGAGGCGCCCGCACCGGAGATGAACTGCTTGACGCCGTCCAACACATAGTCGCTGCCCTGCTTGACGGCGCGGGTGCTCAACGCTCCGGCGTCGGATCCGGCACCGGGCTCGGTGAGGCAGTAGCTGGCGATGGCGTCCATCGGCGCCAGCCGCGGGATCCACTCCTTGCGTTGCTCGTCGGTGCCGAAGCTGTCGATCATCCAGGCGCACATGTTGTGGATGGACAGGAACGCCGCGACCGCCGGGCAGGCGATGGCCAACTGCTCGAAGATGCGAACCCCGTCGAGCCGGCGCAACCCGCTGCCGCCGACGTCATCGCGGCAGTAGATGGCCGCCATGCCGAGTTCGGCCGCTTCGCGTAACACGTCGACCGGAAAGTGTTCGCTCGCATCCCATTCCAGGGCGAACGGGGCCACCCGCTTGGCGGCGAACGCCGCTGCCGTCTCGGTGATCACCCGTTCGTCGTCGTTCAAGTCAAACATGGCCTAATCCATTGTGGGGATGCTGAATTCGGCGCCGTCCTTGATGCCGGAGGGCCAGCGCGACGTGACGGTCTTGACCTTGGTGTAGAACTGGATCGACGCCGGGCCGTGCTGGTTGAGATCGCCGAAACCGGAACGCTTCCAGCCGCCGAAGGTGTGGTAGGCCACCGGGACCGGAATCGGCACGTTGACACCGACCATGCCGACCTGCACCCGGGAGACGAAATCGCGTGCGGCGTCGCCGTCACGGGTGAACACCGCCACGCCGTTGCCGTACTCGTGCTCGGACGGCAGCCGCAACGCCTCTTCGTAGTCGTGGGCCCGCACGATGCACAGCACCGGGCCGAAGATCTCGTCGGTGTAGATCGACATGTCGGTCGTGACATGGTCGAACAGGGTCGGCCCGATGAAGAAGCCGCCCTCGAGGTTGGCGTCACCGAACGTCAGGTCGTCGCTGGTCCGCTCGCGGCCGTCGATCACCAGCTCGGCGCCCGCGTCCACACCCTGGCCGATGTAGTCGCGCACCCGGGCCACCGCGGCCTCGGTGACCAGCGGGCCGTAGTCGGCCTTGGGGTCCAGGCTGTGGCCGACGCGCAGATTGTTGATCCGCTCGATGAGCCGGGCGCGCAACCGGTCGGCGGTCTGGTCGCCGACGGGCACCGCGACGCTGATCGCCATGCAGCGCTC
>NZ_JAFAUS010000034.1 GCF_019243155.1 Mycobacterium sp.
GCTGCGCTTCCGCAACGCCACGGACGACCTACACCCGATGCACCTGCATCGGCATACCTTCGAAATCACCCGATTCGCCGGCACACCGACGGCCGGGATGCGCAAGGACGTCGCGATGCTCGGCGGCTACCAGAGCATGGAAGTCGATTTCGTCGCCGATCAACCCGGCCTCTCGCTGTTGCATTGCCATCAACAAATCCATATGGACTACGGGCTCATGCTGTTGCTCAACAGCGGCTGACCCCAAGCCTCGAGCTATCAACTCGCTTTACAGCGCCGCGAGTTGGGGGAGCACGTCGGAGGCGAAGAGTTCGAAGTTCTTCGCCAAGCCGGTCATGTCCGCGGGGGCGCGCACGTACACCCGTGAGATACCGAGTTCCGCATAGGGCCCGAACTCGTTGACGATCTGTGCGGGCGAGCCGGAAAAAGTGGTTCCGTCGAAAGTCTGGGAACCGAAGTTGCCGGGATCCAGTGCCGCCTCGGCTTGGTCTGCGACGCCGATCAGTGCGCTCATCGAGAAGGCGACGTCGGCCGGGTCTCGGCCGATCCGTTCGGCGGCCGACCGCACCAGATCGATCTGCCCGCAGACGTCGTCGGTTTTGAGCTCGCTCTTGCGCTGATCCGCCGGCGTGCGACGTCGAGAAGTCTGCAGATTGAATTCGTCGGCGAACCGCGCCGCCAAGGCCGGTGTGCGCTTCTTACCGATGCCGCCGAGAATGATTGGCGGCCCGGGCCTTTGCCAGGGCTTGGGCAACGCCGGTGAGTCCTGGATCTGAAAGCATCGGCCATCATACGAATAACGTTGGCCGACAGGAGTTTTCCACAGGCCCGTGATCAGCTCCAGCGCCTCACCCAGCCGATCGAACCGCTGGCCGACCGGCGGGAAGGGAATCCCGTAGGCGCGGTGCTCCGGTTCGAAATAGCCTGCCCCAAGCCCGAACTCGATGCGACCCTCGCTCATTGCGTCGACCTGCGCGACGGTAATCGCGAGCGCACCCGGGTGGCGGAAGGTAACCGAGGTCACCAATGACCCGAGCCGAATGCGCGAAGTCTCGCGCGCCAGCCCGGCCAGGGTCGTCCATACGTCGGTCGGACCGACTCCGCCGTCACCCGCGAACGGAAGGTAATGGTCGGACAGAAAAAACCCGGCAAATCCGAGTTCCTCGGCCAATTTCGCGGATTCGAGTAATTCTTGGTAAGTCCCCCCGTTGCTGGGATCGGTGAAGATCCGGCACTGCATGCTGCTCGCTCCTTACCAAGCCCCTTACCCAAGCGGGTTGTTGTCTCGCACCCCTCGATACATGCCCCATCGCACGATCCACGGCATCACCACACGCTCGACGGCCCACAGCGGGAACCGGAACGAATGGCCGGTGGGCAGGAAGACCTCCAACCCGTTGGGCTGTATACCCACTAACGAACCCCACCGCCGCGTCGGCGCCCGAAAGGTGCGCAACCGCCCGCCGGTCAATTCCGCCTCGATGTTGTGCGCCACCAACGCATCGCCCCGATTGCGCGCCGAGCTGCGCAGCGGGTCGGACGCGGCGACGTCGCCCACCGCGAACACCGCCCGCTGCCCCGGCACGCGCAGCTCCGGCGTCACCCGCACGAATCCCTGCTCGTCGAGCAGCTCAGGAGGCAGCCAACCGGTGTTGGGCCGCACCCGCCCGATCGCCCAGAGCACCGCGTCGGCTTGCGCCGGTGGTTGTCCGGTGCTCCAGTGAACCGGTTCGCTCGTGATCTCCTCGCCGGCGAAACCATCGGGCAGCACGGCCCGGTGGCCCGGATGGATGCGCACGCCGCGTTGGGTCAGCCGATCGCGAAGCCGCTTCCAGGTCCGCGGGTGGTGGGTGTCCAGCGCGGATTCGCCCGGGAAGTAAAGGTGTATCTCTTTGTCCCGCCAGGTGGTCGCCATATTGAGTGCGCTGCTGACCGCTGCCGCGCCGCCGCCCACGACGATCACCGATCGGGCGGCGGCCAGTCGGTCGTGCGCCGAGCGCAGCCCCGCGCCGATGTCGGTCGCGGACTGCAGTGTCGGCTGGCGCCAGAAGCCGTTGCTGACCCCGGTCGAAATCACCAGTGCGTCGTAGTGTTCGGTGATCGTCGAGCCGTCGTCGCGACGGCCGAACACGGTCTGAGCGGCCAGGTCCACTCCGGTCAGCGTTGCCTGCACGGTGCGGACCTTGTCCAACCGCCGGAACCTGTCGAACGGAATCCAGTAATCGCGGGCCCAGTCGTTCGGCCGCGACAGCCGGACGCCGAGTTCCTGGCCGCTCACCAACCCGGGTTTGACGCATACGCCGACGACGTCGGCGGAGCCGGACAGCCGGATCGCGACCAGCACACCCACGTCGCCCAGGCCGGCGATGACGACTCGCTTGCGGTTCATGTGACCACCTTGTGCGGCGGCAGGGGAACGAAGCGTGAGACCCCGTCGATCACGCGCTGGTACTCCGGACGGCGTTCCAGGCTGCGCTTCTCCATCATCGGGATACTCGCGCCCAAGAACATCGCCAGCATCGCCAGCGCACCGGCGAACAACCACCACGCATCAGCGGGCGATGCGGCAACGCCGAATAACGCCAGGGCGAACCAGAAACCGAACTCCCCGAAGTAGTTCGGGTGCCGCGACCATCGCCACAGCCCGCGGTCCATGACGTCACCGGATTGCCGGTCGGCGATGAATCGGTGCAGCTGCACGTCGGCAACCGACTCGATTGGAATGACACTCCAAAACGCGTCGTAGAAGCTGGAATTGCGGTATCGCCGGCTGAAGGCGAACACCACCAGCGTGGCCAGCACGTCGGCGATCAGCGTGTCCAGCCAGAGCCGGCCCGTGGCCGGTCCCCAGATCAGCCAGGCGGCGGCGGCGACGATCGCGATGACGTAGGCGACGGCAACGAGTGCCAGCGACCAGGTTCTCGTCGTCGTCGTACTCATGGAGCGACGACTGAACCGTTCAGGCAAACCCGATGGGCGACGGCACAACTCATGCGGGGCCTCCTCACCACGCTGCCCGGGCGCCCCGGACCATCGGCCGAGGTCGGCAAACTGTAACACGTTCTACCGTAGCGCCAGGAAAGCGTCGGAGCTGCCGACGCCTAGTCTGCGCGGCGGGCCGGCCTGCCCGGGTATGGTCGCACGGACAGCCACTCTGGTCGGGGAGATGTTGCAGGTACAGACACCGTTGGCCGCACACGCGCGGACCGCGTTGCTCGTCGCGGCACGTGCGTCGGCGCCCCGTCCCGCCGCGGCCAGACGGGCCGCGAAGAGTTTCGAGCGAACTTTGGGCCCGGCGGTGTGCGCCGAGATCCGTTGGGCCTTCACCCCGCCGCGCACCTGGCTGATGGGCGTGGTGGTCAACGTGATCTTCGCCGCGGGCTGGCTGGTGGTGCAGCCGCTGGCCACCGGACACGGGCACCACCACGACATGGCAGTGCTGGTGGGCACCTACTTCTCCTCGTGGGTCCTCGCGGACGTCACCACCACCAACTTGTTCGGTTCCGACCATCACCGCGTCCGGCAGGCACTGGCGAACGGGGTGCCGTTCTGGCGGATCCTCGCCATCAAAAATCTCGCCCTGCTGGTGATCGTCGGGTTGCCCACGCTGCTGACGGCGATGGTGCTGACCCTGTTGTTGGAAACACCTGAGCGACTGGCGATTACGGTTCCCACTGTCGCGGTGCCGATCGTGTCATGGCTGGGGGTGGGCAACTTGATCTCGGTGGTGCACCCGGTGGGCGTCGAGCCGCTGATCCGGCGCTGGCGGCAGCGCCACGACCGGCATCGCACCGGCGGCTGGGTACTGGCCCTCACGCTGCCGTACGTCTTGTACTACGTGGCCGACCCGATGGACGGGGTGGAGCACCGCGTGCTCTGGCAGAAGTTGCCGTCCTTGTTCTGGCCCATCTTCGGGCGGGACACCAAGAGCTTTGTGCACCTGGCCACGGCGTCGGGGGTTTGGCTGGTAGGAACGGTCGCCGCAGTGTGGTGGGTGCGCAAGCGCGGGCTCGAGATCAAATGAGACTTACATGACGACGTGGCCGGCGTCGACCGGCACGGTCACACCCGTGATGTAGCGCGACCGGGGGCTGACGAGCCACAGCACCGCCTCGGTGACGTCTTGCGGCTCGACCAGCGGCACGTCGGGCAGCAGCATCTGGGAGACCGCCGGATTCGGATTCTCCAGCATCCGGTTCACCACGAAGTCGTTGAGGATCATCGGGGTCATGACGCCGCTCGGATGTATCGAGTTCACCCGAATCTTGTGTGGCGCATAGGCATTCGCTGCAGATCGCATCAACCCCACGATGCCGTGCTTGGACGCGGCGTAGGCGAACATGGCGGCGCTGCCGTCGCCGCCGCGGCCGGTCAGGCCCTGTGACGAACTGACCAGCACGACCGAGCCGCCCCGCCCCTTGCGGATCACCGACGGCACGGCCGCGAGCATCGTGTGCCACACGCCCTTGAGGTTGGTGTCGACGATCGCGTCGAACACCGGTTGGGCGCGGGGCTCTGGATCGCCGATCGCCACCACACCGGCGTTCGCGATGACGATGTCGACGTCCCCGAGCTCGTCTATTCCGGTCTGCACCGCGGCTTCCAGCTGCGCCAGGTCGCGGACGTCGGCGACGACGGGCGCCACTTTGCCGCCTGCGGCCTGGACCAGCCGCGCGGTCTCGTCGAGGTCGGATTTTGTCGCCAGCGGATAGGGAATCGCGTCGATGTCGGCGCACAGGTCCACGGCGATGATGTCGGCGCCCTGCTCCGCGAGGGCGACGGCGTGACTGCGACCCTGGCCGCGCGCCGCTCCGGTGATGACGGCGACGGTGTTGTCGAATTCACCCATGGCTACACCTCCAACCTGGTGCCGGTCTCTTGCTCCGCGAAGGCGACGAGCCGGGCGGCCGCGTCGTAGTCGCACGCGACCACCGAGCGGCCGATCAGGACCGGCCCGCCCCGCAGGCCCATCCTGCCGGTGACGCCGACGTAGCTGCCCGGCGGTAGTGGCTCGCTGATGCAGTACAGCGTGGGCGCCGCGCCGGCGTCGATGTCGTTGGCCAGTCGGTCGGCGACGACCTTGACGGACTTGTGCGCCAACGACATCAACGGCGAGTCGGACACATGCGACAGGTTCGAGGCCACCCAGCCCGGGTGGGTGAGCTGGCTGACGATCGACGAGCGCGCGGCACGCAGCCTGCGGTCCAGCTCCAGCCCCCACAACATGACCGTCAACTTCGACTGCGCATACGCGCCCAGTCGCGTCCACTTGTTGCGACGCAGGTGAAGGTCGTCGAGCCGCAGGGTGGCCTTCCGGTGCGCGTCCGAGCCGACATTGATGATCTGCGAGCGGACCCGCGGCAGCAGCAGGTTGGTCAGTGCGAACGGTCCGAGCAGGTTGGTGCCCAGCGTCTTCTCGAACCCGTCGGCGGTCTCGACGCGCCGGTCGGTGAGCGCGCCGGCGTTGTTGATCAAGATGTCGACTTCACCGTCGATCAGGTCGGGGACAGCGCGCACTGACGACTGGTCGGCGAGGTCGAGTTTGACCACGGTGGTCGAGCCGCCCATCTCGGCCGCCCGTTGTTTACCGAGCTCGGTGTTGCGCACAGCGAGGATCACGTGGGCGCCGGCCTTCGCGAGCGCGCGCGCCGTGCCCAGTCCAACGCCGTTCGTCGCCCCGGTCACGATGATTCGCTTGCCGGTCAAGTCGCCGAGCCGATTCGGCGTCCAAGGTAACGTCACGGCCGTCAGACTAATGGCATTAGTCCGAAATGGTGGCAGGGGCTAGTGGTTCTGCCATCATGGTCTGCGACCTACCGGTATTGCCTTGGCAAAGTGGTGCAAAGGAACGGAGTCGATTCGAGGTGATTCGCCCATGAGTTAGAGTGCGCTGGAAATCACCAATCTGATTTACACCTACGCGCAACTTCTGGACGGCGGCGACTTGGATGCGGTAGCCGAGCTCTTCGCTCACGGCCGGATCTGCGGAATGGAAGACGGCCCACCGGAAACGGTGTTCGCCGGGGCCGCCGGCGTCCGGAAGATGTACGAGATGGCCACGCGCATCTACGAGGACGGCACCCCGAAGACCAGACACAACACCAGCAACGTGCAGCTGTACATCGACGAGGCCGGCGGCACGGCCCGCAGCACGTCCTACTACTGCGTCACCCAGGCGACCCCCGACCTGCCGCTGCAGGTGATCGTGACCGGCCATTACAAGGACACGTTTCACCGGGTGGACGGCGCGTGGTGCTTCGACACCCGCATCATGTTCGTCGACCAGGTCGGCGATGTCAGTCATCACCTGAAGTTCTGACGCGGTAAGGGATTCGACCCTGTGGAGAACGCGGGCGCCTTCGACCTGGGCGGTGTGCTGTCCGACGCTGCGCGCAAGGAGTCGCTGACCGACTGGGGGCCCGGCGAGTTCGAAAGTCCACTGGGCGTTCTGCTGGCCGACTACCAGGACGCCGAACTCAACGCCATCGGTGCCCACATCCTGCGATCCGGCATCGTCCACAGCCTCCGGATGCGGTTGCGCGCTCAGGAGTGGATGCGCCGCCACCCGGAGATTCTCGACGAGCAGGTCGTCGCGCCGGTCGTTGTCGTCGGGATGATGCGCAGCGGGACAACGCTGCTGCAGCGACTGTTGGCCGCCGATCCCCGATTTCACTGCGCGTACGGCTGGGAGGTAGTCGAGGTCGCGCCGCGGCACGATCACCGGTTCGACGGTGTCGATCCGCGCGTGGCGGTGAGCGAGGCGCGGGAATCCAAGTCCCGCGAAATCGCACCGGATTTGTTCGCCATCCATCCGATGTACGCGCGGGCGGCCGAGGAGGAGATCGTCTTTCTCGCCGACGCGTTTCTGTCGCATGTCCCGGAATCCGGTGCGCACCTTCCCGTTTACCGGTCGTGGCTAGACGAGCAGGATTTCGCGCCGGCCTACGCCTACCTGCATCGCATGCTGGGGTTCCTGCAGTGGCAGAAGCGGCAGACGGGTGTGACCGCGCAGCGGTGGGTGCTGAAGTCGCCCGCCCACCTCGGCTATCTCGACTTACTGCGGGCCGAGTTTCCGGATCTGCACATCGTGCACATGCACCGCGACCCGCGGACCACGATCGCATCGGGCGCCAGCCTGAACGCGACCCTGCACGCGATGCACGCCGACACCGTCGACCTGCCCCGGGTGGGCGCGCAATGGTTGCAGCGGATGGGCTGGACCAATGACCGGGCGATGGCGGTCCGGGATCGATGGGATTCACACACCGTCACCGACATCGCGTTCGACGACGCGGTGGCCGATCCCATCGGGCAAGTTGCCCGTGTTTACGACGCGATCGGACTCCCGCTGACGACCGAAGCGGAGAGCGCGATGCGACGCTGGCTGGCCGAACGCCCACGCAAAGCGGCGCGCCCGCCCTACGAACTAGAAGACTACGGTCTGCGGCCCGAGCAGGTCGATGAGCGATTCACGTTGTACAACAAGCATTTCCAGCAGCACCTTTCGAAGTGAGGAGCAGTGGATGGGTGACGACCCCGTCGCGACGACGTCGCAGCACGAACAGGAACTGGCCGCGCTGGATCTGATCGAGCACCCGACTGTCAAGGCGGCCTACCGCACGGTGGCTCAGACGTGGCTCGGCCGGGCCAAGGCGTCGGAAGCGATGCGTGAGCGGTTCGACGACTCGTTCGCCGAGGTGATGTTCTCGGCCGCGGTCTGGTCATCCAACCAGGACAAGCTCCGGCCCAAGGTCAGTTGCATCACCCGGCTCGCGCACTCCGTCGACGGGCGCCGAGTTCCCGGATCACGTTGGGGCATCGACAATCCCGACAGTGTGTACCGGGTGATCCCGATTTCGGGGGAGGAGCGTTACGAGATCCACGGGCGGGTCGGCGAGCACCGCATGATCGAGAACTATTTCACGCTGTGGGATGCGCACATGGGCACCGTCGACGTGCTCAACGGCCGGACCATGCAGGTGGATTCCGATGGCAGCTACACCATCACCGTGGACGCCGAACCGGCCGGCGGTCGGCCCAATCACGTGCAGACCACGTCGGAGGCGCATGAGTTCTACATCCGCGATGTGCTGCTGAATTGGGGCCGCGACGATCCCAATCACATTGCGGTGCAACGGCTCGGCGGCCCGCCGGCGAGTCCCGCGCGCACGCTCGACGAGCAGGCCGAGGCGACGGCGGCGATGATGGCGCATTTCGCCGACTTCACCGGCAAGCTCAGCCACGGCGTGTACAAGATGCCGCCGAACCACTTCAACCTGGCTTGGTCGGCCGACAAGGTCGGCGCAATGCGCAACCAGGTCTACGTCATGGGCCGCTTCGACCTCGCACCCGACGAGGCGTTCGTGGTTGACCTCAGCGACGGTGGCGCCGAATACTTCACGGTGCCGCTCAGCAACATCTGGGGTACCACACTGGACATCGTCGACCGCACCGGCAGCTTGAACAAGTCGCAGTCGGTGGCCAACGAAGACGGCACCTACACCTACGTGATCGCCCCGACCGACCCGGGCGTGGCGAACTGGATCGACTCCGACGGGTTGCGCGAAGGCATTCTGACGTTGCGGATGGCCGAGTTCGGCGAGTCCGGACCTCGCGAGGACCTCGGTGCCCGCGGGCGGGTCGTGAAGCTGGACCAGCTCGAGGCCGAAGTGCCGACCTTGCGCCGGGTCACCGCCGCGGAGCGGACGGCCGAACTCGCCGACAGGCGAGCGGCCTATCTGCGCCGCCTGCCGGAAGGGACGGCCTGACATGGCGCGCTGGCTGGTCACCGGGTGCTCCACCGGCTTCGGCCGCGAGATCGCGCGCGCCGCACTAGAAGACGGCCACAGCGTCGTGGTGACCGCGCGACGGGCGGACGCGGTGGCCGATTTCGTCGACGAATTCGGGGACCGGGCCCTGGCCGTCGCACTCGACGTGACAGACGCCGCCCAGATCGCGGCAACGGTGTCGGCCGCCGACGAGGCCTTCGGCGGGATCGACGTCCTGGTCAACAACGCCGGTCACGGCTACCTGTCGGCGGTGGAGGAAGGCGAGGACGCCGAGGTCCGAAAGCTGTTCGACGTCAACTACTTCGGTTCGGTCGACATGATCAAGGCGGTGCTGCCCGCCATGCGCACCCGCGGCACCGGGCACATCGTCAACATCTCATCGATGACCGGTCTGGTGGCCAACCCGCCCAACGCGTATTACTCGTCGACGAAATTCGCACTCGAAGCGGTGACCGAAGCGCTGGCCACCGAGGTGCGGCCGTTGGGAATCAAGGTGACGGCGATCGAACCGGGCGCCTTCCGTACCGATTGGGCCAGCAGGTCGATGAAGGAGTCGGAACGGCCGATAGCCGACTACGCCGACGTGGCGGCCCGCAAGGACCTCATCAAGCAGTTCGCCGACCACCTGCCCGGCGATCCGCGCAAGGTGGCCGAGGCGGTGCTGATGGTGACCAAGCTCGACGAACCGCCACTGCGGTTGCTGCTGGGTCGCGACGTCCTCAGGGCGATGCGCGACAAGATCGCCACCCTCACGGCGTCCATCGACGAGTGGGAGTCCGTCACCAAGGACGTGAACTTCCCTAGCTCGTGACCGCCCGCATGCTGCCACGCGCCGGGACGATCCCGGAGTTGGATATCGTGAACCCGCAGCCCGAGTGCACGGTGCAGGTCACCCCGTCGACGTCCGACCGGCAGGTGAACGGCCCCAGGCCGGTGGACTGACCGTACGCCAGGGTCGGCTGACCCAAACCTGGATTGCCCAAACAGTTTTCGCCGCCACAGATGAAGAATGTTCCCTTCGGATCCATGTGCACGGACTGCGACGCCGACCCCTGACGGCTGATCTGGCAATACGTCGAGTCCGGCGGACCCGGTTCGCGTTGATAATCGATCTCGCAGCTGATGGTGTGCGAGGGGGAGTAGAAGGAGCAGACGTGCTCCGAGCAGATCGGGTTATCCGCTCCCGCTGAAGGCACTCCCGCGCAGAAGCCGATCGCGGCAACGCTCGACGCGGCGACTCGCAGTCCCTTCCGGACAATGCTGCTCATGTACGTTTCCTTCGCGACTTGGCGTCGCCACGTTACGCGCGGACGGCCAAAACGATGTCCCGGCCAGCGGTCAGTGGCCCGCGGCAGGACCAGCCGTGTTGCTAACCTGGCGAAATGGACCAGAGCGGCGACAAGCTGACAAAGGCGACACTTGCCGCCACCAGCTGGGCTCTGCTGGGCATGATGTCCTACGAAGAGGAAGTCTCGGGCTACGACCTCAAGAAGTGGATCGACTGGAGCGTCGACCTTTACTACTGGAGCCCCTCGTACAGCCAGATCTACACAGAACTGAAGAAGCTCGAAGTCCTCGGTCTGGTCACGTCGCGCGTCGAACGTGACGAGGGCACCCGCAGCCGCCGTCTCTACAAGATCACCTCGGCCGGCATGGACGCTGTCACCGAGTGGACCAATCACGCGCCCGTGGACCCGCCGGTGCTCAAACACAGTGTGCTGCTGCGGGTTACGTTCGGCCATCTCAGTAACCCGGCCAAGCTCAAGGAATTACTGCAGGAACATGTCGCGTATGCGGAAGCTCGGCATCGCAAAGCGATCGAAGATGCCGAAGGGGCTGAGATCGAACCCGCTTGGGCGTACTCGGTGATCGCGTTACGTTGGGCCGCAAAGTATTACGCGGCCGAGCGCGAGTTCGCTCTGGAATTTATGAAGGAGATCGACGAGGCGGACGCCGTCCTGCAGAAGGCTGCCAAGGGCGGTTTCGGCAAACCGCGGCCCACGCCCGGTTACTGGCGTGAGGTCGAAAAACAGGTCGAGGCCAAGCGCGAAGCCGACTAACCCTGATGGCGGCGACCGGTTTTGACCCTGTCGTCGGCCTGAGAATCTCCAAATACGGATATCCGAGACGCATACTGAAGTCCCCTGTGTCACTTGTGTTTCAGTGGCACCAGGCTCGCGATTTCTGTCGGTGGGTGTGGCTAGTTTCGCGGTATGGGTGCAACGGATCAGCAGGATGTCGACGCGGTATTCGACGCGCTCGATGCTGCCT
The DNA here is from genome assembly GCF_019243155.1 of Mycobacterium sp. Taxonomy (GTDB): domain Bacteria; phylum Actinomycetota; class Actinomycetes; order Mycobacteriales; family Mycobacteriaceae; genus Mycobacterium. Next base: position 11,061 of record NZ_JAFAUS010000034.1, read on the forward strand.
GGGATCGCGCCTGCGCGCTGAACTTCGACGCGCTGAATCCGGGCCAACAGCTGGCGGTGTTGGAGCGCTGCGAAAAGCAGCCCCGGCGCATCCCGGCCATCGAGCATCTGCTGATCAATTCCCTTGGCCGCGATGCCACCCCAGCAGAGCTCTGCGGCACGCTGGCCCATGCGATCGCCGAGGCGACACTGATCAGCCGCGGTGAAGCGTCCCGGCGCATCAAGGAGGCGCGGGATCTGGGCCCGCGGCACGGGCTGACCGGCGAACCCCTGCCCCCGGCCCTCGCCGCCACCGCGGCCGCTCAACGCGACGGCACGCTCGGCTCCGGCCAGGTCTCGGTGATCCGCAAGTTCTACCACCAGTTGCCGGGCTGGATAGACATGCCGACCCGTGAGCAGGTCGAAGCTCGGTTGGCCAAGGAGGGCGCCCGATTTCGTCCCGAGCAACTGGCCGCGCTGGCCAGCACTCTGGCCGATTGCCTCAACCCCGACGGGACCTTCACCGACGAGGACCGGGCGCGGGGGCGCGGGCTGACGCTGGGTAACCAGCAGGCCGACGGCATGTCGCAGCTGCGCGGCTGGCTCACCCCGGAGGCACGCGCCACCCTGGAGGCGGTGCTGGCCAAGCTGGCCGCGCCGGGCATGTGTAACCCGTTTGACGAGGCGCCCTGTGTGGACGGCGCACCTACCCAGGACGCGATCGACCGCGACCCGCGCTCAGCGGCCCAGCGCAACCATGACGGGCTCAACGCAGCCCTGCGCGCGCTCTTGGCGTCGGGAGACCTGGGCCAGCACAACGGGTTGCCGGCCTCCATCGTCGTCACCACGACGCTGCAGGACCTGGAAGCGGCGGCTGGGCGTGGGTTGACCGGCGGTGGCACCATCTTGCCGATGAGCGACGTGATCCGCCTGGCCCGCCACGCCCATCACTATCTGGCGATCTTCGATCAGGGCAAGGCGCTAGCGCTGTATCACAGCAAACGACTCGCCTCCCTCGGGCAGCGAATTGTGTTGTACGCCAAGGATCGCGGGTGCTCGGCTCCGGGCTGCACGGTGCCCGGCTACTACTGCGAAGTCCACCACGTTACCGACTGGTCCAAATCCCACACCACCGACGCCGACCAACTGACGTTCGCCTGCGGACCCCACCACCGCATGCTCCAACCCGGAAGTTGGACCACCCGCCAAAACGCCAAGGGTGACACCGAATGGATCCCGCCCGCCCACCTCGACCGGGGCCAGCCTCGCGTGAACACCTTTCATCACCCCGAAAAACTGCTGCGCGACGGAGACGACGACGAAGATCAAAGTCCCGGGGCTGCATGACCCGTCGTGGATCGCCGTTAGTTCTGGTGGCGGGGACCCGCCGCGTCGTGGGCGGCGACGTAGCCGTAAACCAATCCCTGCGCGATCGTCGCGCCCGCACCGGGGTAGGTCGTGCCGAACGCATTGGCGGCGGTGTTGCCGATCGCGTACAGGCCGGCGATCGCGCCGCCGTCTTCGCGTAGCACGCGGGCCCGTTCGTCGGCCTTCAGCCCGCCGCAGGTACCCAGGTCGCTGAGCACCATTTTGACGGCATAGAAAGTGCCCTTGACCAACGGACGCAGATTCACGTTAGGCCGTATCGTCGGGTCGCCGTAGTACCGGTCGTACGCGCTGTTGCCCCGCCCGAAGTCGGGATCGCTACCCGCAGCCGCGTTTTGGTTGAAGCGGGTCATCGTTTCGAAGAACTCCGAGACGGGAACCTTCATCTGCGCGCCGAGGTCGGTCAGGTTGTCGGCCCGCACCGCGATTCCCGCGTCGTACCACGCCTTCGGGATGCGCATCCGCGGAAAGAGTTCGGCGCCAAAGACATAGCTGTTGCGGTATTGCTGATCGAAGACGATCCACATGGCCTCGACCGGGTTACCGGACCGCTCCAGCTCGAGGAGTCGCTGCCCGAACGACATGTAATCCGTCGACTCGTTGGCGAACCGCTGCCCGTGCTGGTTCACGATGAGGCTGCCCGGAAGAGACCGTTCGGCGAGCATAACGGCGGGCGCTTTGCCTGGCAGCGGCGCGACGGCGGGGAACCACCATGCCTGATCCATCAGGTCGATGTCGGCGCCCAACTCCTGGCCCGCGCGGATTCCGTCACCGGTGTTGGATGCCGCACCAAGGCTGAGGTTGGCGCCCAACGACTCCGACTGGAATTTCCACCGCATGTCCATGCTGTGATCGAACCCGCCGGTGGCCAGCACCACGCCGCGCCGCGCGGTGATCGTCACCTCGCGGCCACCGTGGTCGACGACCGCGCCGGCCACACGCTCACCGTCGTACTCGAGCCGCAGCAAGGGGGTCCCGGTCCATACCGGGATGCCGGCGCGCAGCACGCCCGCGAACAACCCTGCCATCAAGCCCTGCCCGCCTGCGGCGTAACGTCTGCCGATCGCCAGGCCGCCGACGCCTTGCGCGATGCGTTTGCCGAACGTCGGGACACCCTTCCGCGGCACGCGGGCAACCAGATTCATCCAGCGGTAATCGGCACCCGTCGTCGGCACCGGCACGGTCGCTTCCATCACGCCGGGCTGGAGCCGGGTGCGGTATTCGCCGAGTACGGCGGTGTCGAACGGTCGGCACTCGCAGGTGCGGCCCGCCGCGCTGCCGCCAGGTTCTTCGGGGTGATAGTCGGAATAGTCGCGGGCCCAGAACAGCCGCAGCGGAGTCGTTCGGCGCAGCATGTCGACCGTCGCCGGCAGATGCGTCAGGAACTCGGCTGACCGCTGCTGAGGCGCCGAGCCCGCGACGACCGAGTCCAGGTACGTCGCCGCGCTCTCCGTCGTGTCGTGCGCGCCAGCCTCCCGCAGCACCGGGCTGGCGGGCAGCCACAGCGCGCCACCGGACCGCGCGGTCGAGCCGCCCACATAGGACGATTTCTCCACTACCAGCACCGATAGCCCCAATTCGTGGGCGGCGAGGGCCGCCGCGAAGCCCGTTCCGGAGCCGACGACCAGCAGGTCGACGGTCGCGTCGGCGACCCTAAGGCCGGCAGGGATAGTCGTGCTCTGCGTGGTCACGTTCGAAACGGTATGCCGGAGCGGTGCCACGCCGGACGAGCCGTCCTGATCAGTGGAACAAGCCATCCCCATCAACCGGCGTGGGGAGTTTAATCGTGCCCATGACGTCGCAGACCGAGGCCGACGAAGTTCGGCTCATTGAAGCGCAGGCTGCACCGACGCGGTTCGCCCGCGGCTGGCACTGCCTGGGCCTGACCAAAGATTTCGGTGACGGCAAGCCGCACGCGATCACCGCCTTCGGCCAAAAGCTCGTCGTCTTCCGCGGCGGGGACGGGAACATCAACGTGCTCGACGAATACTGCCGGCACATGGGCGGTGACCTTTCTCAGGGCGAGGTCAAGGGCGAGGAGATCGCGTGCCCGTTCCACGACTGGCGCTGGGGCGGCGACGGGCGATGCAAGAAAGTGCCCTACAGCAAGCGCACCCCCAAACTAGCCCGCACGCAAG
>NZ_JAFAUS010000139.1 GCF_019243155.1 Mycobacterium sp.
AAAGATGGTCGGTTCGCCATCTACACCAAGGTTCACCATGCACTGATCGACGGTGTCTCCGCGCAGAAGCTGATGCAGCGCGCGATGTCGACCGACCCGGAGGACACCGAGATTCGCGCGCCCTGGAGCCTGCAGAAGCCCAAGCGCAAGAGCAGCCCGTCGTCACCGTTGCGGTCGTTGATCCGTACGGCGGGATCCGTTGCGGCACTTGCCCCATCGACGGTTTCGGTGGCACGCGCGGCGCTGTTCGAGCAGCAGCTGACGCTGCCTTTCGGTGCACCGCGGACGATGTTGAACGTCAAGATTGGCGGGGCCCGCCGATGCGCCGCGCAATCGTGGTCGGTGGACCGCATCAAGACCGTCAAAAAGGCCGCGGGTGTGACCTTGAACGACGTTGTCCTGGCGATGTGTTCGGGCGCCCTGCGGTACTACCTGCTCGAGCAGAACGCGCTGCCCGATGCGCCGCTGATCGCGATGGTTCCGGTGAGCCTGCGCACGGATGCCGAGGCCGATGCCGGCGGAAACCTCGTCGGCGCCATCTTGTGCAACCTCGCCACCGACACCGACGATCCGGCGCACCGTCTGCAGACCATCAGCGATTCGATGCGCGGCAACAAGAAGGTGTTTTCGCAGCTGCCACGATCTCAGGCGCTCGCACTGTCCGCCGTCAATACGTCGTCGATAGCTCTGGCGGCGATCCCAGGCTGGGTGTCGTCGACCTCCCCGCCGTTCAACATCATCATTTCCAACGTGCCGGGCCCCACTCAGCCGATCTACTACGGCGGCGCCAGGCTGGACGGCAACTACCCGATGTCCATCGCGCTGGACGGGCAGGCGCTGAACATCACGCTGGCCACCAACGCAGGCAATCTGGACTTCGGTCTGGTCGGATGCCGGCGCAGTGTGCCGCACATGCAACGGCTGCTCGCCCACCTCGAGTCATCGCTCAAAGACCTAGAACGCGCCGTCGGGGCCTGAACGCTCCGATGCCGAAGCTCAGCGCGGGCGTGCTGTTGTACCGCACCGGCCACGGCGTCGTGGAAGTCCTCATCGCACATCCGGGTGGGCCGTTCTGGGCGCGCAAGGACGACGGGGTGTGGTCCATCCCGAAAGGCGAGTACGCCGAGGACGAGGATCCCTGGGCGGCGGCGCAACGCGAATTCGCCGAGGAGCTAAGCCTTTCCGTGCCGGACGGGCCGCGGATTGATCTCGGTCCGGTGAAACAACCCAGTGGAAAAGTGGTCCACGCCTTCGCCGTGCACGGCGACCTCGACGTCACCGACGCACGCAGCAACACTTTCCAATTGGAATGGCCGAGGGGGTCGGGGACACTACGGGAGTTCCCGGAGGTGGACCGCGTCGGCTGGTTCTCGGTGGCGCGGGCCCGTGTCAAGCTGCTGAAGGGTCAGCGCGCCTTTCTCGACCAACTGATGGCGCAGCCGGACATGACGGGGTTCTCCGAGGGAAGTTGAAGACGGGCACAATGTCTCTCATGACGACCGCGCCCACCGAGCAAGTCGAACCCCAACGGTTGCTGCTGCAGTTGCTGGACCCCGCTTTCCGCGCCGACCCTTACCCACTCTTTGCGCAATTTCGCGAAGGCGGCTCATTCCAGTTGGCCGACGGCAACCTCGCGGTCTTCTCCACCTACCGCGACTGCGACGAGGTCTTGCGGCACCCGTCGTCGAGCAACGACAGGCTCAAGTCGACGGCCGCGCAGCGCCAGATCGAGGCACAGACCCGAGAGTTGATCGAGGCCGGCGCCCAGGTGCCGCCCCAGACTCCACCGGGGTTCCTGTTCCAGGATCCGCCCGACCACACCCGGCTGCGCAAGTTGGTCAGCAAGGCGTTCGCGCCGAAGGTGGTCAATGCGCTGCAGCCCGAAATCACCGCGCTGGTGGACCGATTGATCGATCAGATCGCCGAGAAAGGGCGGTTCGACGTCGTCAAAGACTTCGCCTACCCGTTGCCGGTAACGGTCATCTGCCGGCTGCTGGGTGTCCCCTACGAGGACGAGCCGCAGTTCAGTCACGTGTCCGAGCTGCTGGCGCAGTCCCTGGACCCGTTCGTGGCATTCACCGGCACGCCGTCGGACAACCTGAAGGAGCGGATGGATGCCGGAATGTGGTTGCGCACTTACCTGCACGGACTGATCGACATGCGGCGGTCGCAACTGGGTGATGACCTGTTGTCCGGGTTGGTCGCGGTGGAGGAGTCCGGCGACCAACTCAGCGAGGAGGAGATCGTCTCCACCTGCGTGCTGCTGCTGGTGGCCGGACACGAGACGACGGTGAACTTGATCGGCAACGCCATCCTCGCGATGCTGCGCTCGCCGTCGCAGTGGGCCGCGTTGGGCGCCGATGCCGGCCGCGCCCCGGCGGTCATCGAGGAAATTCTGCGCTACGACCCGCCGGTGCAGATGATCGCCCGCACCGCCGGTGCCGACATGACGATCGGTGAGATCGAGATACCCGCGGGCGACATCATGATGTTGCTGACGGCCGCCGCCCAACGGGACCCCGCCGAGTTCGACTCGCCCGACACGTTCGACCCTGACCGAAAAGCTCTACGGCATCTAGGGTTTGGTCGCGGTGCGCATTACTGCCTTGGCGCTCCGTTGGCCCGGTTGGAAGCCGGCGTGGCCCTGTCGGCGATAACGGCACGCTTCCAACACGCACGGCTGGACAGCGAGCCGCAATACAAGACCAACGTCACTCTGCGCGGACTGTCCGAGCTCACCGTCGCGGTCTGATCAACCGCTACCGGATCACGTTGCAGTGGAGCTCATTTCGCGTATACGCTTAAGCGACAGCTTCCCGATCCGCATCGACAAGTTCGGTGCGAGGCGGTCCAGCAACCACAGCGACCTCCACCAAGTCGGCGCGATGATGATGGCATCCCCACGCAACACCGCTCGAAGCGCACGCTCGGCGAACTTCTCGGGTGCCATCGGCGGTGAAGCGTTGCGCGAGCTGCTGTGCCGCCTCGACTTGGCGGTCCGCAATCCAGACCTCGGCACCCCCGTCGGCCAGTTTGTGGCCAGCGCGGCGCCGATGCCGGAAGCACCGCCAGTAATGAAAGCCACCTTGCCCGAAACGCAGGGCGCGATGGGAGAAGGATAGTCGCTCGGGGTCGGCCGCGTTCGGAAGTTCCTCCACAGGCTGGCTTTTCGTCGGTGCCGATGTCAGGGGTGGTAGCTAGTATCGAATGTATGTTCGATCAAGAGTGGCGGCAGGCGGATGACGCGACGGTTGTGTCCGCGATTGCCGAGTGCGCGCGAGTGGAGGCCGCGACCGCGGCAAGGCGACTGGCCGCGATCGGCGAGTACGTAAGCCGCCACGCCGATGGGCCGACGGACTGTGCGTATTGGTCATGCGACAACTGGGACGCCATGGCCGCCGAAACCGCTGCGGCACAGGGCATCAGCCACGCCATGGCGTCGGGGCAGATGTATCTTGCCGTTGCGCTGCGTGACCGGCTACCCCAGGTGGCGGCCCTGTTCGCCGCAGGCACCATCACTGCCCGATTGGCTTCGGCCATCGTCTGGCACACCGACTTGATCAAAGACCCCGACACGGTGCGGTTGGTTGACACGAAGCTGGCGGAGGATGCGGTGCACTTCGGACCGATGTCGGTTACCAAGACCGCCCAGGCCATTGACGCAGTGGTGGTCCAATACGATCCCGGCGCGCTGCGGCGCGCCCGCGACAATGCCCGCAGTCGCGAATTCGTCATTAACCAGACTGGCGACACGTCGGGAACAGCGGCCGTGTGGGGACGGCTCTATGCGACCGACGCTGCGGTGCTGGATCGGCGCCTGTCGCAGATGGCTTACGCAGTGTGCCAAGACGATCCGCGCACCCTTGCTCAGCGTCGCGCCGATGCTTTGGGTGCGCTGGGCGCCGGCGCGGACTGGCTGGCGTGCGGATGCGGGAACGGTGACTGTCCTGGCGGTGCTGCCGCGGACGAGCGGGCAGCCAGCGTAGTGATCCACGTAGTTGCGGATGCGTCGGCAGTAAACACGGACTCCAAGCCCACCGCTACGGCGGAGCGCAAGCCGCTCGCCGTGGTCCCCGGCGGTTGTGTGATTCCGCCAGCCCTCGTGGCCGAGCTGGCCCGCGCCGGCGCGAAAGTCCGGCCGGTGCGACATCCCGCCGATGCGCCGCCCGAGTCGGGTTACCGCCCGTCGGCCGAGCTGGAGCGGTTCATCCGATGCCGGGATATGACGTGCCGGTTTCCCGACTGCGATCGACCCGCGGAGTTCGCCGATATCGATCACACGGTGCCGTATCCGCACGGACCGACTCAAGCGTCGAACCTGAAATGCCTTTGCAGGAAGCATCACCTTTTGAAAACCTTCTGGACGGGTTGGCGCGACCAGCAGTGGTCTGACGGCACCATCGTGTGGACGTCGCCGACCGGGCACACCTATACCACCCGTCCGGGCAGCCGCCTGCTCTTTCCGGCTCTGTGTCTACCGACTGGCGAATTGCCAACTCCGGTAAAACAATACGCAAACCCCGGCAACCGTGGCGTCATGATGCCCACACGTCGCCGCACTCGCGAACAGGACCGTGCTCGCCGCATCGACGCCGAACGCGCGCTGAACGCCGCGCGCGTCGCCGAACGCAATCAGCCGCCGCCCTTTTAATGCTGCGGCGCGACTTCAAATCGAAAACCGCATAGCTGCGCGCCGTTAGACGAATATCCCTAAAATTCTGTGCAGCCAGCCATATCGCCCGACATTGTCCACAAACAGGTGGTACGAAACATGTCTAGCCAAGGCCCACGTCGGACTCCCATGACGCTCGCCATATACCGCGACTTACGCGTCGCCATGGTCGTACTAATGGTGATGCTCGGTGCGGGCGTGGTCATCGAAAAGATATCCGCAAACTGCTGGCAATCGGCCATCAGCACTTACTATTACACTTCCGCGCATAGCCTCGTCATCGCCGCGCTCCTGGCGCTCGGCACGTTATTCATCATCTATAAGGGCAGCACCGACACCGAGGATGTCTTGTTGACTCTGGCCGGCGTCAGCGCATTGACCGCCGCGATAGTGCCGCAGCCTCGACCCGGGGACCTGTGCCAAGGGCCGGCTAATCTGCCGATCGACTTCGATAGCCATGCCCAGGCCGCCATGCTGCCCAATGTTTGGGCGGTCGCTGTCGCATTGGGTCTGGGCTATGTGGTGATCTGGTCGGTGATGCTGCTCCAATGGATGCGCGGCCGCCCCCCACGGATGCGAAGGCCGGGGGGAATAGCGTCGCTCGTGTTTTTCTGGCTGATTATGGTGCTCGGCCTGATTGCGCTCGTCTTCTTTCCGGACAAGTTCAAGGAATGTGCGCACGGCGCAGCCGCGATACTGATGCTCTCGGCCTTCGTCGCCACAACGTTCTGCACCGCATACGTCGTTGGGAAAGAGGACCCGTCGGAGTCAGCGCATCAGCGCGCTTATAAGCGCATCTACTGGGGGATTGCCTGGCTGATGCTGGCGACGTCACTTGTTATTCTCTGGGTTCATCAAACGACAGGCTTGGAGGGCCATTGGGGCCTTTGGGCCGAGGTGGCGCTGATTGGCGAGTTCGCCGCATATTGGGTAGTTCAAACGATCGACCTGTGGAAAGAACCTGACCGGATTATGCGCTTTACCAAAGGTCCTCCACCGTGTCTGTAATGTGGGCCGGTCTCGGAAAGCGATCAGCCGCCGCCACTTTCAGCCCGCGCCCAGCCCCGGCACGATGTCGTTGAGGCTGAAGGTCAGGGGCTGTTCGAGCTGTTCATACGTGCATGAGTGTGGGTCGCGGTCCGGGCGCCACCGATTGAACTGCGCGGTATGACGGAACCGCTGGCCTTCCATGTTGTCGTAGCGGACCTCGACCACCCGCTCGGGACGTAGCGGCACGAAGGACAGATCCTTCCCGGCGTTCCAGCGGGAGAATTCGTTTTTGCGCGGTGTGCGTTCGCCGGCCTCGTGCGCGGCCCAGTTCCACGGATGGCCCTCGAAGTCGGTGACGAGCGGTTGCAGCTCGACGAACAGGCGGCGGCGCTCGGCCATCGGGAAAGCGCCGATCACGCCGACCGATGCCAGCTGGCCATCGTCCTGGTAGAGCCCGAGCAGCAGCGAACCGACAGCGTCGCCGCCCGATTTATGCACCCGATAGCCGGCGACCACACAGTCGGCGGTTCGCTCGTGCTTGATCTTGAACATGACGCGTTTGTCCGGCTGGTACGTGATTGTCAGCGGTTTGGCGATCACGCCGTCGAGCCCTGCCCCCTCGAATTCGTCGAACCAGCGCTGCGCGGTGTCGAGATCGGTGGTTGCCGGCGTGACGTGGATCGACCCGACCGCCGACGGGGCCAATGCCTCGACAAGTGCGGCACGCCGCTCGGTGAACGGCCGCCGCGTGTAGTCGTCGTCGCCGAGAGCGAGCAGGTCGAACGCGATGAACGACGCGGGCGTTTTCTCGGCGAGCATGCGCACCCGCGAGTCGGCGGGGTGGATGCGTTGTTGCAGCGCCTCGAAGTCCAAGCCGTGGTCGGTGGCGATGACCATTTCCCCGTCGATCACGCACCGCTCCGGCAGCTCGGCCTTGACCGCGGCAACCAGCTCGGGGAAGTACCGGGTCATCGGCCGCTCGTTGCGGCTGCCGAGCTCGACATCGTCGCCGTCGCGAAAGCAGATGGATCTGAAGCCGTCCCACTTCGGCTCGTAGGACGCATCAGCGGGGATCGATCGCACCGACTTCGCCAACATCGGCGACACCGGCGGCATCACAGGGAGGTCCATAGCCTGATTGTGCTGGAATCTTTGGTATGGCTGCTGCAGAAGAGCTCGACGTCGACGGAATTGCGGTGCGGCTGACCAACCCGGACAAGGTGTATTTCCCCCAGCTGGGGTCGCAAGGCACCAAGGGCAAGCTCGTCGAGTACTACCGAGCCGTGGCCGTCCAAGCCGGAAGTCCGATGCTCGACGCGCTGCGCGACCGGCCCACGCACCTGCAGCGCTTTCCGGACGGCATCGACGGCGAGGAGATTTACCAGAAGCGGGTCCCGCAGCACCACCCCGATTACCTCGAGACATGCCGGGTGACGTTCCCATCGGGGCGAACCGCGGACGCGCTGAAGGTGACCCACCCCGCGGCCATCGTGTGGGCGGCGCAGATGGGAACGGTCACGTTGCACCCGTGGCAGGTGCGCTGCCCGGACACCGACCATCCCGACGAACTGCGCATCGATCTGGATCCGCAGCCCGGTGTCGCCTTCGAGCACGCGCGTTCGGTCGCGGTGGACGTGCTGCGGCCGCTGCTCGATGAGCTCGGTCTAATCGGATACCCGAAGACCTCCGGCGGTCGCGGAATCCATGTCTTCCTGCGGATCGCCTCCGACTGGGATTTCACTGAAGTGCGCCGCGCGGGCATCGCGCTGGCCCGCGAGGTGGAACGTCGCGCACCCGACGCCGTCACCACATCGTGGTGGAAGGAAGAGCGGGGCGAGCGCATCTTCATCGACTTCAACCAGAACGCCCGGGACCGCACGATGGCCTCCCCGTATTCCGTGCGGCGCACGCCGATCGCGACGGTGTCGACCCCGCTGACGTGGGACGAATTGGCCGGTGCCCAGCCGGACGACTACACCATGGCGACCGTGCCCGACCTGGTACGAGACCGTGAGGATCCCTGGGCCGCAATGGATGATGCCGCCCAGTCGATCGCTGTGCTGCTCAAGATGGCTGAGGCCGACGCAGAGCGTGGCCTCGGCGACATGCCGTACCCGCCGAACTATCCGAAGATGCCTGGCGAGCCCAAGCGCGTGCAGCCGAGCCGCAATACGGATCTGAAAAGGGAGAACGGGCCGCAGCCGCGTTGAAGTTTGGCTAACATTTTTAACACTCGTCCGCCGAGTCCTTCGGCCACTCTGTCTCGGCGCGGCGGCGCGGAGGTGGTGGATGCCAGTGCAAGTTTGCGGGCTTGTCCGGCGAATCTGGTGTACTACACAAATCGGGCCCGACTAGATCCTTCAGCAATCCGTCGCGCGGTGCACAGCGACGCTCCTCCGAGAGGTTTGCCGACTGATGTCACAGCTGAGGGCATGGTGCGCCCAGGCTGACCAGTTCGACTGGATGACCGAGTTCCTGCGGCAGCGCGGCTGGCTGCGCGCTGCACAGCGCATCATGATGACCGTCGTCGCCTCGGCATCGTTGGTGCCGATGACCGTCTTGGCCACCCAACGTCACCCCAGCGCGGCCGCCGTGCTGGCGGGCGGCTTCACCGTCGCTTTCACCGTGGGCATGACCGTTTTCTGGCTGACACGCTGGCCGACCCGTCGACAGTCAACCGTCGCCGTGACGGTCGGCATGGCGTGCATCGCGGCGTGGAGTCAGGTTCAGGCCACCGGCGCCCTGGACGCTTTGGCGTGTACGCCGATGGTTGTCACGGGCGGTTACATCGCGATATTCCACAACCCGAGACTCTTGCTGTTCAACAATGCGTTGGCTTTCGTCATCACCGGGTTGGCGGTGCTGCGGCTGGCCCACGAGTCCGACGTCACGGCGGCGGCAGCCACGTTCTGGTTGATCAGCTTTTTGAACGTGTCGGTCTCGTCCGGGGTCTGCGGCATGTCGCGCGCGATGCGAACGTATGCCGAGCGTTCCGAGGAGGATTCGCTCACAGGTCTGCTGAACCGACGCGCATTCTCCGAGACGGTGAGATATCGCCTGGCGGATCCGATCCGGCCGCACACCCACCTCGCGGTCGTGATGGTTGACATCGACAACTTCAAACGCATCAACGACACCCACGGCCATCCCGCCGGTGACCATGCGCTGCGGGCGGTGGCCGAACTGCTGCGGGAGCACGCGCCCGCGGACGCCATCCTCTGCCGCGCCGGTGGGGAGGAATTCCTGATCGCGCTGACCTGCATGGCCTCCGACGTGAAGGCGCTGGCCGCCCAGTTGTGCACCGCCATCGGCACGCTTTCCCTAAACTTGACGGCCAGCATCGGCACCGCCATCGCCGAGCTGCACCTGCTGAGCGGAACTCCCGGTACCGGACTTCTCGAGGAGCTCATCACAATTGCTGACCGTGCCATGTACGCCGCCAAGCGAAGCGGTGGGAACCGGGTTTATCACAGCGTCACGACGTAGCCGACCCACCCGGAGAGATTGATCCGTGGTGCGCGCGCTGAGCGCGGCGTTCGCGTTGCTGCTGTGGGGAATTGCGGGTATCGGCTTTGCGCCCACGGCACCCGGCGAGCCGACCGCCGCGGGACTCGGCGACAGGATGGTGGGCTGGGACACCTACCGGCGACTGGATCAGCTGCCGTACCTGCGCGCCGATACGCAGGCCCTCCAGGTGTCGAGCTTCCAGCGAAGCGGTGGGGACTTCGATATCTCGACGGGGAACAAGAACGGCAGCGGTGGGTGTTTGGCACCCGGTGGCGCCGGCTGTGTCATCGCCGAGGATCACGGTGCCGGAGAAGTCGATTCGATCTGGTTCACCCGCGACGGCGGCAATGTGCGTGGGCTTGGAAACATCCGCGTCGAGCTGGACGGACAGACCGTGATCGACGCGCCGTTGCAATCCGTGGTCGACGGTGGGCTGGGAGCGCCCTTCGTGTGGCCACTGGTGGCCGACGCCGCGCAGTCACCGGGCGGGGTTTACATCAAAGTGCCCATGCCGTACCGACATTCGATGCGTATCAGCGTCGCAACGAATTTGGAGTACTACCACGTCGACTATCGCCAGTTTCCGAGCGCGGACGGAATCGCCACGTTCTCGCCGGCCGACCCGGCGCTCGACGTGCTCGGAATGCTCCGCGACGCCGGCACCATCGATCCCAAACCGGCGGCACCCGCGGCCGCGCACAGCAACCGGGTGGTCGATCTCCCCGCCAACGGTGGACAGACAGTCGCGGAATCGATTGGCTCGGGCAGTATTTCGTCAATGAACCTGCGGCTTCCCGAGCCGGCTGATCAACTGCTGGCCGGATTGCGGTTGCAGATCGAATTCGACGGCCGGACCATGGTCGACTCCCCACTCGGGGAATTCTTCGGGGCCGGACTGGGCGTCAACACCGTGCGATCGTTGATGTTCGCCACCGTGCCGCAACCCGATGGAGCTTTGTCGTTGTCGACGTGGTGGCCGATGCCCTTCGCGCGCAACGCGCGCGTCACCCTCGTCAATACGACCGGCAATCCGGTGCCAGGGATCGAGGGCGAGGTGGTGACCACGCCGGACCCACAGTGGGGAACGGCACTGGACAGTGGCCGCGCCGGCTACTTCACCGCACTCTCGCATGCCGGGCCAACGACTTTCGGCCAAGACTGGTTGTTCGCCGATGAGCGCGGCCACGGCAAATTCGTCGGCGTCAGCCACACGATACGCGGCGCGCGCACTCGGACGTCGTTCAGTGAAGACGCCCCGTATTTTCTCGAGGGGGCCGAGCGGGTCTACACGGACGGGTCCCCGTCGCCCCAGTGGTATGGCACCGGCACCGAGGACTTCTACGAGGGCGGTTGGTATTTCAAGAACGGCAAGCACTTCAGCGATCCGCTCAACGGTCAACCCGATCAGCGAACGGCTACCGGGGGGTGTGCCGACTACTGCGTCGCCGTGTATCGGCTCATGCTCGCCGACGCAATGGATTACCACTCCGCGGTCCGGTTCGGTATCGAGCACGGAAAGCGCAACATGGTCCTGCCCGACTACAGCTCGACCGCATTCCTCTATACACAACCGAACGACACCATCGCGTCGGGCGATGACGTCAACCCGACCGATCCGGCCAGCCGAATTCTGCACGGCTACAACGACGCTGCCGCCACCGACCAACTCCTGGTCAGTGAATACGAGGGCAACGACGACACCCATCCCGTCGTCGGGTCGGTCCGCAGCACCCCGGCCGCGATCAGCTTTCACGTCGCCATCGACCCGAACACCCGCGGGGTTCTGATCCGCCGGACGTCGGATCAGGTCAACGGCTATCAGTCGGCGGACGTTGCGGTCGACGGCATCCCCGCCGGGAACTGGCTGCAATCACGCAGCAACGGTGTTCACCGCTGGCTCGACGACACCTTTCTGCTGCCGGAGTCCGTCACCGCGGGCAAAGCCCAGATAACCATAACGCTGACGCCAGTGGCTGATTCACCGCCGTGGACCGCCAGCCACTATCAGATCGAAACGCTCACGGGTTAACGGGCGAGGGCCAATTGCGGCACCTCGACATTGGCCGGTATCCGGGTGCCGTACCGACTGGCTCCGAACGCCAGTAACGCACCCGTCAATCCGCCGGACACTGCCAGCAACGACGACCCGGACAGCATAAACCAGCCGAACGTAGCACCGACCACGAGCAAAGCCACATGTGTTGACGTCCAACGCGTTATCGAACCCAGTCGAAACGACAGGCCGAGGCCGAGCAGCAGCGCGACGACATGGCCGACGGCGGTGAAGTCCGATCCCACCGTGGCGATGGCTGCTGTCCCCAGCCACCAACCCATCCAGGCGTGCCGCCAACGCAGGGGGATCGACGCAGTCAGGGCGCCGAGAACGCAGACCGCGCCGTAGCTGGTGCCCACGTCGCTGGCCCGTGCGACCGAGAGCGGCAGCCATCCAGTCTTGACCGCGGCGACCAGCCCTTCGGCGACGATCAATGTGGCACCGACGTGACCGACTGCGAATGTGACGAGCAGACCCTTGCTACGCCAGATGAGTTCACCGAGCGCCAGCAGGCACACCAATCCCGGCAGCCAGAAATAGATTTCACCGCCGTCGTTGACGAACGCGCTCCCCACCAAGGTGTGCCAGTGCCCGTGCGCCAAATTGTGCAAGTTCGTGCTCATCTGACTGACGACGAGGTCGCGCGTGTGTGGACCCAACACCGTCAGGGTGACCGAGACTACGAACAGCAAGGCGGCGTATACAGCCGTGACAGGCAGCATTCGTGCCCCCACTTCCATTCGGCCATTGGCGCTGTAGGGAACAGCTGTGTTAGACAGCGTCATTCGCCGCCCAATTCATTCCCGGCCAGCTGCAGTCCCGCGCTAGTAAGTCCGCGATGGTTTCGCGGCGGACCAGCTCGCGGGAATGCCCGCCGGCCACCCCGACCAGAGGCGGGCGGCCAACCACATTGCGACTCGATCCCATCGAGTGGTGGTAGGCGCCGGTGCAGGCGATAGCCAACAGATCCCCGGGCCGGATGTCGGCGGGCAGTTCGACGTCGCGGGCGATCTCGTCTTCCGTCTCGCAGTGCAGGCCCACTACGGTGACGGGCGCGGTCACTGTCGGCCGGTGCCGATTGGCCAATGCCACGGTGTATTTGGTGCCGTGCAGAGCGAGTCGCGTGTTGTCGGTGATACCGCCGTCCACCGCCACAAAGGTGCGCCCGCCGGGCTGGCGTTTGACGGTGATCACCCTGCACAGCGTGATCCCCGCGCGGGCTGCGATCGCCCGGCCCGGCTCGATCACGATCTTGGGTCGGGGGAATGCGTGTTCGGCACAGGCGGATTCCAACGCGGAGTCGATGACGGTGGCGAGCGCCCGCAGGTCGAGTTGCGGAGCTCCGGAAAGGTACGGGACCGCGTGGCCGCCGCCGAGACTGAGCTCGGTGAGCACGACCTGGTGGCGGTCGCGGACTTCGGCCATCGCGGCGACCATCTGCCGGATCGCCGCGCCATACAGGCCGGGGTCGGTGAGCTGTGAGCCCAATTGGCAGTGCAACCCGACCGGCTCCAACCTCGGCTGCCCGAGGACGCGCATGACCGCACCGGCCGCCTGGCCGCCCGTCAGCGCAAAACCGAATTTCTGTTCGAGGTCCGCGCCGGGAATGTCTGGGATGACCCGGATGAGTACGCGTTGGTGACGCCGCCAGCCGGCGAGCAGCGCGATCTCGCTGGGCGAGTCGATCACGATGCGTCCGACACCGGCGGCCACCGCGTCGTGCAGCTCATCGGGTGTCTTCGCGTCGCCGTGCAGGACGAGCTGCGACGGCGGGACGTCCCCGGCCAGGGCGATGGCCAGCTCGCCGCCCGAGCAGACATCCACGCCGACACCCTCGGCCGCGGCCCAGCGGGCGACATCGACGCTCAGTAGCGTTCTGCCTGCGTAGATCAGCTCGGCGTCGGGAAGCGTGGCGCGATAACAGCGGATGCGGGCCCGGAAATCCTGCTCGTCGACCACATACGTGGGAGTGCCGAATTGTTCGGCGATCGAGTTGGCGGCGACCGCGCCGACGCACAGCCGGCCGCGCTCGTCGACGTAGGCGCTGAGCGGCCAGATCGCGCGATCGAGATGGGGGTTCAACCCATGCCGCAGCGACGGAAGCAGCTCGAACAGCGTCATACCTATACGGTGCTGGTCGACGCCGTAGTCGGCCACGTTCTTAACGAAGCCTTCACACCTGCGCGCTAAATCTTCACGGATTGCCCGCGCAGGTGCGCGTCGATAGTGCCCAATCTGCGCATTTGTGCCGATGTTTTACCGCGCTGACCGGGCCATTCTGGCTAGCATGAGCGAGATTGATGATCCGCAACTGGACGCGCCCCTGGTGGACTGGAGCGACTTTGGCGTGAGCGGGCTATTGCCGACGGGCACGGTGACACTGCTGTTGGCGGATGTGGAGGACTCCACCGGGCTTTGGGAGACCCAGCCCGAGCAGATGACCGCGGCCTTCGCCAGGCTTGATCAGGCGCTGTCGGACCTGGTGGTCGCGCACGGTGGGGTACGCCCGGTCGAGCAGGGCGAAGGCGACAGTTTTGTCATCGCGTTCGCGCGGGCAAGTGATGCCATTGCGTGTGCGCTCGGACTGCAGCGTGCACCGTTGGCGCCGATTCGCCTGCGGATCGGTGTCCACACCGGCGAGGTTCAATTGCGCGGCGAGGGCAACTACATTGGTTCCACCATCAATCGCGCCGCGCGCCTGCGCAATCTGGGCCACGGCGGCCAGACGGTGGTTTCCGGCGTCACCGAGGCGCTGATTGTCGACTCGCTGCCGGCCGATGCGTGGCTGACAGACCTAGGCACGTACGAGCTGCGGGGTGTCGCCCGGCCTGAACGGGTTGTGCAACTGTGCCATCCGGATCTGCGCAACGAATTCCCGCCGTTACGCACTGCGAAAGATATTGCCGCACATAATCTTCCGTCGCATCTTACGAGCTTTGTAGGGCGTGGTGTGCAGCTCGCCGAGGTGGCCAAGCTGCTGACGGAAAACCGATTGGTGAGCTTGACCGGAGCCGGCGGATCGGGCAAGACGCGACTGGCGGTCCAAGTCGCCAACCAGGTGACCGGTAATTATGACGACGGCGTTTGGTATGTGGATTTGGCTCCTATCACCGATCCCGACCTCGTGGTAATGGCAGTGGCGCGCGCGCTGGGTCTGCCCGATGAGCCCGGCCGCTCGACGATGGAGACCCTCCTGCGGTTTGTGCGCGACCGTCACCTATTGGTGGTACTGGACAATTGCGAGCACCTGCTGGATGCGTGCGCTGAACTGGTTGTGTCCCTTTTGAGCGGGTCGCCTGGGCTGACGCTGCTGGCGACGAGTCGTGAACCGATCGGCGCTACGGGTGAGGTGACATGGCGGGTGCCGTCGCTGTCCTTGGCGGACGAAGCGATCGAGTTGTTCGCTGACCGAGCCCGGCTGGCCCAGGTCGACTTTGCGATCACAGACGAGAATGCCGCTACCGTCGTGGAGGTCTGCCAGCGATTGGATGGGATGCCGCTGGCAATCGAGTTGGCGGCCGCACGGGTGCGGGCGCTGTCGCCGGCCGAGATTCTCGACAGTTTGCATGACCGATTCCGATTGTTGACTGGGGGTGCGCGCACCGCCGTGCGCCGCCAACAGACGCTGCGTGCGTCGGTGGACTGGTCGCACGCACTGCTGACCGAAACCGAACGCCTCCTGTTTCGCCGGTTGGCTGTTTTTTATGGCGGATTCGACCTCAATGCGGCCGAGGCGGTTTCAGGGGTTGACGGCCTTGCCCGTTACCAGGTTCTCGATCAACTCACCCTGCTCGTTGACAAGTCATTGGTCACCGCCGAAAACATCAAAGGCCGCAAGCGATTCCGGCTACTCGAAACCGTGCGTCAATACGCCCAGGAAAAACTCGTCGAGTCCGGCGAAGCCGTCGCCGTGCGCATTCGGCACCGTGACCACTTCACGTCGATGGCTGCCACGCTCGACGTCCCGTCGGGCCAGGATCACGAACAGCGCCTGCAGCAAGCCGAGGACGAGATCGACAATCTTCGCGCCGCTTTCGGGTGGAGCCAGGAAAATTCGGACGTCGAGGTGGCGTTGGTCTTGGCATCGTCGCTCCAAGCGCTGTGGCAAGCGCGAGGCCGCATCAGGGAGGGACTGGCCTGGTTCGACGCCGCGCTGGCCGGACTCGGTACACACGGGGCTGAGCCAGCGCCCGCGGTGCAGGCGCGGGCGCTCGCCGACAGGGCCGCGCTCGGCATCTGGTTGGGCGACGCCGACAGTCTGGTTCAGTCTCAGCAGGCCCTGAAGATCGCGCGCGAGGTCGAGGACCCGGCGCTGCTGGTGCGGGCACTGACTGCCTGCGGGCTTGTCGCTGCGATTAGCGCTGAAGCGGCCGGACCATACTTCGACGAGGCGGCCGGCCTGGCCCGGGAGTTGGACGACCGGTGGCGGCTTAGCCAGATCCTCGCCGGGCAGGCACGCGCAGCGAACCACGCCGCTGATCCATTCGCGACGCGCGCGCCCGCCGAAGAAGGACGCGACGTCGCCGACCTCATCGGCGACCGGTACAACTCGCGCATATGCCGCTACTGTCTCGCTTGGTCACACATACACCGGGGCGAACTCGCCAACGCAGCAGCATATCTCGCCGACCTGCTGTCCGACGCTCTAGCCGCTAACGACGCGATCATGGAGTTGCAATGCGTCGGGGGCCAGGGCGTCGTACTGGCGTTGCAAGGTGAGGCGACCGCGGCCCGAGCCGCCGCAGAGGCGGCCATCAACGCTGCCGCCGAGGTTGGAGGGGCCTACGCAGCCTACGGTTACGCGGCACTGAGTTTCTCGGCCATGGCGGGCGGCGACGCTGCGGCGCTGCAGGACGCGGCCGAGGCCTGGCCGCACATGACTACCCTGCCGCAGATGGCGGCCATGCAGCGGACGTACAGTGCTGCGGCCGCGCTGGCGGGCGGGGATCTGGTCACGGCCCGCCGCTGGGCCGACATGGCAGTGTCAACATCCTGGGGCGGTTTCCTGACGGCGGCGCTGTTGATGCGCGCCCGCGTGGCGATCGCACAGCATCAGCCCGACAGGGCCGCGTCCGACACCCACGACGCTCTCGCGCTCGCCGCGACTACCGGTGCGTACCTCCGCGTCCCCGACGTTCTCGAATGCCTCGCCGCTGTCGCCGACGAGGCCGGCAACCACCGCGAAGCGGCGCGACTGCTCGGCGCAGCGCAGGCAATCCGGCAGCGCATGGGCTTGGTGCGCTTCAAGATCTGGGATGCCGACTACGAAGCATCGGCGGCCGCGGTCCTATATGCCATGGGCGACAACGACTTTGAAGCGGCGTGGAGCGAGGGTGCCGCGCTGTCCACGGAGGAAGCCATTGCCTACGCGCGGCGTGGCCGCGGCGAACGCAAACGACCCAGCAGCGGCTGGGCCTCGCTCACGCCCGCGGAGCGCGACGTCGTACGCCTGGTCAGTGAGGGGCTGGCCAACAATGACATCGCCACAAGGCTTTTCGTCTCCCCGCGCACGGTTCAGACCCACCTCACCCATGTCTACAGCAAACTGGGCTTGACGTCTCGGGTGCAACTCGCCCAAGAGGCGGCCCGGCACGCCTAGCTGAAGTAGTTGGCCGGGACGAATGGCACATCGTCCGGGGCCGTCTTGCGGGCCGACAGCAGTGTCCGCGAGGCATCACCGATAGGAACCCGCAGTGGCAGTTGCGGCTTCTCCGCGGCGTCGGCGACTTCCGCGGCGACCTGTTGGGGGGTGATCATCCCTTCGCGCGGCCCGCCGCCCTTCAGAATCTCGGTGTACGGATCGTCGGGCAGCGTGTAGGTGGTCACGTTGTCGAGGGCCCCGGAGCTGACGGCGCCGGGCTCGAGCAGGGCCGCCTGGATGCCAAACGGCGCCGCCTCGATGGCAAGGGCTTCGATGAGGGCCTCGAGTGCCCACTTCGTAGACGCGTAGGCCGCACCCGGCGGCAGCACAATGCGACCGACCACGCTGGACATGAACATCAGCTTCCCCTGGCCGCGGGTGCGCATCCGTGGGAGCACCGCTTGCGCAACACGCAGGGCGCCAAAGGTATTGAGGTTGAATATCCGCTGCAGCTCGGCGAGCGGTATGGCTTCGACAGCGGCGTAGAAGATGACTCCGGCGTTGTTGATCAAGATGTCGATGTCGCCAGCGGCTTCGACGGCCGCGGTGACGCTGGCGTCGTCGGTGACGTCCAGGGCCAGCCGCTGACTGACGTCCAAGTCGGCCAGCGTGCGCGGATCGCGAGCGGTGGCAACGACGCGATGTCCCCGCTGCGCGAACTCGGTTGCGATTGCGCGGCCAATGCCGCGGTTGGCTCCGGTGATCAAAACGGATGACATAGCAGGACAATCCCTTTCACTAATGGTTGCCGTTGGTCGTGGAATGCTTTGCGGTATCGGGCAATTTGAAGACCAGCAGCGTGCTCGTCGCGGTCGCCACCAGCGCGCCCGACGCGTCCGTCAACGACGCTTCGGCGAATCCGACGCGAGACCCCGCCTTGACGACGGTGCCTACCGCGGTCAGTGGTGCGCTGGCCGCCGTGATGGCTTTGAGGTAATTCACCTTGATTTCGATCGAGGTGTAGCCGACGCCTTCGGGCAGCGTGGTGTGCAACGCGCAGCCGGTCGCCGTGTCGAGCAGAGTGCACGCCAACCCGCCGTGGACCATACCGAGCGGGTTGTACATGGAACCGTCCGGTGTGCAGGTGAAAGCGATGCGCCCGCTCTCCACGTCGACCAGACTCATCCGGACGAGCTCGGCGATCGGTGGTGGCGGAAAGCGCCCCTCGCCGACCGCCTGCCAGTAGGCGAGGCCGGACATCGACGCAACCGTCGCCTGGGTCGTCATCGGGTCGTGCCAGGTGATGACGCGCGATTGCTCGGCGCCCCATCCGGTATCACCCGCAGTGTCAGCACCAGCGCGAGCGTCTTGCGAAGTCGTCATGATCGAGCCTTCCCCCAAGAAAACTGTTCGGTTTACTTGTCAGGTCCAACCTAGCGGCGCTTTCACCGCTTGTAAACCGATCGGTGTACTATGGATGCTATGGGCGTCGTCACATCAGACCAACGCCGCAGCGGGGGGCGGGGAGCGCGTGAGCGCATCGAGCGCGCGGCGGCCCGGCTCTTCTACCGCAATGGCATCCACGCGACCGGC
>NZ_JAFAUS010000206.1 GCF_019243155.1 Mycobacterium sp.
CTACGCGGGCATGCTCAAGTACGGGTTCGACGACGCCCGTCCGGTCCTGGAGCGGGCCAGCGCCCGCGAGACGGCCGCCCGCGTCGCGGCGGGCACCGTCGCGCGGTTCTTCCTGCGGCAGGCGCTCGGGGTCGAGGTGCTGTCCCATGTCATCGCGATCGGCCCGTCGGCGCCCTACGGGGGGCCGCCCCCGCGCCCGGAAGACCTGGCCGCGATCGACGCCAGCCCGGTGCGCGCCTATGACAAGGCGGCCGAGGAATCCATGATCGCCGAGATCGAAGCCGCCAAGAAGGACGGCGACACGCTCGGCGGTGTGGTGGAGGTGGTGGCGCTGGGCCTGCCGATCGGTCTTGGCTCGTTCACCAGCGGCGACAACCGGCTGGACAGCCAGCTGGCCGCCGCGGTGATGGGCATCCAGGCGATCAAGGGTGTCGAGATCGGCGACGGTTTCGAGACGGCCCGCCGCCGCGGCAGCCGCGCCCACGACGAGATTTACCCCGGACCCGACGGCGTGGTCCGCTCTACCAACCGCGCCGGGGGTCTCGAAGGCGGCATGACGAATGGCCAGCCGTTGCGGGTGCGCGCCGCGATGAAGCCCATTTCCACCGTGCCGCGGGCGCTGGCCACCGTCGACATGGCCACCGGCGACGAGGCCGTCGCCATCCACCAGCGCTCGGACGTGTGCGCGGTGCCGGCCGCCGCCGTGGTGGTCGAGACCATGGTGGCGCTGGTGCTGGCCCGCGCGGCGCTCGAGAAGTTCGGCGGCGATTCGCTGACCGAGACCCGCCGCAATGTCTCGGCCTACCTGCGTGCCGTGGCCGACCAGGAGTCGCCGGCCGCCCGGGGTACCGCGTAATGGCCCCCAGGGCGGTGCTTGTCGGGTTGCCCGGGTCCGGCAAAACGACCATTGGAAAGCGGCTGGCCAAGGCGCTCGGGGTCGGCTTTCTCGACACCGACGTGGCCATCGAGCAGCAGACCGGCCGCAGCATCGCCGACATCTTCGCCAGCGACGGGGAGCAGGAGTTTCGCCGCATCGAGGAAGAAGCGGTGCGTGCCGCGTTAGCCGAGCATGACGGCGTGGTGTCGCTCGGCGGCGGCGCCGTCACCACCGCGGGGGTCTGTGACGCGCTCGTCGGGCACACCGTCATCTTCCTGGAGATCAGTGCCGGCGAGGGGGTGCGGCGCACCGGCGGCACCGCCGTGCGGCCCCTGTTGGCCGGGCCCGACCGCGCCGAAAGGTTTCGCACGCTGATGACTGAACGAACTCCGTTGTACCGCCGGGTGGCGACCATGCGCGTCGACACCAACCGCCGCAATCCCGGGGCCGTGGTCCGCCACATCGTCTCGCGGTTGCAGGCACCGGCCTCTCATTCCTGCGGGGCGGCCACATGACCCACCCCGAACCCATCACCGTGGAGGTGGCCGTCGACCCGCCGTATCCGGTGATCATCGGCAAGGGCCTGCTGACCGAGTTGGAAGACCTGCTGTCCAACCGGCACCGAGTGGCGATCGTTCACCAGCCCGTCCTCACGGAGACCGCGGAGTTGATCCGAAGCCGCTTGGCGGACAAAGGTGTTGACGCGCACCGGATCGAGATCCCGGACGCCGAAAACGGCAAGGATCTGCCGGTTGTCGGCTTCCTCTGGGAAGTGTTGGGCCGCATCGGTATTGGGCGCAAAGATGCACTGGTCAGCCTCGGTGGCGGCGCGGCCACCGATGTGGCCGGGTTCGCGGCGGCCACCTGGTTGCGCGGCGTCTCCATCGTGCACGTGCCGACGACATTGCTCGGCATGGTCGACGCGGCCGTCGGTGGCAAGACCGGCATCAACACCGACGCGGGCAAGAACCTCGTAGGCGCGTTCCACCATCCGCTCGCGGTCCTGGTCGACCTGGCGACTCTGGAAACGTTGCCGCGCAACGAACTTGTGGCCGGAATGGCCGAGGTGGTCAAGGCCGGGTTCATCGCCGATCCGGTGATCCTCGACCTCATCGAGGCCGACCCCCAGGCCGCGCTGGACCCGACGGGTGACGTGCTGCCCGAGCTGATCCGGCGCGCGATCGCCGTCAAGGCCGAGGTGGTCGCCGCCGACGAGAAGGAGTCGGAGCTGCGCGAAATCCTCAACTACGGCCACACATTGGCACACGCGATCGAGCGTCGCGAACACTATGAGTGGCGGCACGGCGCCGCGGTGTCGGTCGGTCTGGTGTTCGCCGCGGAACTCGCCCGGCTTGCCGGGCGGCTCGATGAGGAGACCGCGCAACGCCACCGCAGCATCCTGTCGGCGATCGGCCTGCCGGTCAGTTACGACGCCGACGCCTTGCCGCAGTTGCTGGAATACATGACCCAGGACAAGAAGTCGCGGGCCGGGGTGGTCCGCTTCGTGGTCCTCGACGGCCTTTGCAAACCGGGGCGGCTGGCCGGTCCGGACCCGTCGCTGCTGGCGGCGGCCTACGGGGGAGTTGCTTTTCAGGACGGTGGCTCGTGACCACGGTGAACGTTATCAATGGCCCCAACCTCGGTCGCCTCGGCCGCCGCGAGCCCGACGTGTACGGCGACACGACGCACGATCAGCTAGCCGAGCTGATCGAACGGGAAGCTTCAGCTCTTGGCCTCAAAGCCGTTGTGCGACAGAGCGATAACGAGGCTCAGCTGCTGGACTGGATTCACTGCGCCGCAGACGCGGGGGAGCCGGTGATCCTCAATGCCGGCGGCCTCACCCACACCTCGGTGGCGCTACGCGATGCGTGCGCCGAATTGAGTGCACCACTGATCGAGGTGCACATTTCCAATGTGCATGCGCGCGAGGAGTTTCGGCGGCATTCCTACATCAGCCCGGTCGCAACCGGAGTGATCGTCGGGCTGGGCATCCAGGGCTACCAGCTCGCCCTGCGCTATTTGGCCGCGAACGCCGAAGCCTAGTCCTTCTTGGGCTCAGAGCCCGGCTTAGTGTGCTCGTCGCCAGTACGGATGACCTCGGTCTTCGGGTCGTCGTCGGCCTTGGGGAGTGACTCGGTCGGTGCTTCGCGCTCGTCGGCCTCGGCAGGCACGCCCCAGCGCCCGGTCGGAAGCGACTCGGTGTGCGCCCCACGCTCGGTGTTACGTTCGGCGGTGGCAACCGACCCGGTCCGCTCCTCGTGCCGGGCGGCGGCGCCGGTGGCCGCTCCACCGGTCGGCGCGTCGTCGGAACGCACGGCCGCGAAGACATCGGTATCGGCGCGTTCCTCGTCGGCGTCGCGTTCCCCGCGGGGCGGGGGATTGCGGTCCACCCGCCAGCGGCCGATCGTGACGCCGATGATCCCGGGCAGGAACACGCAGAGCGCGGTGAAGGCCGCGAAGGTCGTCAGCTCATTGAGGATGCCCCCGGTGTACAGACCCTGGTAGAACAGCGCGATCAGCCAGCAGACCGCGCCGCTGAGGACGCCCGCCAGCAGCCCGGCCAGCAGCCAGGTCATCGCGAGGTCGCGGCGGCGATCGGGATCCGGGTTGGCCTTGGCGTCGGCGCGGCCGTCGAGCACTCCCCACACCGCCACGGCGATGATGAAGAGAATCAGCAGCGTCACGCTGAACAGACCGGCATTCGTCTGCCACGCGTTGATCAGGGCGCCCTGAATCAAACGAAGGACGACCATGGCCGCGGCATATGCCAATCCGCGCAGCATCCAGTTAGTCATGGGCAATCAGCGTAGCGAGTACCGTCAAGAGCCGTGACACATTCACAGCGTCGAGACAATCTGAAAGCGCAAATCGGTGCCATCGGGCTGGACGCGATGCTGGTCACCGACCTGAACAACGTGCGATACCTATCGGGTTTCACCGGTTCCAACGGCGCGTTGCTCGTGTTCGCCGACGATCGCGGAGCGGTGCTGGCGACCGACGGCCGCTATCGCACCCAGGCAGCCGAGCAGGCGGCGGGCCTCGAGATCGCGATCGAACGTGCCCTCGGGCGGCACCTGGTCGGCCGGGCCGCCGACGGTGGCGTGCAGAAGCTGGGCTTCGAGAGCAACGTGGTCACGGTCGACGGTTTCGACGCGCTCACCGGCGAGCTGGGCGAGCGCAAGGCGGCAACCGAGCTGGTCCGGGCCGCCGGCACCGTCGAGGCCTTGCGCGAGGTCAAAGACGCCGGGGAAGTGGCCCTGCTTCGGCTGGCCTGCGAGGCCGCCGACGCGGCACTGGCCGAACTGGTGGCCCGTGGCGGCCTGCGACCGGGACGCACCGAACGTGAGGTCAGCCGGGATCTGGAATCCCTGATGCTCGACCACGGCGCCGACGCGATCTCCTTCGAGACCATCGTGGCGGCCGGGCCGAACTCGGCGATCCCACATCACCGCCCGACCGATGCGGCGTTGGCCAACGGTGATTTCGTCAAAATCGACTTCGGCGCGCTGGTCGCCGGCTACCACTCCGACATGACGCGCACCTTCGTGCTCGGCAAGGCCGCCGACTGGCAGCTGGAGATCTATCAGCTGGTCGCCGATTCGCAGCGGGCGGGCCGAGAGGCGCTCGCCCCGGGCGCCGGCCTGCGCGAGGTGGACGCCGCCGCGCGCCAGCCGATCGTCGACGCGGGCTACGGCGAGCAGTTCAGCCACGGTCTGGGACATGGCGTGGGGCTGCAGATCCACGAGGCGCCCGGAATCGGGGCCACGTCGACCGGGACGCTGCTGGCCGGCTCCGTGGTGACCGTGGAGCCCGGTGTCTACCTGCCCGGCCGTGGCGGTGTGCGCATCGAGGACACGCTGGTGGTGCCCGGCGAAGCGTCAGGAGAGACCCCGGAGCTGCTGACCAGGTTCCCCAAGGACCTGACAGTTCTGACATGACGTCCATGCGCGGGGGTAAAGTCGCCGTCGTGCGCGGGATGGAATCGATCGGACATGGGCTGGCTCGCCTGCGGGATTTCCGCTGGGACATGTATGCCCAGCCCATGCGCGAGCTGCGGCTGGAGATGCAGATCGTGTTCTTCTCGTTGCACATGCCGTTCGGCAGCGGGACCACGCTGAACGTCCCCGTGCTGACGATGATCAAGCCGGTGTCGGCCGCGTCGGGCCAGGCGCCGGCGGATCGCCCGGCGTAAGCCCCCCGGCCCGGGGCCACCGGCCACGGCGCACCCTAAACTGGCTGAGAAAGTCGCAGACAGTCGAGTAGCTGACTGTCGATCCTCGAGGAGATATACCGAACCGTGCCAAGCACTGCCGATTTCAAGAATGGACTGGTGCTGGTGATCGACGGCCAGCTGTGGCAGATCGTCGACTTCCAGCACGTCAAGCCCGGCAAGGGCCCGGCTTTCGTGCGGACGAAGCTGAA
Source organism: Mycobacterium sp. (assembly GCF_019243155.1). Taxonomy (GTDB): domain Bacteria; phylum Actinomycetota; class Actinomycetes; order Mycobacteriales; family Mycobacteriaceae; genus Mycobacterium. Next base: position 5,300 of record NZ_JAFAUS010000206.1, read on the forward strand.
GAACGTGCTGTCCGGCAAGGTCGTCGACAAGACCTACAACGCCGGCGTGAAGGTGGAGACGGCCACGGTCGACCGGCGCGACACCACCTACCTGTACCGCGACGGCTCGGACTTCGTGTTCATGGACAGCCAGGACTACGAACAGCACCCGCTGCCGGAATCGCTGGTCGGCGATGCCGCCAAATTCCTGCTGGAGGGCATGCCGGTGCAGGTGGCGTTCCATGACGGGGCGCCGCTGTACCTCGAGCTCCCGGTGACGGTCGAACTCGAGGTCACCCACACCGAGCCGGGCCTGCAGGGCGACCGGTCCAGCGCCGGCACCAAGCCCGCGACCATGGAGACGGGCGCGGAGATTCAGGTGCCGCTCTTCATCAACACCGGCGACAAGCTGAAGGTCGACTCACGCGACGGGAGCTACCTGGGGCGTGTCAACGCGTGAGCAAGCCCGCGCGGCCTCTTAAAGGGAGACATCAGGCCCGTAAGCGGGCCGTGGACCTGCTGTTCGAGGCCGAGGCCCGCGGGCTGAGCCCGGCGGAGCTCGTCAACATCCGCACCGCGCTTGCCGAGTCGAACCCCGACGTCGCCGCCCTGCAGCCGTACACGAGCACCGCGGCCCAAGGCGTCGGCGAGCACGCCGCGCACATCGACGACCTGATCAGCTCCCATCTGCAGGGCTGGACCCTGGACCGGCTGCCCGCCGTGGACCGTGCCATTCTGCGGGTCGCGGTGTGGGAGTTGCTGTATGCCGATGACGTGCCGGAGCCGGTCGCCGTGGACGAGGCCGTGCAGCTGGCCAAGGAGCTGTCCACCGATGAGTCGCCGGCTTTCGTCAACGGCGTGCTGGGCCACGTCATGCTGGTGACGCCGCAGATCAGGGCGGCCGCGCAGGCGGTCCGGGGTGCGGCGGGTTCGACCGCCGCCGAGGCGCCGGAGGAGCACGGAACGCAGTCATGACCCGGCTGGAGCTGCGCGCCCTCGTTGCGGCCGTACTGGCGGCGACCGTGGTCCTGGGTGCCGTCTTGTGTGCCGCCTACGGCCTCGCCATCGTGGCGGCCGTCCTCGCGATCTACGCGCTGGGCGTAGGCGCCTGGCTGTATCACTGCGTCGAACGACTGATCCTGGCGCGCCGCATCAGCACCGTTCGCTCGGCGGCCAAGCCGCTGCAGCCGCTGCTGCCGGTGATGGCGGCCATTATGGGCATCACGCAGGGCGTGGTGAGGTCGCTGTCCGACGTCACCGAGTTGCCTGCCCGCCGATGGGACCTGCCGGTGCTGCGGTGGGTAGACAGCAGTCGGACGACCCGACGTGTCGTGGACGGCGACGACGAGCTCGACCACTGATCCAGCTGCGCGAAACGATCACGCGGGCAGCGGAGCGGGGTCACAATACGAGCTGCGCCGACGGCCGCAAGCCGCAGCAGAAGGACAGGTGACGTGATGAATCGCTACACGAAACAGCCGCGACGACTTCGGGTCTCCGCGCTGGCGGCGGTGGCCAACCCCTCGTACGCACGCGTGGACACGTGGAACCTGCTCGACGATGCCTGCCGTCACCTCGCCGAAGTCGATCTCGCCGGCCTGGACAAGACGCATGACCTGGCGAAGGTGAAGCGCCTGATGGACCGCATCGCCGCCTACGAGCGGTACTGGCTTTACCCGGGTGCGGGCAACCTGGCGGCCTTCCGCGCTCACCTGGAGAGCCTGTCCACCGTGCGGCTGTCCGAAGAGGTTTCCCTCGCCGTGCGGCTGCTGAGCGAATACGGGGATCGCGCAGGGCTTTTCGACACGTCCGCTCCGCTGGCCGACCAGGAGCTGGTCGCGCAGGCCAAACAGCAGCACTTCTACACCGTGCTGCTTGCCGATGACGCCCCGAGCACGACGCACGACTGCCTGGCCGAGAGCCTGCGGGCGTTGCGTTGTGCGTCCGACGACGTCCAGTTCGAGGTCCTCGTGGTGCCCAGCGTGGAGGACGCGATCACCGCCGTCGCGCTGAACGGTGAGATCCAGGTCGCGATCATCCGCGACGACCTGTGCCTGCGCTCGCGCGACCGGGTGCCGCTGATGAACACGCTGTTGGGCCCCAACGAGGATGCGAGCGGCGTCATCCCGGACAGCGCCAACGACTGGGTCGAGTGCGGCGAGTGGATCAGGGAATTGCGTCCCCACATCGACCTGTATCTGCTGACCGACGAGTCGATAGCGGCGGGTGACGACGTCGAACCCGACGTCTACGACCGGACCTTCTACCGGCTCAACGACGTCACCGACCTGTACAGCACGGTGCTCGCGGGTTTGCGGAACCGTTACAGCACACCGTTTTTCGATGCGTTGCGGGCATACGCCGCGGCGCCAGTCGGTCAGTTCCACGCCTTGCCCGTCGCGCGGGGCGCCAGCATCTTCAACTCCAAGTCGCTCCAAGACATGGGAGAGTTCTACGGCCGCAACATCTTCATGGCCGAGACCTCGACGACGTCCGGCGGCCTGGACTCGCTGCTGGACCCGCACGGCAACATCAAGAAGGCGATGGACAAGGCCGCGCACACCTGGAACGCCGACCACACCTACTTCGTCACCAACGGGACGTCGACCGCCAACAAAATCGTCGTGCAGTCGCTGACCCGGCCCGGCGACATCGTGCTGATCGACCGCAACTGCCACAAGTCGCACCACTACGGCCTCGTGCTGGCCGGGGCGTATCCGTTGTATCTGGACGCATATCCGTTGCCACAGTTCGCGATCTACGGTGCGGTGTCGCTGAGCACCATCAAGAAGACTTTGCTGGACCTCGAAGCAGCCGGTCAGCTGGACCGGGTGCGCATGCTGTTGCTCACCAACTGCACCTTCGACGGCGTGGTCTACAACCCGCTGCAGGTCATGCAGGAGGTGCTGGCGATCAAGCCGGACATCTGCTTTTTGTGGGACGAGGCCTGGTACGCGTTCGCCACCGCCGTGCCGTGGGCCCGCCAGCGGACCGCGATGGTGTCCGCCGAACGCCTCGAGCAGATGCTGGCGTCCCCGGAATACGCTCGGGAATACCGGGATTGGGCGGCGTCCATCGAGGGGGTGGACCGTTCCGAGTGGCTCGACCGACGGCTGCTGCCCGATCCCGCTCGCGCGCGGGTCCGCGTCTATGCAACGCATTCCACACACAAGTCGCTGTCGGCGCTGCGGCAGGCGTCGATGATCCACGTCCGCGACCAGGATTTCAACGCGCTCACCCGCGACGCGTTCGCCGAGGCGTTCTTGACGCACACCTCCACCTCGCCGAACCAGCAACTGCTCGCGTCGCTGGATCTGGCGCGCCGCCAGGTCGACATCGAAGGCTTCCAGCTGGTCCGCCAGGTCTACGACATGGCGCTGGTCTTCCGCCATCGCGTCCGCCGGGATCGGTTGATCAACAAGTGGTTCCGCATCCTCGACGAGTCGGACCTGGTGCCCGAGGAATTCCGGGCGTCGTCGGTGAGCTCGTACCGCGAGGTCAGGCAGGGGGCGTTGGCCGAGTGGAACGAGGCGTGGCGGTCCGACCAATTCGTGCTGGACGCGACGCGGGTGACCCTGTTCGTCGGCAAGACCGGAATGAACGGTTACGACTTCCGCGAGAAAATTCTGATGGAGCGGTTCGGCATCCAGATCAACAAGACGTCGATCAACAGCGTGTTGCTGATCTTCACGATCGGCGTCACGTGGTCGAGCGTGCACTACCTGCTCGATGTATTGCGCAGGGTGGCAATCGATTTCGACCGCGACCTGTCTGAGGCCAGCGTCGCCGATCGGCGATTGCAGGAGCGCCGCGTCGAGGAGATCACCGAGGACCTGCCACACCTGCCCGATTTCAGCGAGTTCGACGTCGCCTTCCGGCCCGTTGACGCGTGCAATTTCGGCGACATGCGTTCGGCCTTCTATGCCGGATACGAGGAGACCGATCGCGAGCATGTGCTGATCGGCACGGCGGGCCGGCGGCTGGCCGAGGGCAAGACCCTGGTGTCGACGACGTTCGTGGTGCCCTACCCGCCCGGTTTCCCGGTGCTGGTTCCCGGTCAGGTGGTCTCGAAGGAGATCATCTACTTTCTCGCCCAACTCGACGTCAAGGAGATCCACGGGTATAACCCCGATCTCGGGTTGTCGGTCTTCACCGAGTCCGCCCTGCAACGGATGGAGGCCCAACGGAACGCGGCGATCGCCGCGGTCGGCACCGCGTTCCCTTCCTTCGAATTACCCTCGGACGCTTCGGGTTTGAACGGTCACGACGCGGTGCGAGTGGGGGCCGAGGACGCTTGAGTCGGGGTACCGAACGGACTGGGGTCCGCCCCCGTCGGCGCCGCCCCGATGACCCCGGCGCCGAGGGCGATCGCAACGCCGACCAGGAATCGGAGTATCACCCGGTCACCGCTCCGAAAGACTCTGTCAATCAGTCGAGTCCGTGAACTAACCGTGACGGGCGCCAGCTTAGGAGGGGCCCGCTGAGAAGCCGCTGAGAAGTCGCAGCGGGCCGCGTGTTCCGCGGTGGAGGGGTTCCCTGCAGAATCAAACGGTGCTCCCTCGCTTGGGCATTTCCGCTCGCTCGGCCGCTGTGTCGGCGATCGTCGTGCTGTGCGCGCTCACCATCGCCGGCGCGGGACTGGACGGAATTCTTTACCGGACGTTGCTGGCCAGCGTCGATTACGCCTCCGCCGAAAGAGTTCGTGACATCGTCAAGGACCTGCAGTCCGATTCACCCGCCGAACTCGATAACGCCCTGATGAACACCGACCAACGGGTGATCGCAACCCAATTGATCGCTCCCGACGGCACGGTGGTGAAGCGATCCGCCTCGGCACCGCAAACACCGTTGGTCCCGGTCAACAAGTTCGACTTCAACCTGCGTGCCCTACCCGACGACGCGGTGGCGGGCGACAACATGCGGGTCAGCGGTCAGCGGGTTGCGACCGCATCCGGTGATTACACCGTGCTGGTGGGCGGGGGAAGCGAGGCGGTCGAGGCGACGGCGCGCACCGTCGCGATCCTGCTGGCCTGTGGCGCGCCGATCATCGTCGCCGTGGCGGCGGCGGCGACCTATTGGCTTGTGCGCCGGTCGCTGCAGTCGGTGGACGCGATCCGTGCGCAGGTGGCCGAGATCTCGACATCCGACCTGGCCGAACGGGTGCCCGTCCCGGACAGCCGAGACGAGATTGCCGCCCTGGCGCTCACCATGAACGAGATGCTGTCGCGGATCGAAGCCGGCCACCTCGCGCAGCGACGCTTTCTCGGTGACGCGTCCCACGAACTGCGCAGCCCGCTGGCAACCATCATCTCCGGGCTCGAAGTCGCCGAGGCTCACCCCGACCTGCTCGATGCCGACTTGGCGGTCAACACCCTGCTGCCCGAAGCGCAACGCATGCACACCCTGATCCAGGATCTGCTGCTGCTGGCCCGCGCCGACGAGCAACGACTGGTGCGGCGCAAAGAACAGGTCGCTCTCGATGACCTTGCCGAGGCCGAGGCTGCGCGGGTGCGGCGCGGTGCGCCCTGTGCGATCCACACCGATATCAGCCCGGCGCTGTTGACAGGTGACTCGGCGGCGGTGTCACGGATGATCCGCAACCTCGTGGACAACGCTGTCCGGCATGCGAATTCGCGCGTTGACGTCGAGCTCACCAGCCGAAAAGGAACTGTCACGCTGACCGTCAGCGACGACGGACCCGGGATCGCTCCCGCCGAACGCACCCGGGTGTTCGAGCGCTTCGTGCGCCTGGATTCAGATCGCGCCCGCACCAGCGGGGGAGCAGGCCTTGGTCTGGCGATCGTCGCCGAGGTCGTCACCGCTCACGACGGGACGATCACCGTGGCCGACCGGCCGGGCGGCGGAACCAGAATGGTCGTGACCCTGCCCGAATGCGTGGGTCAGGGGAGCAGTCGGTAACCCGCGCCACGCATTGTCTCAATTGTATTGGTACCGAAGGGAATATCAATCTTCCGGCGTAGATTGCGCACGTACACCTCTACGATGTTCTCGGGGCCATCGAAGTGCCAATCCCAAACGCCTTGCACGATATCGGTTTTCGTCACGACA
>NZ_JAFAUS010000233.1 GCF_019243155.1 Mycobacterium sp.
ATTTTGGTTCGGGTCGTTCGCGATGCCGCGCACCGTGTTGGCCGGCGACGCGATGAATCCGTTGCCGTGGGTGTAGACGGTGTGCCGGTTGATCCAGTCACGTTGGTTGTCGATCAGCCGATCCGGATTGAGTTCGCGAGCGGCGACGACATAGTCACGCAAGGCACCGGTGCGGTCGTGGTAGCGGTCGATCGACAGCTGGTCCTGGAAGTAGTAGAAGTTCTTACCCTGCTGGAACTGGGTGAACGCCGGGCTGATGATCGTCGGGTCGAGCAACCGGATGTTGGAGGTGGTCGCGCGGTCGTCGGCGACCTGCTGGGCGGTGGCCTGAGCGTCCCCGTTGTACGTGCGATAGGTGACCTGGTCCGAGGTCAAACCGTAGGCCTGTCGCGTCGCGGCGATGCTGCGGCTGATGTATTCGCTTTCCTTCTGCGCGGCATTGGGTTTGACGCTGATCTGCTCGACGATCAACGGCCAGCCGGCACCCACGATCAGCGACGAGAGCAGCAGCAGAACCAGGCCGATGGCCGGAATGCGCAAGTCCCGCAACACGACCGCGGAGAACACCGCCGCTGCGCAGATGACCGCGATCGCCATCAGGATCAGTTTGGCCGGCAGTACGGCGTTGATGTCGGTATAGCCCGCGCCCGTGAAGGGCTTACCCGCCCGGGTGTGCGAGAGCAACTCGTAGCGGTCCAGCCAGTACGCGAGGGCCTTGAGCACCACCAACAGGCCGACCAGGGTGACCAGCTGAATGCGCGCCGATCGGCTCAGCGCGCCGGTGCGGCCGGAGAGCCGGATGCCGCCAAAGATGTAATGCGACAACAGATTGGCGATGAAGGCCAGGAACACCGCGACGAACATGTAGCTGAGCAGCAGGCGGTAGAACGGCAATTCGAAGGCGTAGAACCCGAGATCCTTGCCGAACTGCGGATCCCTGACGCCGAAGTCTCCCCCGTGCAGGAACAGCTGGATCCGCACCCAATAGCTCTGCGCGACGATGCCGGCCAGCAATCCGATCGCCACCGGGACGCCGGTGCCCACCAGTCGAAGGCGGGACAGGACGAGGGCACGGTAGCGCGCCACCGGGTCGTTGTCGTTGCTCGGCACGAAGACCGGGCGGGTGCGGTAGGCGACCGCGAGGCCGGCGAAAACGATGCCGCCCACCAGCAGGCCCGCCACCAGAAAGACCACGAAGCGGGTCACCAGCACGGTGGTGAACACCGAGCGGTAACCGAGCTCGCCGAACCACAGCCAGTCCACGTAGGCGTCGATCAACCGCGGCCCCGCGAGCAGCAGAGCGATCACGCCCAATGCGATCAGAATCAGAATCCGGCTACGCCGAGTCAGCTTCGGCATCCGTGCGGTGGGCCGCATCCCCACTGGCTACGCTCCCTGCTCGATTTCTAGACGCTGATAACTCTACGCATGCGCGCGATCGGTGATCTGAGGGTCGCTAACAGCTCGGCGCTTGGCCGCCCGACGTGATCGTGTGCAGCGCATCAACCGCCTGGCCGAGGGTGTCGACCTTCACCAACTTCATTCCGGAGGGATTGTCCGACGTCGCCTCGTAGCAGTTCTTCGCGGGCACCAGGAACACACTGGCGCCCGCCGCGTGCGCGGCGACCATCTTGTGCGTAATGCCGCCGATCTGGCCGACCTTGCCGTCGGCCGAGATGGTGCCGGTCCCCGCGATGAACTTCGATCCGGTCAGGTCGCCCGTGGTCAGCTTGTCGATGACGGCCAGGCTGAACATCAGGCCGGCCGACGGGCCGCCCACGTTGGCGAGATTGAAGTCCACGGTGAACGGCGCCCACGGCGCGTCGAGCACCGCGACTCCGAGAAAGCCGTAGTCGCGATCTTTGTTGGTGCCCAACGTTATTTGCGCGACGCCGGCCGGCTCATTCTTGCGGCGGTAATCGAGCGTCACGGTCTGGCCGGGCTTGGTGTTCTTCAGCAATCCGGTGAACTGGTCGACGTTGGCGACCGGGGTGCCGTTGACCGCGTCGATCGCGTCGCCGTCCTTCAGCTTGCCCGCGGAGGGACCGGGATCGGTCACCTTGGCCACCGTCACCGCGGCCGGGTATTTGAGGTAACCCAGCGCGGCATATTCGGCGCTGTCCTCGGATTGCTTGAAATCGGCGTTGTTGGCCTTGTCCACGTCCTCGCGCGACTTACCCGGCGGATAGATGAGGTCGCGCGGTATCAGCTGTTCCTGTCCGGAAAGCCAGAGCGTGAGCGCTTCGCCCAGCGTCAGGCCGTCGCGCTGGGACACCGTCGTCATATTGAGGTGGCCGGTCGTCGGATGTGTCAGCGTGCCCTCGATCGCGACCACCTGCTTGCCGTCGACTTCGCCGAGCGTGTCGAAGGTGGGCCC
>NZ_JAFAUS010000341.1 GCF_019243155.1 Mycobacterium sp.
GAGGATGCCGTCAAGGCCGTGTCCAAGGCGATCCGCCGTACCCGCGCCGGCCTGAAAGACCCGAAGCGCCCGTCCGGGTCGTTTATCTTCGCCGGTCCGTCCGGTGTCGGTAAGACCGAGCTGTCGAAGGCGCTCGCCGAGTTCCTCTTCGGTGACGACGACGCGCTCATCCAGATCGACATGGGCGAGTTCCACGACCGCTTCACCGCGTCGCGGCTGTTCGGTGCCCCTCCCGGCTACGTCTGCTATGAAGAGGGCGGGCAGCTCACCGAGAAGGTGCGGCGCAAGCCGTTCTCGGTGGTGCTGTTCGACGAGATCGAGAAGGCGCACCAGGAGATCTACAACAGCCTGTTGCAGGTCCTCGAGGACGGTCGGCTGACCGACGGTCAGGGGCGCACGGTCGACTTCAAGAACACCGTGCTGATCTTCACGTCCAACCTGGGCACTGCCGACATCTCGAAGGCGGTCGGCCTCGGGTTCACCCAGGGTGGCGGTGACAACAACTACGAGCGGATGAAGCAGAAGGTCAACGACGAGCTGAAGAAGCACTTCCGCCCGGAGTTCCTGAACCGCATCGACGACATCATCGTCTTCCACCAGCTGACCCGCGACGAAATCATCCGGATGGTCGACCTCATGATCACCCGGGTCGCCAACCAGCTCAAGACCAAGGACATGGCTCTGGAGCTAACCGACAAGGCCAAGTCGTTGCTGGCCAAGCGCGGCTTCGACCCGGTGCTGGGTGCTCGCCCGCTGCGGCGCACCATCCAGCGCGAGATCGAGGACCAGCTCTCGGAGAAGATCCTCTTCGAGGAGATCGGTCCGGGACAGGTCGTCACGGTCGACGTGGACAACTGGGACGGCGAAGGCTCCGGAGAGGATGCGGCGTTCACGTTCACCGGAACCCGCAAGCCTCCGGCCGAGCCGGACCTGGCGAAAGCCGGGGCGCACAGCGCCGGCAATCCCGCGCCGGAATCGCAGTAGCAGTCAGTCGAAACGGGCGGTCAATCTCTCACGGGATTGCCGCCCGTTTTCGCTGCGCCGACAAAAGGGCCCGTCCGTGTTCGGCGGTGAGCCAGCTCGGCTTTGCGTCGCGGGACCGCAGGACAAGTCCGGAATTGTTTTATTGATCGCGGCAGTCGCGGTCTAGACTGACCCTTGTTGTTCGACGAGCGACGGAATCTGGTGAGAATCCAGGACGGTCGCGCCACTGTGCAAAGTCAGACCCGGCGCTCGTCAACGCCCAAGTGGGACGCGATATCCCCAGAAGGAGTCAACTGTGTCCAATAGTGTGACCGGTTCGAAGACGACTGCCGCCCGTTCGGTTGACCTGTCGGCGGCCGGCGCCGCGGCCTGGTTGGCCGCGACGGTCTTCCTGGCGTTGTTGGCGGTCTACTTCGTCGGCGTCGATCAGGGCGCGGTATCGCTGTTCGGCAGCGACATGCACGTGCACGAGTTCGTGCACGACGCGCGCCACCTACTGGGCTTTCCCTGCCACTGACTCGCTCACGTGGAGAAGCGACTGATCGCACGTGGTCTCCTGGCGGGTGTCGTCGGCTCCGTGCTGGCATTCATCTTCGCCCGCCTGTGTGCCGAGCCCGTCATCGCCCGGGCCATCGCCTTTGAAGACGGTCGAACCGACGCCGAGGAAGCGCACGGCGTGCACGAGCACGGCGTCGAGCTGTTCACCCGCGGCGTGCAGTCCAGCCCCGGATTGGGTTTCGGAGTCCTGCTCTTCGGGGTCGCGATGGGCGCGCTGTTCTCGGTGTTGTTCTGCGTCGTCTACGCGCGATCCAAAGATGTTGAGGCGCGGCTGCTTTCGGTGCAGCTCGCGGCGGCGTCCTTCGTCGGGGTGTACCTGGTGCCGTTCTTGAAGTATCCGCCCAATCCACCCGCGGTGGGCCAGTCGGACACGATCAAGGAGCGCACCGGCTGGTACCTGCTGATGGTGCTGGTCTCGGTGGTGCTGGCCGGCGGCGCGGTGTGGCTGGCCCGGCGCCTCGAAGCCCGATTCGGCGCCTGGAACGCCTGGCTGCTCGCGGCCGGGACATACATCGTGGTGCTCGCCGCGGTCACGGCGCTTTTGCCCACTGTTGACGAGACGCCCGCGCCGCTGCGCGATGCCTCGGGTGTGATCATTTACCCGGGCTTTCCCGCCGATGTCCTTTACGAGTTCAGGCTGCTTTCGCTGGCCACCCAGCTGATTCTGTGGGTGAGCATCGGTGTGGTGTTCTCCACGCTGGCGTCCCGGCTATTGGGCGAGCGCGCCGACAGAACCTCGAGTATCGCAGCAGCGTGACGGAGGTCGTCCGGCTCACCCTGGTGGCGCACGCGATGACCGACGCAATGGCGACGGGCCGTTTCCCCGCCGACGAACCGCTCAGCGAGATCGGCCGCAGGCAGACGAAAACCGTTGCCCACCTTGACCTTCGCGGCGACGCCCGACAACTCGCCGGACCCGAGCTCCGTGCCGGGCAGACCGCGCAACTGCTGGGATTGAATCCCGCAACGGAACCCAGCCTGGCCGACCTGGATTGCGGGTACTGGCAGGGTCAGGCGCTCAAAGACCTACGGCCGGAGGACCTGACGACGTGGCTGACCGAGCCGGGGCGGGCGCCGCACGGGGGTGAGTCGATCCTCGATTTGATCGAGCGGGTGGCGGACTGGCTGGAGGCACTGACCGAGAAAGAGGCTTCCAAGCCCTTGCGTGTGGTCGCGGTGACACACCCGGCGGTGATCCGCGCGGCGGTCCTGGTGGCGCTCAATATTCCGCCAAAATCGTTTTGGCGCATAGATGTAGCGCCCGTGAGTCGTGTCGACATGAATTTCCGGCAGGACCGCTGGACGCTGCGTTTGTGAGGAACTAGCGCGGGGCGATGACTTTCACGCGCGGCGCAGGTCTACATCGATGCCATTTCATCCATGTGTTGGGAGCCTCCATGTCCAAACGCGCTATCCGTGATGCTCTCTGGTCGGCGGCCCATGCCGAGCGCGCCGCGCTGGCAGACGATCTCGCCGGCCTCGACGACGCGCAGTGGGCGCATCCGTCACTGTGCGGGCGGTGGAATGTCGAACAGGTCGTCGCCCACCTCACGGCCGCGGCGAGCGTCGGTCCCATGCGCTGGTGTGCCAGTGTCTTGGGCGCGCGATTCGATTTCGACCTACACAACGAGCGGCGCTTGGCCGAGCACCGGGGCGAAACACCCGCCGAGACGCTCGAGCGGTTCCGGCATGTCATCACGAGTACCACCGCGCCACTGGGACCGACCGCCGCGTGGCTGGGTGAGGTTATTGTGCACGCTCAAGACATCCGACGGCCCCTCGGGCTTCGCGGCGCCCCTCCGGTGGACGTCGTGACCTCCGTCGCTGACTTCTATGCGCAGCGGGATTTCGCGGTGCGCAGCCAAAGCGCCTGCAACGGTCTGCGTTTGGAGGCGACCGACGGTGCCTTCGCGACGGGCACCGGCCCGCTCGTCAGCGGTACGACCTTGGCGTTGACGATGGCGATTGCGGGGCGCCGCGATTATTGTGACGATCTCACCGGCCCAGGCGTCCCCGAGTTGCGTGCCCGATGCTCTGCCCCTGACTAGCGCGGGGCGATCAGCGCGAAGGCCTGCTTGGCGATCTGCAGCATCCAGCTGGTGACGGTCGGCCCGTGATCGCGGGGCCAGTTGAGCTGGAAGCTGACCACCCATGGCTGCTGGGTCTTGTCGACGGCGTACCAGCTGAAGGTCAGGTCGCCCGGTAGACCCCCGGCTTTGGCGCCGATGTAAGGCCAGACGTTTCGGTCGAGCTGGATGCCTGCCACCGCGGAAAGTATCTGTCTGACCGGTGCGGCCTTGCCGACCGCGTCGGCCTGCAGCGTCGCATGGACGCGGCAGATGTCCTCGGCGCTGCCGTACCACTCCGCGCCGTAGGAGGATGCCGGCGCGTGCGCGCGGGTCGGATCAGGTTCGTAGGGAGAGGAATTCGCCTGAGCCAGCAGCTGCGCGCGCAGCTGCGGCGATCCGTGCTGCCATTGGCTGCGCAGGTCCGGCTTACCCCAGCCGACCGAGAACAGTTCGTACATCGTGGGGAACGGAGTCATGCTGGCCGGGTCGTGGTGGCCGGCCGTGGCGAGCGCTTCGGAGATGGCATTTGTGCCGAGCTTCCCGATCAGCAGGTCGGTCGCCATGTTGTCACTGGTGGCGATCATCTTCTCCGCGGCGGTGCGAACCGAGACATGAGCCCCGACAGGCAGTTGCAGACCCGAAGAGCCGACGGCCCGGCCCTTGTCCGTGACGGTCAGCTGGTCGTCCCAGGACACCGTCCCGTTCTTGATCGCGACCGCCACCGCATGCAGCACAAACAATTTGAAAATCGATGCCAGGGGCAAAGATTCACCGGTGTTGGTCCCCGCAACCGGATCGCAGTGGCCGTTGTCGACCTTGGCGACCTGGTAGGAGTAGCGCGCGCCGGTCTTGCTCAGCACCGCATCGATGTCATGCCACGAGTTGATCGGGGGCGCCTGGGTGTCGAGGTCGAACCGATCCACCCGTCCGTCGTCGCCGGTGTGTATCCGGATGTCTTGCCGCGCACCGTAAGACGAGATGAGGTGCAATGTGGCCACGCTCGCGCTGAGGTCCACGCCGGCCAGCGTGAAGGGACGATCCCACCACAACGCTTCCATGGTGGATTGCACCGACTCGACCTTGTCCGGCACGGCGAGGGTACCGACCCCGACCGGTCCGATGGGCCAGTCCGAGTTCAGCATGTCCAGCGTCTGCTGGGCCCGGATGCCGGGCGGCGTGCGCATATCGATCTGCCGGCCCGGGTTCGCCGCGTTCGCCTGTGGTGAGGGGGAGGGGGCGCAGCCGGGCGCCAACGCGACCACCAGTGCAGCGGCGGCACTGACCGCCAAAGCGCGACGCCGAGCCGAGGGCTTGCTAGCCCGCTTTGTTTGCGGCAACGTCGAGCACGACCTCGAATTCCAGCAGCGACGCGCCCGTCGCCACCGGGTTGGCCCGGTGGCCCGCATGGGCTTCGATCGCAGGTCCCTTCGCCCACGCCTGGAATGCTTCATCGGACTCCCAGTGTGTCACCACGAAGTAGCGGTCCTCACCCTGGATGGGACGCAGCAGCTGAAAGCCGAGGAAGCCGGGCTGATTCTCCACCGCATGCGCGCGGTGGGCGAACCGCTTCTCCAGTTCTGGGCCTGCCTCGGCCGGAACTTCGATTGCATTGATCTTCACCACTGGCGGCATGTCGCTAGGCTACCCCGTTGCATGCCGGCCGCTACCGAAGACCTAGTGCACACCAGGATGGTGATATGCCCAGCGATCTGTTGACTCGCCACGGAGGCGATGGCGAGCCGCTGGTGCTGGTGCACGGCCTGATGGGGCGCGGCACCACATGGACGCGCCAGCTCCCATGGCTGACCCGGCTGGGCACCGTCTACACCTACGACGCGCTGTGGCACCGGGGCCGCGACGTCGACGATCCGCATCCCGTCAGCACCGAGCGCTTCGTCGCCGATCTGGCCGACGCGGTCAGCACAGTGCAAGCACCTGTTCGAATGGTGGGGCATTCGATGGGTGCCCTGCACTCGTGGTGTCTGGCCGCCGTCCGCCCGGAAC